>DASTEQ010000033.1:0-12288 GCA_035709505.1 Candidatus Limnocylindria bacterium
GCCGCGGCCACCTCCTCCGGGATCGCCCCCAGCACGTCACCGAGCGGCGGCGCGTCCGGGTCCAGGTTGGCGAAGACGAACGGTCCCCACCGCTCCACCCGGATGGGAACCAGCCCGAAGTCCTCCTTGCGGAAGTCCTCGGTCGCCTCCATCTCCGGGCATGCCCGCAGCGTTCCGTCGAGCCCGTAGGTCCAGCCGTGGTAGCGGCATTGGAGACTCTTCCGATTGCCCTTGGCCAGGGCCACTTGCCCCGCCCGGTGGCGGCAGACGTTGTAGAACCCGCGCAGCTCCCCGTCGAGACCGTGGGTGACGACGATCGGCTCGTCGACGATCGTTGCCGGCACGAAATCGCCGATCCGGGTCAGGTCCTCCGTCCGCGCCACCAGCTGCCACGTGCGCGAGAAGACCCGATCCTTTTCGGCATCGAGCACGGCGGGATCGAGGTAGTAGCGCGATGGAATGGTCGCCGCCCGGGCCAACGGGACCGATGTGCGCGCGACCGATGCGGGCGGCATGGCCGTCACGGCAGCTCTCCGCTTGCGGTGCGGTCCCCTGCAGCCGTGCGCTCGTAGGTCAGGGTGCTGCCCTCCTCGGTCCGCACGTCCATCGTGAAGCTGAAATCTTCGTGGATGACGGCTCCGCCGGTGAGGGTGAGGCCGCGGCTGAACGCGCAGTCATCGATCTCGACTTCGTACCCGGTGCTCGCCATGAAGTAGCTCACGTGCCCACCGTACAGGCATCCGACGGTCAACGGGTCGACCCCATCCCAGTACCACCAATCCGGCGAGTGATTGATCTCGTCATCCACCGCGCCGAGGGCCTCCACGGTCGAGTCGTAGTCGTCGACCGATGCCGCCGGAATCGGAACGTACGGATCCACGCCGATGAAATCGCAGTCCACCTTCCGGCTGTCGGGAAGCGTCCCGTCCAGCAGGAAGGCGTCGAGGAGCTCGTCGGGGCACGCCTCCCCGCGGTACGAGATGACGTGGGGGCCACCGGGCTGAGTGATCAGGTGGGAGTTGTCCAGGTGCGCGGCCAGCCGCTCGGCGTTGGCGTAGGGGGTATACGGGTCCCAGGTTGAGCCAAGGATGATGACCGGGTAGGGCGTATCGCCGAGGTAGGCGGGGCGGGCACCCGGCCCGTGGGCCGGCCAGTAGGCGCACGGCAGGTCGAGGAAATAGCCGCTCCCCAGCCGCATGTCAGGCACCCCGGCCGCTTCAGCCGCGGCAAAGTACGCGTCGGCCCGCGCGTCGGCGGTGCCGGAGCCGAACGCGTAGTCGGCGCAGTCGACCGCGAAGTACAGCGCGTCCGACCAGGTCGGGTCGATCACCGCATCCTCGGTCTCCGGGTCCTGCCCCAGCGCGCCGTACAGCAGCCGGGCCATGGGCAGCAGCTGGCCCCGTGAGGCCTGGGCCACGGCCCGCTGGAGGAACATCCGGTCGGTCGACGGCGTCAGCCAGCTGCTCGCGGCGGTCTCGAGATCGTTCAACCCGAACGACCGGCGTTCGACGGCGCCGTCAGCGGTCACGAAGTCGAAGCTCATCGGTCCATCTCGCAGGTCCTCGACCAGCCGGTCGTACGCGTCCAGCGCGTCTCCTCCGGCAACGTCGGCGCGGCAGGCCGGGTCGTCGGTGCAGGCGCCGAGGACGTCGGCGAGGACGGCGGCCGAGGCCTCGGTGGCCTCGGCGTAGTAGTCGTGCCCGTCCACGGTCAGGTCGATCGGACCGTCGATCAGCAGGGCGGCTACCCGCTCCGGGTGGGCGCCCGCATACGCCTGCATGTACTGGGTGCCGTAGCTCTCGCCGAAGAGGACGACCTGGTCGGCGCCATGCCACGTCAGGAAGGCTTCGAGGTCCTCCACCGCCTGGGACGTGGCATACAGGTCGAGGTCGCCCGGGTCGACCCCGGACTCCGTCACACAGTCGACGACGTACTCCTCGGTGGCGGCGCGAAAGGCCTCAGCCTCGGCCGCCGTGCCGGTCGGGATCTCGGGCGTCGTGTACCAGACGAGCGAGGACTTCGGGCACTGCAGCGGCTGGGACAGTCCGATGCCGCGCTGGTCGAAGAAGACGATGTCGTAGCGCTCGGGGACCTCGGGGTCGAAGTACGTCGTGTAGTCCTCAGCTACCGCGATGCCGGATGTGCCTGGGCCACCGGTTGCGTAGATCAGCACCCCGTCGCGGGTCCCGCTCAGGGCCCGCTGGATGGCGAAGGTGACCTCCCACGTCTCACCGCCCAACTCCGAGTGATCGCGTGGGACGTTGAGCGTGACGCAGCTGAACGAGCTTTCCGGACAGGCCCGTTCGCGGACGAACGTGGGATCGCGCTCGATGAGGAGCGTCGCCGCGACCCAGACCCCGATCCCGATCGCGACGATCAGGCCGAAGACGAGCAGCGGGCGGCCGGCGAGGGCACTCATCGGCCGGATGCTAGCAGCGGGGATGCGTCAGAAGCCTTGTCGGCGGACGGCCACCGTGGTACACAGAACGGACAGATCGGCGCGCCGTCCTGCCCGACGGCAAGCGCCCCGAAGGAGGGCTCATGACCACCATTCGTCGCGGGACGGCCCTGCTGGCCGGTCTCCTCATCCTCGCCGCGTGCCAGCAGGCCGGCGCCGTTCCGGCCGCGGTCTGTGTCGGCGAGGCCACGACCTACTTTGCCTACCTGACCGGGTCCGAAGACCAGCCAGACGCCCAGGACCCCATCGAGCAGGCGGACGCCGCGGGTGACCTCCTGGAGAGCGTCCAAGAAGCTGGCGTGCTCCGGATCTCCACCGATGCCAACTATGAGCCCCAGTCGTTCCGGGAGCCCGATGGCTCGTGGGTCGGGTTCGATATCGACGTCGGGACCGAGATCGCGGAGCGGCTCGGCGTCGAAGCGGAGTTCCAGCACCAGGACTGGGACATCATCACCGCCGGCAACTGGAACGAACGCTGGGACATCAGCGTGGGTTCGATGACCATCACGACCGGGCGCAAGGAGCTGTTCAGCTTCACGCAGCCGTACTACTACACCCCGGCATACCTGGCTGCCAGCGAGCGCTCCGGCGTGACCAGCCTCGATGACCTGGAGTTCACAATCCCCGACGACGTCGAGGCGATTACTCGTCCGACCGATCAGAACTGCATCGAGGATATCGAGGCCGGTCGAACCGAGTTCGACCTCCTGATGACCTCGGGCACGGTGATCGATGGGGCCGTCGAAGGTGGCCTACCGATCGTGAAGATCGGGGAGCCGGTCTTCAACGAGCCGCTGTCCGTGGCGATCGACAAGGCTGGGCCCGAGCATGCCGCCCTGCTGTACGAGATCGATCAGATCATCGGCGAGATGCACGCCGATGGAACGCTGACCGCTCTCAGCGAAGAGTGGTTCGGCACGGACTTCAGCCAGGAAGCTGCCGCCGACTGACGGTCGGCAGCGGTAACGACCGGGGCGGGGACTCGCAAGAGTCCCCGCCCCTGCTTTTTGGAGGCTCATCGTGACCGTCGCTGAGATTCCCCAGCCCGGCTCGCTTCTCGCCCAGATCGAGGAGAGCCAGGCACGTTATCGGTCGATCTTCCGTCTGAAGTTCTTCGCCACCTGGGCCGGCCTGATCGGCCTGCTCCTGGCCGGCCTGTACTTCACCGGGAACATCGACACCGCCTTCATCGCCGAGTGGGGGCCGTTCATCATCGGTGGGGCCGGGCTCACGGTCTTCGTGTCTGCGGTGTCGATCGTGTTCGCCACGATCCTCGCCTTGATCGGGGCCATCGGGCGACTGTCGCGCAACCCATACATCAACGGCATCGCCTCGCTGTACGTGTCACTCGTCCGGGGCACGCCGCTGATCGTGCAGATCTACTTCATTTATCTCGCCCTGCCACAGCTCGGCATCGTGCTCGCCGCCATTCCTTCGGGGATCATCGCCCTGAGCTTCAACTATGGCGCGTACATGACCGAGGTCTTTCGAGCGGGCATCCAGGCCGTGCCGAGAGGCCAGCGCGAAGCCGCCCAGTCGCTCGGCCTCACCGAGCGACTGGTGATGTGGCGGATCGTCATGCCGCAGGCCTTCCGGATCGTCATTCCGGCCATCGGCAACGACTTCGTCGCCATGCTGAAAGACTCGTCGCTGGTGTCGATCCTCGCCGTCGAGGAGCTCTTGTTCCGCTCGCAGCTCGTCGGGCGGCAGAACTTCCGGAGCCTGGAGGCGCTCGTCATTGCGGCGGCCGTGTACTGGCTCCTGACCATCATCTTCAGCTACTTCCAGCAGCGGTTGGAGCTGCGCATGGCCCGAGGTGACCGATGACCGGCGTGGAGGGGCACACCCCGATCAGCCACCCGATCGATGCGCCGCACCTCGGCGACCCCATCGTCCGCGCGGAGCGGATCGAGAAGTATTACGGGCGCAACCACGTCCTGCGGGGCATGGACATGGAGGTTCGAAGGGGCGAGGCGGTCATGCTCATCGGCCGCTCCGGCAGTGGCAAGACGACGTTCCTGCGCTGCGTGAACTTCCTGGAGGAGCCCTCGGCCGGGTCGGTCGAGATCGAAGGTGTGCGGGTCGAGGCGGATCCGCTTCACAGCCGGGACAAGGCCCATCTGGAACAGATCCGTCAGATCCGCATCCAGGCCGGCATGGTGTTCCAGGACTTCAACCTCTTCCCGCACATGAGCGTGCTCCAGAATCTCATCGAGGCCCCGACGCGGGTCCTGAAGGTGCCTCGCGCGGAGGCCGTCGAACGGGCCGAGGCCTATCTCGCCAAGGTCGGGCTGGCCGAGAAGCGCGACGAGTACCCAGCCCGCCTGTCCGGCGGACAGAAACAGCGGGTGGCCATCGCGCGGGCCCTCTGCATGGAGCCCAAGGTCCTGCTCTTTGACGAGCCGACGAGCGCCCTTGACCCGGACCTCATCGGTGAGGTGCTCAAGGTCATGGAAGAGCTGGCTCACGAGGGTTCGACGATGATCGTGGTCACCCACGAGCTCCACTTCGCCCGCGAGGCGGCCGATCGAGTCGTGTTCCTCGAGGAAGGGCGCGTCATTGAGGAAGGGCCGCCCGAGAAGATCCTCAACGACCCCGACGACGATCGGTGCCGCCAGTTCCTGAGACGATTCCTGTCTGCCTAACGCTCGCTGACGCCCGCGTGGAGGGCAACCGAGGCGACCACCGGGCTCCCGCTCGGGGCGGTCACCGCCGCACGCCGTATACCTCGGCTCGTGGCAGGCGCTCGGCCTCGTCCTCGGATCGGACGCGGTCGGTTGCCGGCTTGAACGCGACCGGGGTGTCTCGCGGCTTCCCGCCCTCGTGCGCGATGAGCCAGCGGAGGCCGACTTGCGTGAGCTTTGCGCCGCCGGCACGACCGGGCTCGATGAACGGGGCGATCAGGAAGCGACGCTGATGGAGACGCTCGACCCAGAGCTGGAGCTCGACGGGGTCGATGCCACGCTGCGCGGCGAGCGCGTCGAGGTCGAGCTCGCGATTGGGGTACTGGCGCAGGTTTCTCAGGATGGCGGCCGTCAGCTCGTCTCCCCGCTTGGCTGATGCCTTCGCTGCGCTCACGAGACCGATGATACCGAGGCAGCCGCTCCCGACGGGACCGGAAGCCGGCTAGGCGGGATCTGGAGCCGGCGTCTCGGCTTCCGCCTTGCGGGCCAGGTACGCCGCGCGCCGAGCCTGTTCGCGTGCCTCGGCCCGTCGTCGCATGGGGATGACCACGCCTCGCAGCCCGACACCAATGAGGGCGGCGATGGGGATGGCGATGATGCCGCCGACCAGGCCGCCGAGCGTGATCCCGGCCGTCACGCCGAGCATGACGACCAGCGGCGAGACGTCGATCGCCTTGCCCTGGACGGTGGGCGTGATGACCGACCCTTCAATCTGCTGGATGATGACCTGCCAGCCGATCATCAGCAGCACCGCACCGGGGCCCACCTCGACGCCGGCGATGATCAGGATGGGCACCAGCGCGAACAGCCCACCGATGTACGGGATGGCCGCAGTAAAGAAGGCGATGATGCCCATCGGTATCGCGTACGGAATCCCGATCAGCCACATCCCCACCGTGGTGGCGACGCCGATGAAGGCCATCGAGATGAACAGCCCGCGGAGGTACTTGCCCAGGCTGTCGATACCGGTTGTCAGGATGTAGCGAGTCGCTGGACGGTCCTCGGTATCCATGAACTCGAGCACCCCATTCAACAGGTGGCGTCGCTCGATGAGCAGGAAGACCTCGATGATCACGATGACCACGACGTTGGCGATGACCGCGATGGTCGACACGGTGAGATTCAGGATTCCGCCGAGGAGGAACGAGAGGTCCACCTCGCCCGGGAAGAGCTGGTCGTAGGCCTCGCTCCCCAGCAGGCCCTCGAGCCACCCAGAAAACGTTTCGACGATTCCGGGAATCGCCGCCACGAGCGATCCGATGGCTGCCAGGGCCGGGCGGGCCGCGAGCAGGATGATGACGATCACGGTCCCGATCGCGACCACGTTGACCGAGATGGCGGCGGCCGGCCGCGACATGCGCTTCTCGAACCGGCGCGCGGCGCCGAGCAGGCCGGCCGCGAAGAGGAGGGCCAGGAACACGTTCAGGACGAGGCCGCGGAGGAGCCACAGGAAGCCGAGAACGAGCACGACCGCGACGACCACCGCCGCCACTCGGATCGTGATTGCCACCGGCCCCATCGGCTCCGGTGGGACATCGAACTCGTCCGGCGGCAGCGCCAGCGACATGTCCGCGCCGATGTCGGCGGAAGGGCCCGCGACCGTGAGCCGATCGCGGAGGCCGGTCACGGCCCGGCGGATCTGCTGGGTCATGGCGAACGGGTCGCCGTCACGCTCCTGATGATACCGATGGACCTGTCGGTTCGGGCCTCCGCTCCACGCTGAGCGCGTCGGTCACTTCGCGACGCAGCACCGCCTCGATCTCCTCGTCCCAACCGGTCGCCTGCGGCAGCCGGACCTGGCGCGTGGCGCCCGCGACCGGCACGGCCAGCACCACAGGGAGGGCTCCGGGGCGCTGCTTGACGATCGACGTCACCGACTCGATGGCATCGAGCAGGCTGTCAGCGGGCAGGTCCGCCCCGAACGAGATCCACAGGGAGCCGGCCGCTCCCTCGGCAACGGCAGGAATCGGGCGAGCGTCCGTCGGCGGGGGCGCATCGTCGGAGTCCTCATCGGCCGGGCCGGCTTGCGCTCCAGGGCCGGAAGCTGTCGCGACGCTCTGCGGCTCGGCGCCCCGCGGACGGACCAGCGGGACGACCGTGCCGCCCGGGGCGGGGCCGCCGGCCGCCGGTGTGGTGGCTGCGGCCACAGATGGACGCGGGCCGCCTCGGCCGCGGGTCAGTCGGTCCCGTTCGGCCGCGTATGCGGCCGGACCGAGGCGTGCCGCGTCGTCCCAGGCGTGGACGACGTCGCACAGGAGCTTCGCCTCCTCGTCCCGGTGGTCGACGCGCCCGCTGACCAGCACGACCGCGTCCTCGGCCCACGCGTTGGCCGTGTCGGTGAAGACCTTCGGGAAGACGACGACCTCAACGCTGCCCTGGAGGTCTTCCAGCTGGACGACGAGCATCGTCGAACCGGCGCGGGTGATCACTCGTCGCGCGCTCTGGATGATTCCCCCAAGCGTGACCCGGGCCTGGTCCGACTCCTCCCCCAACTCCCCGGTGTAGGCGGTCACGTACTCGGGCAGCTGATCGGCGATGTCGCCGAGGGGATGCTCGGTCAGGTACAGCCCGAGCAGCTCCTTCTCCCAGCGCAGGCGCTCGCGACGGGAGATCTCGCCCCGGGTGCCGTCGGCCGACGCTTCATCCGCCGGGGTCAGCTCGAGGCCCATCGGCACGGCAAACAGGTCGAACATCGTGGACTGGCCGGCGGCCACGTCACGATGGTGGCGGGCCGCGGCGTCGAGCGCGGCGTCGATCCGGTCGAGGAGCGAGGTCATCGGTCCCAGCGTTGCCAGCGCGTTGACCTTGATCAGCGACTCGAACACGCGCTTGTTGACCCGCTGCGGATCCACCCGCCGGCACAGGTCGTCGAGCGAGGTGAACGGACCACCGTCCGTGGCCGCTTCCCGGGCGGCGACGATGCTCTCGACCGCGCCCTCGCCGACGTTCTTCACCGCGGCCAAGCCGAAGCGGATGGCGCGGGTGTCATCGGCATCGGTCTCCACCTCGAACAGGGCATGGGAGCGCTGGACGTCCGGCGGTCGGACCTCGATCCCGAGGCGCCGGCACTCCGCGACCACCGCGGCCACCTTCTCCGCCCGCTCGCGGAAGCCATTGAGAACCGCGGTCATGAACTCCACCGGGTAGTTGGCCTTCAAGTAGGCGGTCTGATAGGCGATCAGCCCGTAGCACGTGGCGTGTGCCTTGTTGAACCCGTACCGGGCGAACGGCTCGAAGGCGGCGAAGACCTGGTCCACCACCGCCGGCGGGATGCCCTTCTTCTTCGCCCCGGCCTTGAACTTCGCCTCGTGCTCGCGGAGGACCTGCGCGTTCTTCTTCCGGATCGCGTAGCACAGGTTGTCGGCTTCCGGTCCGGTGTAGTCGGCCATCGCGATGGCCGCGGTCATGATGTCCTCCTGGTACACGAAGATCCCGTAGGTCTCGCGCAGGGCCGGCTCCAGGGCGGGGTGGAGGTAGGTGACCTCCTCCTCGCCGTGCTTGCGGCGGATATAGGCGGGGATGTTGGCCATCGGTCCGGGGCGGAAAAGGGCGACCATCGCCGCCAGGTCGCGGAGCTCGGTCGGGCGCAGGTCCTTGACGTAGCGGCGCATTCCCGACCCCTCGAGCTGGAAGATGCCGGTCGTCTCCCCGGTGGACAGCAGCTCGAACGTCCTCGTGTCATCGAGGGGAAGATTGTCGACGTCGATCTCCACCCCGCGGTGACGGCGGATGAGATCAACCGCATCGGCCAGGATGGTGAGGTTGATGAGCCCGAGGAAGTCGAACTTCAGCAGGCCGAGCTGCTCGCAGGCATGCATCTCGAACTGGGTCATCGTCGTCTCGCCGTCGGTCGCGCGCTGGAGGGGCATGATCTCGGTCAGAGGTTCGCGGCTGATGACGATCCCGGCCGCGTGGGTTGACGCGTGTCGGGCGATCCCCTCCAGCTGGCGCGCGGTCCCGATCAGCCGCTCCACCCGCTCGTCCGCGGCCATCTGCTCGCGGAGCTGCGGTGACGTCTCGATCGCCCGCTCGAGGCTGATGTTCAGCTCGTTGGGCACCGCCTTGGCCACCCGGTCCGCCTCGGCGTAGGTGAGGCCCATCGCCCTGCCCGTATCGCGGATGGCGGCCTTCGCACCCAGCGTGCCGAAGGTGATGATCTGCGCCACCCGGTCGGCGCCGTACTTGCGGGTGACGTAGTCGATGACTTCCCCCCGCCGGCTGTCCTGGAAGTCGATGTCGATGTCCGGCAGGGTCACCCGGTCCGGGTTGAGGAATCGCTCGAACGGGAGGCCGTAGGCCAGCGGGTCCACCGGCGTGATGCCCAGCGAGTAGGTCACGATGCTCCCCGGCGCCGATCCCCGGCAGGTGGTCATGATCCCCTGCTCTCGGGCAAATCGGGTGAAATCGGCCACGATCAGGAAGTAGGCCGAATACCCCATCCGGTCGATGATCCCCAGCTCGTACTCGAGTCGTTCGCGGATGGCCGGGGTGACTTCGCCATACCGATCAGCGAGGCCGCGCTCGCATTCGCGGCGCAGCCAGGTGGCCGCCGTCTCGCCCTCCGGCACCGGGAAATCCGGCAGTCGCAGGCGGTCGAACTCGAGCGTGACGTCCACCATCTCCGCGACCCGCAGGGTGTTATCGAAGGCCTCGGGCAGCTCCCCGTTGAACAGGCGCCGCATCTCGTCGGCCGGCTTGATCGCGAACTCGGTCGTGTCGAAGCGGAGCCGGTTCGGCGTGTCGAGGTTGCTTCCAGTCTGGATGCAGAGCAGGAGATCATGCGCTTCGGCCTGCTCCGGTCGGGTGTAGTGCGTGTCGTTGGTCGCGAGCAACGGCAGGTCGAGGTCCCGCGCGAGGTCCACGAGCTTGGGGTGGAGCATCCGCTGCTCGGTCAGGCCATGGTCCTGGACTTCTACGAAGAAGTTGCCCGCGCCCAGGATGGACCGATAGTCGTCCGCCGCCTGGCGAGCTCCCCGCTCGTCCCCTTCCGCCAGCTTCTTCAACACCTCCCCGCCGAGGCACGCCGACGTACCGATCAACCCCTCGGCATGCTGCGCGAGCAGCTCCTTGTCGATCCGCGGCTTGTAGTAGTACCCGTCGAGATGCGCCTTGGTGACCAGGGCAAGGAGGTTCCGGTAGCCGGTCGCGTTCCGGGCCAGCAGGATGAGGTGGCTGGGGTTGGCGTCCAGTCGCGGGTCTCGCTCGGTATGGCCCCGCGGAGCGACGTAGGTCTCGACGCCGATGATCGGCTTGACCCCGGCATTCATCGCCGCGCGATAGAAGGCGACCGCGCCATACAGCGCCCCGTGGTCGGTGAGCGCGACTGCCGGCATCCCCAGCTCCGCGACCCTGGCGGTGAGCTCGGACAGCCGCGACATCCCGTCCAGCAGGCTGAACTCCGAGTGGACGTGGAGGTGGACGAACGAGTCGGAGTTCGCGTTTTCGGGTCGCAGGGTCACCTGCCGATGGTAGTCGGCCGGCGTCGGATCATTCGGGGCAACCGGCCCGGTTACCGCTCCAGATCCGCCGGAGGAGCGAGGAGATACCCGCCGAAGGCCATCATCCAGAGCATCGGCGGATAGACGATCATCCGCTCCGCTCCCCCGTGCCCAATCGGCCCGAACACGCCCGGGTTCCCGCCGTCACCGATGACCATGAGCACCACGAACGCCAGGCCGACGATGCCGGCCAGCGCTGAGACCCACCGCATCGGTCCGTGGACGACCGAGGCGCAGGCGAGCGCCTCGAGGTTGAAGAAGAGGAAGGCGAGGAGCGCGAACAGCCCATGCAGGTCGCTGGCGTTGAGCGGCACCAGGCCGGCGCCAGCGGCACCGAGCCCGGCGAGCACGAAGATGGCCAGGATCCAGACCCGACGGTGTGTTCGGTAGAAGAGAAACCCACCGACGAGGTTCAGCACACCCACCACGACCAGCGACGCATTGAACAGGGTCGCGGTCTCGGGGACGACCCCGAGGTCGCTGATGGCCCCACCCGCAAAGTCGTACCCGGGGGCGATCGAGGCCGCAAGCATGATCACGGTCATGAACTGGGCGGCGAGCAGGAACAGTGACAGGCCTGCGCCCCATCGGTCGGCGCGAGCCGCCTCCCGGGGACGAGCGAGGGTGAGCGTGGTTGCCATGGCGTGATCTCCTGACCGCGATATCGAAATCCACAATGGGTCGGCGAGCCCGGCGAGCCATCTGCCGGTCGACCGATAGCGCAGAGCCGAATGGCCCCTTCGAATCGGGGCTTCCGGTCGGTGAGGACCTGGCGGTCATCGCCGTATGCTCGTCCCGTGAAGATCGCTGACCGGGTCCTCGTGATCACCGGTGCCGGGAGCGGCATCGGGCGGGAAGTGGCGCTGGAGGCGCTGCGCCGAGGCGCCCGGGTGGCCGCGAGCGACATCAACCCGACGACCCTGGCCGAGACGGCGAGCCTCGCCGCCGCTGGCGACCGGCTCTCGACCCACGTCCTGAACGTGGCCGACCGGGGCGCCGTCGAGGCACTTCCGGGTGCGGTGATCGCCCGGTTCGGCGCGGTAGATGGCGTGATCCACTGCGCGGGGATCATCCAGCCCTTCGTGCGCCTGAAGGACCTCGACTACCCGGCGATCGAGCGGGTCTTCGCCGTCAACTGGCTCGGGACGCTGTACATGACGAAGACCTTCCTCCCCCACCTGCTGGCGCGGCCGGAGGGCCACATCGTGAACGTGTCGAGCATGGGCGGCTTCCTCCCGGTCCCGGGCCAGACGGTGTATGGCGCCTCCAAGGCCGCGGTGAAGCTGTTCACCGAGGGCCTCCACTCCGAGTGTGCAGGCACGAACGTGCACGTAACCGTCGTCTTCCCGGGCGCGGTGGCGACGAACATCACGGCCAACTCCGGCGTCGACATCCCCGTGTCCAGCGCAGACGCGGAGAAGATGGCCAGCCGTGTGCTCGCAGCCGACAGGGCGGCGCGGATGATCCTCGACGGCATGGAGCGCAACGCCTACCGGGTCATGGTCGGCAGCGACGCGAAGCTGATGGATCGCCTGTACCGCCTGAGCCCTCGGCGGGCGGCGGCCTTCATCGCCAGGCAGATGAAGGACCTGCTCCCGAGCTAGCCCCAGCGGGACTGAGCCGGCTTGACAGGCTCCACATACAACCG
>DASTEQ010000034.1:0-42473 GCA_035709505.1 Candidatus Limnocylindria bacterium
CCGAGGCCCTCGACGGTTTCCACGGCGGCGCCGTCAGCCTGGCACAGCGGGACGAGGCAGGCGTCGACCACCGCGCCGTCGAGCAGGACCGAGCACGCGCCGCATTCGCCCTCGCCACAGCCTTCCTTGGTGCCGGTCAGGCCGAGGTCTTCGCGCAGGACGTCGAGCAGGCGCCGCATGCCCGGCGCCTCGACCTCCGACGTGACGCCGTTCACGGTCAGGCGGTACGTCATGCCGGGCGCTCGCTGCTGATCCCGGGCGGTGCGGGCGGCGTCGAACCGGTCAGCGCCGCCAGCACGCGCTCGGAGGTCGCAGGCAGGTCCATGATCCAATGCCCGGTCGCGTCGTGGATGGCGGCAACGACCGCGGGGGCGACGACGTCCATCGGGAGCTCGCCGACGCCCTTCGCCCCGTGCGGCGCGCCGCTGTACGGGTGCTCCAGCAGGAGCGAGGTGATCCGCGGCGCGTCCATCGCGGTCGGGATGAGGTAGGTGGCCAGTCGATCGTTCTGGTAGCGGCCGTCGACCAGCTTCAGCTCCTCGATCGTGGCGTAGCCGACCGCCTGCAGCGAGCCGCCCTCGACCTGGCCCTCGGCCAGGACCTGGTGGATCACGCGGCCGATCTCGTCGGCGCTGACGACGTCTGTGACGGACACCTCGCCGGTGTCGAGGTCGATCTCCACCTCCGCCACGGCGGCAGCCCAGCCGAAGCACGGGTACGCGTCCCCGGTGTACGTCGCGTCGTCGAACTGCACGCCGGGATAGGGGGTGAACTGCTCGTCCACGCGAAGGCTGCCGTGGTCCCTGGCGTAGGACCGATACGTGTCCGTGAACGAGCCGCCCGTCCCATCCTCGACCTGGGCCTTCATCCGCTGGGCGGCCTTGATCAGCAGCCCACCCACCACCATGGCGGTGCGTGAGGCGACGGTTGGGCCGGAGTCGGGGACGATGGAGGTGTCCTGCGGCGCGATTTCGACTGCCTCCACGTCCACGCCCAGGGTCTCGGCCACGAGCTGGGGGAAGATCGTCTTCGTCCCCTGGCCCATCTCGGTCGAGGCGGTGAGGATCCGGATCTTGCCGTCCGAGGTGAGCTCGAGCGAAGCGATGCTGGCGAGGTGGACCTCGCCCGACCCGGTGAACCCTGCTCCGTGCCAGGCCAGGGCGAGGCCGATCCCACGGGCCGTGCGGGCATCCGCGCCACGCTGCTCTCGCGCCTTCCGGGTGTGGGTGGCCACGCCCTCGTACTCGCTGGCCTGCGCGGCAGCCTCCAGGACCTCGAGCCCGGCCACGCTCTCGCGGAGGACCTGGCCGGTGGGCGTGACCCCCCCCTCGCGGTACACCCAGCTGCGGCGCAGCGCGAGTGGGGAGAGATGGAGCTGCTCGGCGACGCGGTTGACCTGGGTCTCGGCCGCGAACTCGGTCTGCGGCGCGCCAAAGCCGCGGAACGCGCCGTTGGGCGGAGTGTTCGTACGCATCGCGCGCCCGCGGATCCGGACGTTCGGGCACTCGTACGGGCCCGCGGCATGGATCGTCCCGCGGCTGAGGACGACCGGGGTGAGGGTCACGTAGGCTCCGCCATCCATCACGACCTCGATGTCCTGGGCCACCAGCTGCCCGTCCCGCGTGACGCCGGTCCGGTGCCGGATCCACGCCGGATGCCGTTTCGTCGTGGCGCTGATGTCCTCGTGACGGTCGTAGATCATCCGCACCGGTTTGCCGACCCGCTGGGCCAGCAGCGCGGCGTGGAGAGCAATGATCGAGGGATATTCCTCCTTGCCGCCGAATCCGCCGCCGGTCTCCGCCTGGATGACCACCGCCTGCGCATCGGTCAGGTTCAGCGCCCGCTTCAGCGCGCCGTGGATGTAGTACGGGCATTGCATCGAGCCGTGGATCTCGATCCCGCCGTCTGGGCGTGGGACTGCGATCATGGCCTGGTTCTCGATGTAGAGCTGCTCCTGGTGGCCGACCCGGTACTCGCCCTCGATCACGATGTCGGCCGCCGCCAGGCCGGACTCGATGTCGCCCTTCGCCAGCTCGAAATGGGCGAACTCGTGGTCGGACAGCAGCGGGTCGAACATCGCGGGCAGGCGTTCCGTTCGAAGCGTGACGTGGCGCTTCGCCACACGCAGGAGCTCGCGGTCCGGCGCCGCCAGGAGGCAGACCGGCTCGGCCTGGTGCTGGATCTCCCCGCCGAGGGGGACGAGAACCGGCTGGTCGTCCTGGATCAGGCTGACGACGTTGTCGCCGGGGATGTCGTCCGCGGTGACGACCACGACCTTCGACCACTCGAAGCTCGGGTCGAGGTCGATGCTTCGCAGGCGGGCGTGCGGCTCCGTGGAGCGGATCGTGGCCCCATACCAGGCCCCCGGAAAGACGAGGTCATCCGCGTACTTCGCCAGGCCGGTCAGCTTCTCGGGCCCCTCGCGGCGGAGCGGAAGGGCGAGACGAGCGCGCCCCGGGGCAATCGTCCCGGGGGCGAGGAGAAGCGGCGTCTCCGCCTGGGCCCGTGTGGTCACGGGCGCATGGTATCTAGTCGCGCCCGTGGTGCAGGGCGCGTCCGGGAAGCGCCCCGGTGTGTCGGCCTCCGTCCACGACCAGCTCCCCGTTGACCATCACGAAATCGATCCCCTCGGGGAACTGCCGTGGGTCGTCGTACGTGGCGTTTGACCGGACCCGGGCCGGGTCGAACATGACGACATCTGCCACGTAGCCGTCACGCAGCAGACCGCGGTTGCGCAGCCCGAGGCGCGCCGCCGGGGCGGACGTCATCTTGCGCACCGCCTCTTCGAGGCTCAGCCGCCGCTCGTCCCGGACGAACTGACCGAGCACCCGCGGGTAGGAGCCGTACGTGCGCGGCGATGGCTTCAGACCGATGAACGTCGAGTCGGTGCCGACCATCCCGACCGGATGCGCGACGAAGTAGGGGAGCGTCTCGGACCATGGTCCGGGCGTGACCTGGTTGAGCCGCAGATCCTCATCGAGCAGCAGATCGCAGAGGGTTTCGATCGGATCCCGGTCGGTCTCGCGGCTGACGTCCTCGAGCGTGCGCCCCTCCCACCGCTGGTTTGCCTCGGACTGGAAGGCGCCGAGCCGCACGTCTGCCCAGGTCAGCGGCGCGCCGTGAAGAGGGTCGTGGCGAGTCATCTCCTCTCGCAGCCGTCGGCGGGTAGCCTCGTTCGCCAGGCGCCCCTTGAGCGCCTCGGGCCCGCCGGCCTGAACCCAATGCGGCAGCTGAATGAGCAGCCGGGTGGAGGCCCACTCGTACGGGTACGTGTCGAAGGTGACGTCCCGCCCCTCGGCTCGCGCGTCATCGACCAGGGCGAGCATCGGCTCAAGGCCGCCCGGGTAGTTCTGGCGGTGGTAGAAGTGGGTGAGGTGGACCGGTCCGTGGGCCATCTCGCCGATGGCCAGCGCCTCGCGGAACGGATCCAGGTAGCGGTCGCCAAGGTCATATCGCACGTGGGTGTGGTAGAAGCCGCCCTCCCGCGCCGTGGCGGCAGTGAGGTCCGCCAGCTCCTCCGTGCTGGCATAGGCGCCGGGCGGGTAGTCGAGGCCGCTCGACAGTCCGAACGCGCCCTCCGCCATGCCTTCGCGGAGCATGGCCCGCATGTCGGCCATGGCCATGTGGTCGGCGGGAACGTCGTCCCAGCCCAGAACACAGATCCGCAGGGCAGAGTTGCCGATGAGCAGCGCCACGTTCACGGCCGCCCGGCCATCGAAGCGGCCGAGGTAGGACGCCACCGTGTCCCAGTCGAGGGCGACGTCGGGACGGCCGTCGAGGCCCGCATTCATGGTCACCAGCGCTGCCAGATCGGCCGGATCGGGGAGGGGCGCGTAAGAGAGGCCATCGACGCCGATCACCTCGGTCGTCACCCCCTGTCGCACCTTCGGCTCATGGGTCGGCTCGTGGAGGAGCCACAGGCCGGAGTGGGAGTGGAGGTCGATGAACCCCGGCGCCACCACCAGGCCGGTCGCGTCGATGACTCGCTCCACCGGGGGTGGCTCAGCGTCCGGGCCGAGCAGCCGGATCCGGTCCCCGTTTACCAACAGCGTCCCCGGCCGTCCGGGCGCGCCGCTGCCATCGACCAGCGTTCCGCCGCGGATGAGGAGATCGCTCACCGCTCGCTCATCGGTCCGCCGCGCCGCCCGTGGCGAACGGCCACCAGCTCAGCCACGATGGCCAGCCCGATCTCCGCCGGCTCGCGCCCTCCGAGATCGAGGCCGATCGGAGCCCGCAGTCGGTCGAGCTGCCCCTCGCCAACGCCCGCCGCCCGCAGGCGCGACCGCCGGTCGTCCTGGGCTCGCCGGCTGCCGATGGCGCCGACATAGGCCGGGCCCGGCTCCCCGCCGAGGGCCGCCACCAGCGCGGGCTCGTCGATCTTCGGGTCGTGCGACAGGACGACGACGGCATCGTCGGCAAGGAGCCCGTGCTCGGCGAAGGCGCGGTCAGGCCAGTCGGGGATGACGGTGACTCCCTCGAAGCGTGGCTGCTCGGCGAACAGACGGCGCGGGTCGACCACGAGCGGGGCGAAGCCGGCGCGGGCGCCATAGGCCGCGACGTGCTCGGCGATATGACCCGCGCCCACGATCCAGACTCGAGGGGGCGGCAGGGCGCGGTCATAGACCACGACGGCCGAGTCGGCGACGCGGATCGCCTCCTCGCCGTCAAGGACGCGCCGGGTGCCGATCGGCGGCTCGGCGACCGCGATCTCGCGCGCGACGGGGCGCTGTGCGGCGACTAAAGCCGTAAACAGCTCGATGAGGCGGGCCACCGGGCCACGGACCGGCTCGATCAGGACCTCGATCGTGCCGCCGCACATCAGTCCGACCTCGAGACCCTGCTCGTCGCTGATCCCGTAGCGCCGAAGCTCCGGAGATCCGGTGCGGAGAACCGTCCGCGCGTGCTCGATCACATCACCTTCGACGCAGCCACCGCTCACCGAGCCGGCCATAACCCCTCCGTCGGCGATTGCGAGCTTCGCCCCCACGCCCCGCGGAGCCGAGCCATCGACCCGAACCACCGTCGCGAGGGCAGCGTCGAGCCCATCCGCCCGCCAGGCGCGCAACGCCGCCAGCGCCTCGTCCATGAGAGGTCCAGTATGCGACCGATGACCGATCGATCGAAGGTGGCCGCCGTGATCCTCGCCGCCGGCCTCGGGCGCCGGTTCGGCGGCCCGAAGCTCGTGGCACAGCTGGCCGGCGAAACGCTGCTCAGCCACGTGGCCCGGCGGGCGCGTCAAGCAGGGCTCGACCCGATCATTGCGGTGGTGCCGGTCGGGGCGGAGACACCGGCGCGGATCGACGCGGTCGTGAACCACGACCCGGCCCGCGGGCTGAGCTCCTCCCTCCAGCTCGGCATCGGCGCCGTCCCGCCGGAGCGTGCCGCGGTCGTCCTCCTCGTCGATCAGCCGACCGTCACGCCGGCGGCGATTGCCGCGGTCCTGGCCGCCCGTGGCACACGGCCCCTGGTCGCGGCGTCGGCCGAGGGCCGTTACGGCCCGCCGGTGCTCATCGAGCCGGAGGCGGTACCAGTGGTCATGGCGCTGAGCGGGGACATCGGTCTGCGGGAGGTCCTGGCCGCCAACCCGGACATGGTGGAGGCCGTTCCCATTGACGTCCATGCCCCGGATGTCGACACCGAAGCCGACCTCGACCGGCTTGAGGCTAGACTCGAGGGGTGACCATCGAACGGGTCGGCAGTGCCGAGGTCCTCGAGGATGAGCTCGCGCTCGAGGCGACCGTCCGTCCCCGTCGCCTCGACGAGTTCGCCGGGCAGGAGCGGATCAAGGAGAACCTGGCGATCCTCATCGACGCGGCACGGCAGCGGTCGGAGCCGGTCGACCACATCCTGCTCTACGGACCCCCGGGCCTGGGGAAGACGACGCTGGCCACCATCGTGGCCGCCGAGCTTGGCGCCCAGCTGCGCACGACGTCAGGCCCGGCCATCGAGCGGGCCGGAGACCTCGCCGCGATCTTGACCGGCCTCCAGAAGAGCGACGTCCTGTTCATCGACGAGATCCACCGGCTCTCGCACGTCGTCGAGGAGGTCCTCTACCCGGCGATGGAGGACTTCGCGCTCGACATCGTCCTGGGCAAGGGTCCGGGGGCACGAACCGTGCGCCTCCAGATCGAACCGGTGACGATCATCGGGGCCACGACGCGGGTGGGCAGCATCACGGGGCCGCTCCGTGACCGCTTCGGGGTCACGCATCGGCTCGATTACTACACCGATGCCGATCTGGTCACCATCCTGCACCGGAGCGCCGGGATCCTGGCCATCCCGCTCGACGCGGACGCATCAGAGCTCATCGCGCGCCGCAGCCGGGGCACGCCACGGATCGCCAACCGGCTGCTCAAGCGGGTCCGTGACTACGCCCAGGTCCGTGGCGACGGGGACGGGCGCGCGACAGCGGCCGCGGCGGAGGCTGCGCTGGATCTGCTCGACATCGACGAACGCGGGCTCGACGCACTCGACCGCCAGCTCCTGATCGCCATGGCCGAGCACCATGGCGGGGGACCGGTGGGCCTGCAGACGATGGCCGCCACCATCAGCGAGCCGGTGGAGACGATCGAGGACGTGGTCGAGCCGTACCTCATCCAGGCCGGCCTGCTGGCGCGGACCTCGCGCGGCCGCCTGCTGACCGCCACCGGGTGGACGCATCTTGGTCTGACGCCGCCCGCGGAAGCGCTCGCCGCGAACGCACAGCCGGGTCTGTTCGACTGATTTTCAGCCCGCTTCCGCACGATTTGGTGCGGCTGGGTGCGGTCGCGCAAAAAACGCCCGATATCCACATCCCCCTTCGCTAGGATCGGCTTCCGGGTCGCGTCACGCACCCAGCCCTTGGTGCGGCGGCGATCCAGGGAGCGAGGAGGAACCCCTTAGCGTGGATTCGTTCTTCAAGTTCACGGAACGGGGTACAAGCGTCGGCACCGAGATCCGGGCCGGCGTTACCACTTTCTTGGTGATGGTCTACATCGTGGCCCTCAACCCGGCGATCATCGCCGGACCGATGGGCCTCGACCCGGTCGCGGTGGCGGCGGGGACCGCGTTGGTGGCCGGGATCATGACCCTGGCCATGGGTCTCATCACCAACTATCCATTCGCCCTGGCCGCCGGTCTCGGCCTGAACGCGGCGGTCGCGTTTGGCTTGGTCCTGGGCCTCGGGATGACGGCGGCCCAGGCCATGGGCGTGATCGTCATCGAGGGCCTCATCATCTCGCTGCTGGTCATCGTGGGCCTCCGCGAGGCGATCATGAACGCGGTGCCGCTCGGTCTGAAGCGGGCCATCGGCGTCGGCATCGGCCTGTTCATCCTGTTCATCGGTCTGTGGGATGGCGGGCTCATCGTCGGCGTGTCTCCGGAATTCGCGCCGCCGCCCCCGCCGCTGGCATTCCAGTTCCCGACCGAAACCGCCGACTTCGTGTTCCTGTTCGGCCTCTTGCTGACCTTCGCGCTCTGGGCGCTCAAGGTCCGGGGTGCCCTGATCATCAGCATCGCCGTCACGACGCTGGTTGCCATCGTGACCGGTGTCCAGAGCATCCCCGAGGAGTTCGTCTGGACGCCCAGCTTCGCGACCCTGGGACTCGGGCTCCAGGATCTCCCGGGGATCTTCACCATCGAGGCCGGTGTGCTGGCCGCGGTGCTGGCGATCTTCACCATCATGCTCAGTGACTTCTTCGACACGATGGGGACGGTCACTGGAGTCGCCGCCGAGGCGGGCCTCGCCGAAGAAGACGGCACGGTTCCCGGCGTCGGGCGCGTCCTTCTGATCGATGGCCTCGCGGCCGCGGTTGGTGGCGCTGCCGGCGTCAGCTCGAACACGACGTACATCGAAAGCGCCGCCGGCGTGGGGGATGGAGGACGGACCGGCTTGACCGCCGTCGTCGTTGGCCTGCTCTTCCTGGCGGCCATCTTCCTGGCGCCGATCGTCCAGATCCTCCCCTTGGTGGCCACCGCTCCGGCTCTGGTCCTGGTGGGCTACCTGATGTTCACCCAGATCGGTGAAATCGACGTTCGGGACATCTACATCGGTCTTCCGGCACTCCTGATCATGATCCTCATGCCGCTGACATTCACGATCACGATTGGTATCGGTGCCGGACTGGTCGTATGGGTGTTCCTCAAGATCGTCGGTCGTCAGCTCGGCGACGTCCACTGGCTCATGTGGCTCGTCTTCCTGGCGTTCCTCGTGTACTTCGCGCAGGCGCTCATCCAGCAGTACATCTGAGCGTCCACCATACCGATGACGCCCGGCCGGGCCATCCGGCCGGGCGTCGTGTTGCCCAGGCACCGATCCGGCTAGCCTTCCGAAGTGACCGATGCGTCCGCAGGCCGACTGCGCGTCGATGAATTCGACTACGAGCTTCCGACCGAGGCCGTCGCCCAGGCGCCGTCCGAGCCACGTGATGCGAGCCGGCTGATCGTGCTCGACCGGGCGACGTCGAGGCCCGGACGCCCCGTCCTAGCCGAGGGCCGCTTCGCCGATATCGGCGAGTGGCTCTCGCCTGGCGACCTATTGGTCGTCAACGACAGTCGCGTCCTGCGGGCCCGCCTCCGGGGCACGCGGGCCGGCGGGGGAGAGGCCGAGGTTCTCCTCTTGCGGCCGCTCGCCGACGGGCGCTGGGAGGCCCTCGTCCGACCCGGTCGCCGCTTGCGGCCGGGTGCGCCGGTCACGCTGGCGACGGGAGACCGCCTGACGATCGGCGAGACGGTGGGGGAGGGGACTCGTGCGGTGACCCTTCCTCGCGATCCGGTCGAGCTCATGACTGACGCCGGGGAGATGCCGCTCCCGCCGTACATCACTGCGCGAGAGGCGCCTGACGAGCGGTACCAGACCGTCTTTGCCGTGCCACCGGGGTCTGCCGCCGCGCCGACTGCGGGCCTGCACTTCACTCCGCGGCTCCTTGACGAGCTGAGGGCCGCCGGCGTCGAGCGCGCAGCGGTCACCCTCCACGTTGGCCTCGACACGTTCCAGCCGCTCGATGGCACCTTCGTCGACGAGCACCGGATCCATCGGGAGTGGTACGTCATGCCGCCGAGCACGCGCCGCGCGATCGCGACGGCCAGGGCGCAGGGACGGCGAGTCGTGGCGGTCGGGACCACGACCACGCGCGTGCTCGAGACCGTGGCCCGCACCGACGCCGCCGAAGGCTGGACGGACCTGTACATCGTGCCGCCCCACGCCTATCGGTCCGTGGACGCGCTCATCACGAATTTCCACCTGCCGCGCAGCTCGCTGCTGCTGCTGGTCACCGCGTTCGTGCAGGCCGGCATGGCTGGCACGAGCCCGCTCGATGCGCGCGACACGCTGCTCGCCGCCTACCGTGCCGCGCTGGAGCGTGGCTTCCGGTTCTACTCGTTCGGCGACGCCATGCTCATCGCCTGACCAGGCGCCCGGTGCCGGTATCCTCGGCCCGTGCCGTCACCGATCTCGTTCGAGGCCCGCTCCGCAGGCATCGGTCGTGCCCGGGTCGGGCGGCTGGACACCCGGCATGGCTCGGTCGACACGCCGCAGTTCATGCCGGTCGGCACCCAGGCCTCGGTGAAGGCGGTCACCCCGCGCGACCTCCGCCAGGCAGGGACAACGATCCTGCTCGGCAACACCTATCACCTGAGCCTCCGACCGGGCGAGGGGCGGATTGCCCGCTTGGGCGGACTGCATACGTTCATGGCCTGGGACGGACCGATCCTCACCGATTCCGGCGGATACCAGGTCTTCAGCCTGGGGCACCTGCGGACCGTCGACGACGATGGGGTGACATTCGCCTCGCACCTGGACGGATCGGTCGTCCGCCTCACCCCGGAACGGGCAATCGCCATCCAGGAGGCGCTCGGAAGCGACATCGCGATGGTCCTCGACCACCTGGTCGGGGCGGACGCGTCACTGGACGACGCGACCGCCGCCATGGAGCGGACCCACGCCTGGGCGGCGCGCTCGCTGGAGTCGCGCCAGCGACCGGACCAGGCCGTGTTCGGGATCATCCAGGGCGGCGTGGATCGGTCTCTTCGCCAGGCGTCAACTCGCGCCATCGCGGAGCTGCCGTTCGACGGGATCGCCATCGGTGGCCTGTCCGTCGGCGAGTCGAAGGTTGACATGGCGTCGGCCCTGGACACGGTGGCCGAGACCCTCGCGGACGATCCGCGTCCGCGCTATCTCATGGGCGTCGGTTCGCCGGAGGATTTCTTCGTCGCCATCGAGCACGGGGTAGACCTGTTCGACTGCGTGCTGCCCACCCGACTGGCCCGCCATGGACAGCTGTGGACCTCGGAAGGGCGCCTCCGGCTGGCGAACTCGGCCGTTCAGGACGATCCGCGGCCGGTGGACCCTGCGTGCCGCTGCGAGACCTGCCGCGATTACTCCCGTGCGTACCTCGCGCACCTGTTCCGGGCGGGGGAGCTGCTCGTCCATCGGCTCACTTCGGTCCATAACCTCACCTATACTCTCGACCTGATGCGGGCCATCCGCCAGGCGCTCACGGATGGCGGCTACGAGGCCCTTCGCGACCGCGTGACAGGCCAGTTCGCGGCTCCGGACGACGACCCGCAATCAAGCAGTAACGAACCGATACAGGACGCTGTCCGAGACTGATCCTGCGTCGGGCGTCGACAGGGACGAGTGAACGCCGATGGGCAACCGAGACCGCCCCAAGAAGCAGCCAAAGCGCCAGAAGAAGGACAAGGCCCACAAGGCCCCGCCCCCGACGGTCTATGAACCGATGACGGTGGAGGTCATCAAGCCAGTCCGCAAGCCGCGCGACGAACCCGACGCCGGGTGACCCGCGAAGCCACCCGAGCAGTCAGGAAGGAGCACGGATCCCGCATGGACGCGACAGCGGCCGCCCCCAAGACCAAGGCCAACGGCGAGAACCAGGCCACCGGAGAGCGCGCTCGCGCAGTCGATGCGGCCATCCTCCAGATCGAGAAGCAGTTTGGCCAGGGGTCGATCATGCGGCTCGGCGATACCGGGGCGCGGATGGCGGTCGAGGTCATTCCCACCGGGTCCATCGCGCTCGACCTCGCGCTCGGCGTCGGCGGGGTGCCCCGTGGCCGGATCACGGAGATCTTCGGTCCCGAGTCGAGCGGGAAGACGACGCTCTGCTACCACATTGCCGCCAATGCCCAGAAGAATGGCGGCACCGTCGCGTTTATCGACGCCGAGCATGCGCTGGACCCGGGCTATGCCCGCAACCTGGGTGTGAACGTCGACGAGCTGCTCGTCTCCCAGCCGGACACCGGGGAGCAGGCACTGGAGATCGCGGAGACGCTCATCCGGAGCAGCGGCGTGGACGTGGTCATCGTCGACTCGGTGGCCGCACTCGTGCCGCGGGCGGAGATCGAGGGCGAGATGGGGGACTCGTTCGTCGGGCTCCAGGCGCGGCTGATGAGCCAGGCCCTGCGCAAGCTGACCGGCGCGGTGAGCCGCTCGAACACGGCGCTCGTGTTCACGAACCAGCTGCGCGAGAAGATCGGCGTGATGTTCGGCAACCCCGAAACCACGCCGGGAGGCCGCGCCCTGAAGTTCTACGCCTCGATCCGGATGGACATCCGGCGCATCGAGACGTTGAAGAACGGGACCGATGCGTTTGGCAGCCGGACGCGAGTCAAGGTGGTGAAGAACAAGGTCGCCTCGCCATTCCGGGTCGCGGAGTTCGACATCCTCTACAACGAGGGCATCAGCCGCGAGGGCGGCCTGCTTGACGTGGGCATCGCGTCGGGCGTGCTGTCGAAGACCGGGGCGTGGTTCAACTACGGTGACACTCGGCTCGGCAACGGCCGCGAGGCGGCGCGCGAGTTCCTCAAGGCCAACCCCGGCCTGGCCGATGCGATCGAAGACGAGATCCGCGGTCGCGTCGCGGCCATCACGATTGGCGACGACGGGACGGCCCCCGAGTCGGAGTCCGCAACCCCGGAGTCCGCAACCCCGGCCTGACCGGGTGACGAAGCCGCGGACCTCGCCTCGCCCCGCGAAGGAGCCGAAGGCACCGCCCGACGCCGAGCAGGCGTTCGAGATCGCCGGCCGGTTCCTCGGGACGCGACCGAGATCACGGTGGGAGGTTGAGCAACGCCTGCGCCGTTCAGGCGCTGCCGACGACGTGGTCGCCGCAACGCTCGAGCGCCTCGAACGGATTGGTTTTGTGGATGACCTGGCCTTTGCGCGCTGGTGGGTCGAGCAGCGGGACCGCCACGCCCCGCGAGGGCGTTTTGCGCTCGAGACGGAGCTGCGGGCCAAGCGGATCCCTCCGCCGATCATTGCCGCACTGCGGCAGGCGTCGGACGGCGATCAGCCAACCACCGAAGACGAGCGAGCGGCGGCCGCACTCGACCGCCACCTGAAAGGGCGACAGGTGCCCGAAGATCCAAAGGCGGTCCAGCGGCTCGGGATGTTTCTCGTTCGTCGCGGCTTCGAGCCAGCAACGGCGCGGCGCGCCATCCTGGCAGCGATCGCCGAAAGTACCAGGGTGGAAAGTACTGCCGGAGGGGGACGCTCCGAGTCCGAGGAGGGCTAGCCTCCGTCGTAGGTGACGAGGCGCGTCACCACAGGCGATGGCCTGAAAAAGGCAAACCCGCCGCGAGGTGGGGACGCAAAGCCAAGGGTCTCGTGGCTGGCGCCGCGAGACAGCCCGGCCGCCAGAATGCCCTCGCATCATTCTGTGAAGGGGAGAGTGATGCAGGCAGTCAGCTCCGCAGACGGTCGAACGGACCGAGCGCTCGATCGCGTCGTCGATCGCGCTCGCCGCACTCCTGTCGTGCTTCGCGCCGGCCTTCGCGAACAGGTGCAGATCCTGTTCGGCGTGTCCTGGGAATACTTCCGCTCGGGCCCTCCTTCGCGAGCCCTTCAGCCCGTCCGCCGTCCCAGCCGCCTCGCTTCGGTCCTGGCCGCCCTGGCGGTCGTCGTCTCGGGAGTGGCTCCATCCGCCGCGTTGGGCGCGCCCTACGATCCGGCCACCGACCCGTACTCGATGTCCAACACGACCAACTGGACCGGCGCCGCCGCGTGGTGGCAGGCCGGCTATACGGGGGCCGGGGTGGATGTCGCGGTCATCGATACGGGGGTGAGCCCGGTCGAGGGCCTCGCGACCCCCGGCAAGATCGTCTACGGCCCGGACCTGTCCCTCGAGTCGCAGGTCGAAGGCTTCCGCAACCTGGATACCAACGGACACGGGACGTTCATGGCGGGCCTGATCGCCGGCCGCGACTCAGGCCTCGCCCAACCCTACGCCGCGGCGCCTCCGTCGGCGTATCGGGGCATGGCGCCCGATGCGCGCATCGTCAGCATCAAGGTCGGCGTCGCGGATGGCGGCGTCGATGTCTCGCAGGTGATCGCGGCCATCGACTGGGTCGTCCAGAACCGATACACGAACGGCCTGAACATTCGCGTCATCAACCTGTCGTATGGGACGAACACGACCCAGTCGTATCTCGTCGACCCGCTCGCGTACGCCGCGGAGCAGGCGTGGCGACAGGGGATCGTGGTCGTGGCTGCCGCGGGGAACAGCGGCTACCAGAAGGGATCTGGCGCGCCTGGCCTGGCGAACCCCGCCTACAACCCAACCCTGATGGGCGTCGGCGGCTCTGACACGATGGGCACCGCGACCCCGTGGGACAACCAGATCGCCAGCTTCTCAGCGGTAGCCGCCAATGGGGGAGCCCGAAAACCGGATTTCGTCGCCCCCGGGGCGCACATGCAGGGCCTGCGCGTCCCCAACTCGTACCTCGATCTGACGCACCCTGGCGGAATTCTCGACAGCCGCTACTTCCGTGGCAGCGGCACGAGCCAGTCGGCGGCCGTCACCTCCGGCGCGGTGGCCCTCATCCTCCAGAAGTACCCCGCCATGAGCCCGGACCAGGTCAAGGCGTTCCTGGCTGAGAACGCGAACTCGCTCAGCGTGACCCCGCGACTCCAGGGCAACGGCGAGATCGACCTGCACGGGATGCTGACCGATGCGCCGCCCAACACGTTCGGTCAATGGGCTGCCGCGTCGCTCGGGAACGGCTCGCTCGAGCTGTCCCGTGGCGCCGACCATGTCACCGACGATGGAGTGATCCTCGCCGGCGAGCAGGACATCTTCGGCCATCCGTTCAACTCGGTCGCGATGGCCGCCCTCGAAGCCACTGCCTCGTCGTGGTCGGCTGGCGTCTGGAACGGCAACAGCTGGAGCGGGAACAGCTGGTCCGGCAACTCGTGGTCCGGCAACAGCTGGAGCACGGGCGGCTGGTACTAGTCGGTCAGGGCCAGGGCGCGCCGCGGACGCCATGAACCGACCGACCGCGTGCGTCAGACGCGCAATGGCCTCCCCGGCCTGGGCCGGTCAGGATAAATCGGCGCATCGGCGACCCGAGCTCTCCTCGCTAGGGTGAGCCGCATGCCGCTCCTGTCGCGGGTCTGGGCGTTCGTCATCGCGATCGATGTCGCCGCGGTGGTCGTGGCCGCGCTCGTGCTCCCCGAGCTCGAGCCCGTCGATCCGTCATGGCAGCTGCCGTGGTTCGTCCTGGCAGCTGGCTTCTGGGCCGCCGAGGCCCGCGTCATTCACTTCCACTTCCGCCGCGGCGCACATACCTTCTCCCTGAACGAGCTCCCACTCGTCATCGGGATGTTCCTGGCTGCGCCGCTCGACGTGGTCATCGCCCAGGCGGTGGGGTCCGCCGTGGCTCTGGCCGTCAATCGACGGCAACCTCCGGTCAAGCTGGCCTTCAATATCGGCTCCTTCGCCCTGGCATCGACCGTCGGGCTCGCGGTCTTCCACTATCTCGGGTCCGGGCCGCTGACCGATCCAGCCCGCTGGCTGGCCGCGTTCGCGGGGGCGGGGGCGGCCAACGTGGTCGGCGTCTTCCTGGTGGCCGCCGCGCTCACCGTTTCCGAAGGCAGCCTGGGGTGGCGCAAGCTGCGGCAGATGCTCGGCGTTTCATCGGTCGTGGCCGCCACGAACACCAGCGTGGCGCTTCTGGCGGTCATCATCGTCATCGCCGACCCGCGCGCGGCGTGGCTCCTGGTCGTGCCCGTCGCCACCCTCTTCTTCGGGTACCGAGCGTTCATCGGAGCGCGGCAGCAGCACGAGTCCATGGAGCTGCTGTACGAGTCCACCCGGATCCTGCAGCGCACCCCCGAGCTCGACTCTGCGCTCGTTCAGCTCCTGTACCACAGCCGGACGATGTTCCGCGCCGAGCGCGCGGAGATCGTCATCTTCCCGTCGGAGCCCTCGGAGGCCTACCTGGTCACATCCGTGGCAGATGACCGGACGACGATCATGGCTCCAGGCGATCCTGCCATCTGGAAACCGCTCCACGCCTACCTGGCCGAGAACGGGAAGGCGTTCCTCCTGAACTCCACGTCGCTCGAGCTTGGCGAGGACCGCGAGGTCCGGGACGCCATGGTTGCGCCGTTGGGGGCGGATGGCGGCATCGTCGGGGCGATGGTGGTGACCAATCGGCTCGGGGACGTGACCACGTTCACCGCCGAAGATCTCCGCCTGTATGCGACTGTGGCGAGCCATGCCGGGACCGCACTGGAGAACGGACAGCTGGAGCGCTCGCTGTCGAAGCTGTCCGTCCTACAGGACGAGCTCAAACACCAGGCTTTCCATGACGGGCTGACCCAGCTCGCCAACCGGAGCCTGTTCCGGGAAAACGTCGATGCCCGGCTGGCCGCGACGACCCCCAGCCGCAGGTCGGTCGTGATGTTCGTCGACCTGGACGACTTCAAGTTCGTGAACGACTCGTACGGCCACGAGGTCGGGGACGCCATGCTGGTGGAGGTCGCGCGCCGGCTCAACCTGTGCACGAGGACCGCCGATCTCACCGCTCGCCTGGGCGGTGACGAGTTCGCAATCCTGGTCGACGACCATGCCGACCTGTCCAACGCCGAGCACATTGCGCAGCGAGTGACCGATTCGATCGGCCAGCCATTCCTGATCGGCGACATCCAGACCCACATCACCGCCAGCATCGGGATTGCCGCCGGACGGCAGGGCAGCACGGCCGAAGACCTCCTGCGCCAGGCCGATATCGCGATGTACAGCGCCAAGGCCGCTGGAAAGGGTCGGTGGGCGGTGTACAAGGCGTCGATGCTGAAGGGCGTCCGATCCCGGCACGACGCCGGCGAGGAGCTGCGCCGCGCGGTCGACCTGGGCGAGTTCGAGCTCCGCTACCAGCCGGTGGTCTCGCTCGAGTCGGGGGCCATCGTTGGCGCCGAGGCGCTGCTCCGCTGGAACCACCCCACGCGCGGGGAAGTCGAACCCGATGAGTTCATCGGTGCGGCCGAGGATGGCGCGATCATCGTGCCCATTGGTCGCTGGGTGCTGGATGAGGCCTGTCGTCAGGCGGCGCGCTGGGGATCCGGTGACGGATCGGGAGCGCCGTGGGTGGCCGTCAACCTTTCCGCACGTCAGCTGCTCCACCCCACCCTCCTCGAAGACGTCCGAGGCACCATCGCGCGGTCGGGCCTGGCGCCGTCGAGCGTCGTCCTCGAGGTGACCGAGAGCGTGCTGCTGCACGACGCGGAAGCAGCAATCGCCGTCATCAGTGACCTGCGCGAGCTCGGGATCCGGGTCGCGCTCGATGACTTCGGGACGGGGTTCTCGTCGCTCAGCTACCTCCATCGGTTCCCGATCGACATCCTGAAGATCGGAGCCGGGTTCGTCGGCGTGGGGGATCGGAGCGACACCCGGTGGATCCTGACCGATGCGATCATCTCGCTCGGCAAAGCTTTGGGACACCAGGTCGTGGCGGAGGGCGTCGAGCACCGACACCAGGTCCAGCGCCTGAAGGCGGCTGGCTGCGAGCTGGCCCAGGGATTCTTCTTCGCCCGGCCCCTCCACGCGGACACCCTCGCCACCCAGTTCGCGCATGACATGGCGCAGCGCCGTGGGTCGGACCTGATGGCGCAGCCGGAGGTTTCGGCAGACCAGGCCGCGTAGGGCGGCAGGCACGCAGCGCAACCGGCCGGGTACCCTCTGGGGCGTGCGCTTCGCGCTGATGACCGAGCCCCAGCAGGGGCTCAGCTACGAGGAGATCCTGGCCGCCGCCCGGGCCGCGGAGCAGGCCGGGCTGGAAGCGTTCTTCCGCTCGGACCACTACTCGAGCTTTCCCGGAGCCGCGGACAACCCCACGACCGATGCGTGGGCCACGCTCGCCGGCCTGGCCCGCGACACCTTCACCATCCACCTCGGCACGCTCGTCTCGCCGGTCACCTTTCGCCATCCGGGCAACCTGGCCAAGGTCGCGGCCACCGTCGACGAGATGAGCCACGGCCGCCTCGAGGTCGGCATCGGGGCGGGCTGGAACGATGTCGAGCACGCGGCATACGGGTTCCGGTACCCGGACCTCCCCGAGCGGTACGACATGCTCGAAGAAACGCTCACGATCGTCCACGGTCTGTGGACCGAGCCGGACGGCTGGTCGTTCGGCGGCGAGCACTGGCAGGTGTCGGGGGCGCTGTTCCGTCCTCGCCCCACCGCGTCGGGCAAGAAACATCCCCACGTCATCCTCGGCGGCGACGGAGGACCCCGCCAGGCGCGGCTGGTGGCGACCTGGGCCGACGAGTTCAACCGGTCGTCGGCGACCCCGGATCGGCTGCGCGTCGCCTACGGCCGCGTGCGGGACGCCTGCGAGACCCTCGGCCGGGACCCGGAGGAGGTCACGAGGTCGGCAATGGTCGGCGTCCTGGTGGCCGAGACCCCCGGGGAGCTCCAGGAGCGCGCTCAGGCCATGCTCGTCGAGTTCGGGTCGGGTGCGGCAACCGATGGAGAGGCGTGGCTGGCCGAACGCCGTGGTCGCTGGATCATGGGCACTCCGGACGAAGCGAACGATCAGATCAGGCGGTTCGAGGCAGCCGGCGCTCAGCGGATCATGTTCCAGGACTTCCTGCCGCGCGACCTCGAGATGATCGGTCTTCTCGGGCGCATCGCCCGCGGCTGAGCACGCGGAGCGACCGGCTGGACCAGTTGGAGTAGAGTACCCGCCACCGATCGTCGGACCGACCTCCGCCCATCGGTTTGATAGACCGTTAACGCGGGCCCTGGCCGGGCACGCCTGGACCTGATCCTCGCTCCTGAGAGGAAGGAGCCATGCCTGAGACCATGGCCGTGGTCGCCATTGCGGTGATCTCCGGCATCCTCGGGGTCATTCTCGGCTATGTGACGCGCCGAGTGTGGACCGCGACCAAGATCCGCAACGCGGAGTCATACGCCGAGCGGCTCGTCGCCGACGCACGGACGAAGCAGAAGGAAATCGTCCTCGAAGGCAAGGACGAAGTCCTCCAGTCCCAGCGAGCATCGGAGGAAGAGGCCCGCCTGCGCCGCGCCGACCTCCAGCGCCAGGAGCGCTTGCTGCTCGACCGGTCCGAGAGTCTCGATCGCAAGTCGGAGGCGCTCGACCGGCGGGAAGCGATCGCCGAGGAACGGGTCGCCGAGGCGGAGGCCGAGAAGCTCCGCCTGGCCGCGCTGCGCGACCAGCAGCTGACCTCGCTCGAGCAGATCGGGGGGCTGTCGGCCAGCGAGGCGCGCGAGAAGCTCATCCACGAGGTCGAGGAAGAGGCCCGGGCCGAAGCCGCGCACCGCGTCCGCGACATCGAGCGGCGGGCGATGGAGGACGGGGAGGAGCGATCGCGCCGGATCCTGACCACCGTCATGCAGCGGATGGCGGCGGACCACACGTCGGAGGCGACGGTCACGGTCGTGCACCTGCCGACCGACGAGATGAAGGGACGGATCATCGGCCGGGAGGGCCGGAACATCCGGGCCCTGGAGCAGGCGACCGGGGTCGACCTGATCATCGACGACACGCCCGAGGCGGTCGTCCTGTCCGGGTTTGACCCGGTCCGCCGGGAAGTGGCCCGCATGGCCCTCACCAAGCTCATCGCCGACGGCCGCATCCACCCGGGCCGGATCGAAGAGACGGTCGCGAAGTCGCGGCAGGAGATCGAGGCCGTCATGCGCCAGGCGGGAGAACAGGCTGCCTACGACGCGGGAGTTCCCGGGCTCCACAACGAGCTGATCCGCCTCCTCGGCCGGCTGAAATACCGGACCTCCTACGGACAGAACGTGCTGAACCACTGCATCGAGACCGCCCGCCTGGCGGGGATGCTCGCGGGCGAGGTCGGCGCGAACGTGGCGGAATCGAAGAAGGGCGGCCTCCTCCACGACATCGGCAAAGCGGTCGATCACGAGGTGGAGGGCCCGCACGCCCAGATCGGGGCCGATATCGCGGCGCGTTACGGGGTGGCGCCGGTCGTGACCAACGCGATCGCCGCTCACCACCAGGAGGTGGAGCAGGAATCGGTGGAAGCCACCGTCGTGCAGATCGCGGACGCCATCAGCGCGTCCCGACCGGGTGCCCGCGGCGAGGCGCTCGACAGCTACATCAAGCGGCTCGACGACCTGCAGCAGATCGCGCTGACCTTCCCCGGGGTCGAGCGCTGCTACGCGATTCAGGCCGGCCGCGAGGTGCGGATCCTCGTCCACCCCGAGGAGATCGACGACGCCGCCTCGTCCCGGCTGGCCCGTGACGTCGTGCGCAAGATCGAGGAGCAGCTCCAGTACCCCGGCCAGATCAAGGTCACCGTCATCCGCGAAACGCGGGCCGTGGACTACGCCCGATGACCGACCCCGGCGCCGCCACCATGCGGTGCCTGGTCATCGGCGACATCATCGGGAAGCCGGGCCGGCAGGCCATCGGGCATGCCCTGCCCGACCTGCGGCGCGAGCTCGCCGTGGACTTTGTCATCGCCAACGGCGAGAACGTGGCCAATGGCGCGGGCCTCACTCCTTCACTGGCCGAGGAGCTGCTGGAATCGGGAATCGACGTCATCACCAGCGGCAACCATATCTGGGACAAGCGCGAGATCTACGACTATCTCGACACCGATGCGCCGGTCCTGCGACCGGCGAACTATCCCGATGATGCTCCGGGCCGCGGCTGGCTGGTCGCCCGCCTGGCCGACGGCACCCAGGTCGCGGTCATCAACCTCATGGGCCGGGTCTATATGAACCAGCTCGACTCGCCGTTCACCCTGGCCGACAGCCTGCTCGACGGGGTGGGGGAGCCGTTGCCGCCCCTCCGCTTCGTCGACTTCCACTGCGAGATCACTTCCGAGAAAAACGCCATGGGCTGGCACCTCGACGGGCGGGTGACCGCGGTGGTGGGTACCCACACCCACGTCCCGACCGCGGACGCCAAGGTCCTTCCCCAGGGCACGGCGTACCTCAGCGACGTGGGGATGACCGGACCGCGGGACTCCGTCATCGGCTTCCGGCTCGACACCGTCCTGCCTCGCTTCCTGCGGCACCTGCCGACCCGCTTTGAAGTCGCGGAGGGCCCGGTGAGCCTGAATGCCGCGCTGATCGAGGCCGATCGGGTCACCGGTCGGGCGACGAGCATCCAGCTCATCCAGCGCCTGGTCGAGGTCTGACCGATCTGACCGATCCGTCAACCCGCGCCTCCTCCCGGCGCGCCCCCCGCCCGCCGCCGCTGGCGGCATTGGTCGGCCCCACCGCGACCGGGAAGACCGATCTCTCGCTGGCGCTCGCGGGGGCGCTGCCAGTGGAGATCCTGGTTGCCGATTCGCGCCAGGTGTACCGCGGGATGAATGTCGGGACGGCCAAGGCCGGCACGGCCGCGCAAACTCGGGTGCCACACCACCTGCTCGACCTGGTGGAACCCGACCAGGCTTTCACCGTCGCCCAGTGGGTCGAACTTGCCCGCAGCCTCCTGCCTGACATCGCCGGTCGAGGCCGCCTCCCCCTGGTCGTGGGCGGCACCGGGCTGTACGTGACCGCCCTCGTGGATGGCTTCGATTTCGCATCCCAGCCGTGGAGCCCCGAACTGCGACAACGACTGGCCGCGGAGCTCGAGGCCGAGGGATTGCCCGAACTTGCCGCTCGGCTGATACGCCTCGACCCGGCCGGCGCGGCCCGGACCGACCTGCGGAACCCGCGTCGCGTCCTCCGCGCCCTCGAGCGCGCCGAGCTCGTGGGCAACGCCGCCGCCGCCACGGTCGGGCTGGATCCATACCCGGGGCGCCTCGCCCTGCTCGGCCTGAGCCGGCCGTGGGCGGTCCTCGACCGACGGATCGGGGAGCGGGCGGCCGCGATGTTCGCCGGTGGCCTGCTCGAGGAAACGCGTGCGCTCCTCGAGCGCGGACTGGATCCCGACCTTCCGGCCCTGACCGGTCATGGGTATGCCGAGGCTGCCCGGCACCTGGCGGGGGAGTGGAGTCTCGAGGAGGCCATCGCGAGCACCGCCCGCCGCGTCCGTCGCTACGCCCGGCGCCAGATGAGCTGGTTTCGCCGCGATCGGCGCATCGTGTGGCTCGACGCCGACGACGGGCCGGCGGACGAGCCCGCGCTCGTCCGGCGGGGGAGTGATCTCCTGCTTCGTCTGACCCTGGGCTAGCATGACCGCCAGATGAGCCGCTCCAACACGCACACGGTCGAGGTCGCTCCGCCGATCGAGCGTGCCTTCCTGGTCGCGCTCGAGCCGCAGGCGGCGGAGCGGTGGTCGGTCGAGCGACGGCTCGCCGAGCTCGGTGCCCTCGCCATCGCGGCCGGCGCCGAGGTGGTCGGCAGCGCCAGCCAGAAACGGGCCCATCCCGACCCGAACTGGTACTTCGGAAAGGGTCGGGCCGCCGACCTCGCCGACGAGAAGGCGATGACCGGCTTCAGCGTCCTCGTCGTCGATGATGAGCTGAGCCCCAACCAGCAGCGCAACCTCGAGAAGCTCATCGACGGCAAGGTGCTCGACCGCAGCGCCCTGATCCTGGACATATTCGCCCGCCACGCCAGCACGCGCGAAGGGCGGCTTCAGGTCGAGCTTGCCCAGCTCGAGTACCACCTTCCGCGGCTGACGCGGATGTGGACCCACCTGTCGCGGACCGGCGGCGGCATCGGTACCCGGGGACCGGGCGAGAGCCAGCTCGAGACCGACCGTCGGCGGATTCGCGAGAAGATCCATCGGCTCCGGGACGAGATCGGCCAGGTGAAGCGCCATCGGGCCACCGCCGGGCGCCGACGGGATCGATCCGAGGTCCCGGTGGTTGCCCTGGTCGGCTACACGAACGCCGGGAAATCCACGCTCCTGAACGCCCTGACCAATGCCGACGCATTCGTCGCCGACATGCCGTTCGCCACCCTGGATCCCACCTCGCGGCGGATCACGCTCGATTCGCACCGCAACGTCGTTCTGACCGATACGGTGGGATTCATCAACAAGCTGCCCCATGACCTGGTCGACGCCTTCCGCGCCACCCTCGAGGAGGTCCTCCGGGCGGATCTGCTGCTCGAGGTGGTCGATGCGTCCGACCCGGACTTCATCGCCCAGCAGGAGACGGTTCGAACGGTGCTCGAGGAGCTCGGCGCGGGGGACAAGCCGCGGATCCTCGTCTTCAACAAGCTCGACCGCCTGAACGGCGCGGTGGCCACCGCCGGCCCACAGCCGTCCGACGACGACGTCGCCTATGTCAGCGCGCTCACTGGCGATGGGCTGGAATCGCTCCGGGAGCGGATCGCGACCGCCTTGCGGGGTCGCCTGGTCCAGGTGGATGCGGTCGTGCCCTATCCGCGAGCTGAGCTGTTGGCCCGTGCCCGTTCCGCCGGGGAGGTCACCGAGCGGTTTACCGACGACGGCGTCCGGATCATGGGGCGCCTGCCGGAGTCCCTCGCCGGAGAAGTGCTGGCCGCCGCCGGGCCCTCGCCGGCAAAGGTCGGAAGTCGTAGGTCAGCCGCTAGCGGCTGACAACGCCCCGCTGCTCGGCCACAGCTGGCTGCGGTACCGGGTGGGATCGCCGCTCGTGGCGAGCCAGGAGCTCGACGCCGATGACGGCCCAACCGCCGCTCAGGAGGAAGAGCATCCCGTAGGCGCCTGCGAGGCGGGCGACGTCGTTGCCACCGAATGCACCGATCGCCAGACCGAGGACCCCAACCAGGACGCCGATCCAGCCGGCTGCGCGAAGAACCTCGCGTCGTTTGTTCATGCGCCGCACGGTACGGCGGAGCCAGATCATCGGTCGATAACCCGTTCAGGTGAGGACCCCGGTCCTTTAGTCCCTCCGGAGCACCTGTGACATCGCTTCCGCAAATGGAGGTTATGTTGCGCTAGGCACCTATGGCCCCCTTACCGCCGCCTTCGGTAGAACGTCCTGCACCCGAATGTTGGGTCTCAACGTCGCGTCCAAGGAGTACCGGGCAGCGCAACCATGAGGACCCACGCCGCGATGAAGCGACATTCCTTCGTGTGGCAAGCGGAGATGTCCACCGGTTCAGGCGCGAGCTCCAGCTGGTCGTCGTCAATCCGGTATTGGAAGCGCGCATCGTTGATGACGATCGTGTGTTCGTCGACGACCGAATAGCCGCCATCGTCAACCTGGTCCCCGTTGAAGTCCCGCGACCCGAAGGTTCCGTCCGTCGTGAAGAAGTGCGAATGCTCGCGCTCTACGGCATCCGCACACGGCGCAGAGGGATCGAGAAGTTCCGACTGATCGGCTGGCACGCCCGGGATGAGCTCGTTTCCGTAGATCTGCTCTCCGATGAATTCATCGAGGCCGGCATCGCCCAGCAGTGCGACGATCGTGTCGCAATTGTGGAGAGCCACCCACTCGCCGACGATCGGGTCGGCCGCGGTCGACGCAACCGCACCGGGTGACTCCAACGGCCTCACCGAGCTGGGTGGATTCGAGGCGACGGGCACTGCACCGCCGCAGGCGGTGACGGCGCTGAGCAGAATGACGGGAACCACGGATCGCCGGCGCATCGGCCCGCTCAGAACGGCCGCAACCTTGGATTCACTCGCCGTTGGGGATCTGGACGCCGAGGGTGACTGCGGCGGCGACGGCGGCCATGGCCAGGGCCAGCGATTCGGTTGCTGAGAGGGCGGCATCGCCTCCGAGGGTCTGGAAGATCTCCCAGGGCAGGGCGGAGAAGATGACCGGCGCCAACGTCCAGGCGAGGACGACCACGGTCGGGGCGACCGCGCCCGGGAGATTCAAGGCACGGGTTGCCACGCCGGTCAGCAGGCCGAGGAAGGCCGCCAGGAGCAGGATGAGGATCACGGCTGGCTCCTGGGCCGCTCCAGAGCCCTCCACGAGCCGGACGAGGCCCTGCTGAACGACGGCGACGGCCGCGGTCAGCAGGATCGTGAGGAGGACGGCCCGGGCGCCTCTCACTTGAAGCTCTCCCCCGCTTGCTCCTCGAGGATTTCAGCGATCCGAGCCGCGATCTTGTGGCTGGAGCCGATCCCGAGCGTGACGACGGCCTCTCCCGGTCGGAGCTTGGAGCCGACGTAGTCAGCCGTCTCGAGCACGTCCCCCGTCGCGATGGCGGGCACGGTCGAAACCTCCTCGATGGCATCGGCCAGCTCCTCGGCGCTCACGATCGTGGTGTCCGGGTCCCGGGCCGCGAAGACATCGGCCACCACCACCTCATCTGCGGACTTGAACGCTGATGCGTACTCGTCGAACATCGCACGGGTCCTCGCGAACGTGTGGGGTTCGATCACGGCCCACAGCCGTCGGTCCCCGACGCGCTGGCGAGCGCCCTCCAGGGCGGCCCGCACCTCGGTCGGATGGTGCGCGTAGTCGTCGAACACGAGCACGCCGGCAGTATCCGCGATCAACTCCAGCCTCCGGGACGCCCCGCTGAAGCCCTCCAGAGCCTCCTGGAGGGCATCGGGGCCGATTCCAAGCTCGTGACCCATGACCAGCGCACCGACCGCGTTCAGCACGTTGTGCGCGCCGGCCAGGCGCGATCGGTACCGTCGGCCGAACAGGTCGAAGCTGGTCCCGTCCTGGTCGTAGGTGACATTGGCCGCGGCGATATCGGTTCCCGGGCCGTACTCGACCAGCCGGCCGTCCCAGCCCTCCAGGCGAGCGAGGACCGCTTCCGTCCCCGGATCCCCCGCCAGGGCCACCAGGAGCCGTCCGCCGACCAGCTCGTGGCTGCTCATCCCGCTCAAGAAGCGCACGAACATGTCGTACACCGCGTCCGCGTCGGCGAACACGTCGGGATGGTCCATCTCGATCGTGGTCAGCAGGACGGCCGCGGGGTGGAGGTGGAGGAAGTTCCCGTCGTACTCGTCAGCCTCGGCGAGGAACTCCACTCCCCCACCGGCCCGCGCCGAGGCACCCCAGGGCTGGATCATGGCCCCGACCTCCACCGTCGGGTCGTGGCCGGCGGCGACGAGCAGGTGGCCGAGGAGGGCGGTTGCGGTCGACTTGCCATGAGTGCCGGCGACGGCCACCCCGAGCCGACCTCGCTCCCCCATCAGCTCGCCCAGCAGCGTCTGCCACGCGACGACCGGGATTCCCCGCTCGCGTGCGACCGCGAGCTCGGGCAGGTCCGGCTGAAGGCGGAGCGCCGCGCTGACCGCCACCCGCTCCACCCCTTCCAGGTGGGTCGGATCGTGGCCCGCTACCACCGTAACGCCAATGGCGGTTAGCGCATCGGTGTACGCCGACGGGCCAGCGGCATCACAACCGTCCACCTGCGCACCCGCATGGGCTGCCAGGAGAGCGGTCCCGGCGGCTCCGGCGCCGGCGATGCCGATGACGTGGATCCGCTCGCCGGCCGCGACCATCAGCCGGCGCTGATCTCCCGGCGCGCGAGCTCGAGCGCGGCCAGGGCGGCCGCTGCCTTGTTGCCGTCCCGATCGTGAGTGAAGACATGGCGCTCGACGACGGCCGGGTGTCCGCGCCGACAGGCAGCCACGTAGTGCAGGCCTCGTGGTTTGCCGATGCCCTCCCCCTCGGGTCCGGCGATGCCGGTCACTGCGACCGCGAGATCGGTGTCGAACCGATCACGGACGCCCTCGGCCATGGCCGCCGCCACCTCCTCGCTGACCGCGCCGCGTTCAGCGATCAGCTCGTCGGGCACCCCGAGCTCGAACTCCTTCGCCAGGTTCGAGTAGGCGATCACGCCGCCGAAGTAGTAGCGGCTGGCACCGGGAACCATCGTGATCGCGTGGCCGATGAGCCCCGCCGTCGAGGACTCGGCGGTCGACAGAGTCCATTCGGCGGCCACGAGATCGCCCGCCAGACTGGCAGCGGCCTGTCCCAGCTGGGTTTCGGTAGGGGCGCTCATCGGTCGGTCCACATCGGTTCAGGGCCCTATCGGTAGTTGATGAACTGGAGGGCGACCGGGTAGTCGAGGGCGCGCAGGTCGGCGATCACCGCCTGCAGCTCGTCCTTCTTCGGCGAGATGACGCGCAGGGCGTCGCCCTGGATCGAAACCTTGACCTTTGGGAACTTGTCCCGGACGTGCTTCGACAGCTCTCGTGCCTGGTCGGCGTTCAGTCCCCGCTTCAGACCGATGACCTGCCGGACCGTCCCGCCGGCAGCCGGCTCAGCCTTCCCCCAGTCGAAGATCTTGAGGCTGAGGCCGCGCTTGACCGCCTTCGACTGGACGAGGTCCTTGACCGCGGCCGCGCGAAAGTCGTCGTCGGCGTGGAGCGTGATCTCGGCCTTGCCCAGCTCGAGGGTGCACTTCGAGTTCTTGAAGTCGTAGCGTGTCGCGATCTCGCGCCGGACCTGGTCCAGGGCGTTCACCAGCTCCTGCTGGTCGAAATCACTCACCACGTCGAACGAAGAGTCGGCCATCGGTCCCTATCTTATGGGCTGGCGGGGCTGCCGCTGGGCGGCGCGCTGGGCGCCGGCGGCGTCTCGGGCGGCAGGGTGACGGTGATCGTGCGGATCACCGGGCTGGAGGCGCGCAACGTGACCGGGTCGGTTGCGACCAGGGTGATCACGTTCGATCCGGGCACGAGCTCGACCCGGATCGAGAATTCGCCGGTGGCCGAGGCCGTCGCGCTGGGGTTCTCGCGCAAGCCGTCGACCGTGATCTCGGCATCCGGCACTGTCTCCCCACGCACGACGTAGGACGTTCCCTCGTAGGCGGCGAGGTCCGTCGGCGGGTCGGTCACGGTCAAGACGGGCGTGCCCGCGAAGGTCAGGAACTGGTACGCGAGGTACGCGACGAAGGCCACGACCACCCCGAGCAGCGACAGCCGGACGAGGCGTGAGGTGGTGATGAGCGTGGTCCCGCGGGGCTCGACCGATGTCTGGCGCGGGGCGGCCGGCGCGGGCATGGCCATCTCCCCGGGATGGGTCTCCAGGCGGTAGAGATCGAGGCACCATTCCGGGTCGAGACCGAGGTATTGGGCGTAGTTGCGGACGAAGCCGCGCGTGTAGACCGGGTCCGGCAGGTCGCGGTAGTCACCGGCCTCCAACGCGGTCAGGTAGCGGGCGCGGATCCGGGTCTCGCGCTCAGCGCGGGCGATGTCCCAGCGCTTCCCCTCGCGGGCCGCCCGGAGCGTCTGCCCCAGCGTGCGGCTCGCCTCGGTCATGCCTCATCCTCACCCGGACCGATCTCCCCGCCCCACCCATCGGGCGTGATGAGCACCTCGCGAAAACGGCTCCCATCGGCCGGGCCGACGATGCCGCGGTCTTCCATCTGGTCCAGGATCCGGGCGGCGCGCGCGTACCCGACCCGCAGGCGGCGCTGAAGGAGCGAGGCGGAGGCCTTGTCCGAGCGGCGGACGATGTCCACCGCCTGGCGGAGGAGCGGATCCGCGTCGCCATCCTGGTCCGTCCCGTCGCCGTTGCGGTTATCACGGCGCGCGGCGGTGATCTCGGTCCGGTAGCGGGGCGCGCCCTGGCCCTTCCAGAAACGGACGAGGCCCTCGATCTCCGGGTCGGTGACCAGCACGCCCTGGAGGCGGACCGCGCGCGGCGCGTCGATGGGCAGGTACAGCATGTCGCCGCGACCGAGGAGGTCCTCCGCCCCACCCGCGTCGAGGATCGTTCGGGAGTCCACGCCGCTGGTCATGGCGAACGCGATGCGCGACGGGATGTTGGCCTTGATCAGGCCGGTCACGACCTGGACCGATGGCCGCTGGGTGGCGACGACGAGGTGGATGCCGGTCGCCCGGGCGAGTTGGGCGATCCGAGTGATCGTGGCCTCGACCTCGTACGCGCTCATCATCATCAGGTCTGCCAGCTCGTCGATGACGACCACGATGTACGGCATCCGGGGCTCGTCCGAGCGCAGCGCGGCGTTGTAGCCGGCGATGTTCCGCACGCCGCGCAGGGCGAACTCGTGGTAGCGGCTCTCCATCGTGCCGACGGTCCACTTCAGGGCATTGACCGCCTTCTCGGTGTCGACGATGACCTCGGTCAGCAGGTGCGGGAGGCCGCGGTACTGGGCCAGCTCCACGCGCTTGGGGTCGATGAGGATGAGCTTCACCTCGTCCGGCTTGGCGCGCATCACAAGCGAGCAGATGAGCGCGTTCACGCACACGCTCTTGCCCGACCCCGTGGCGCCGGCGATGAGCAGGTGCGGCATGCGGCCGAGGTCCGCGGCCACCGGCTGGCCGGCCACGTCCTGGCCAAGGGCGAAGGCCAGCTCGCCCTCCGCGGCGACCGCCTGGAGCACCTTGGAGCCGAGCACCTCCTTGAGCGTGACCAGGTCGAAGGCCGCGTTTGGGATCTCGATGCCGACGAACGGCTCGCCGGGAATGGGTGCCTGGATGCGGATGGAGCGAGCGGACAGGGCGAGGGCGAGGTTGTCGGCCAGGCCCTGGATGCGGGACAGCTTGATCCCTGGCTCCACGTCGAGCGCGTACTGGGTGACGACCGGGCCCTCCTGGATGCGAGCCACCTTCACGCCGATGTCGAAGCTGGCCAGGGTGTCCTTGATCCGCTGGCCCTTGGCCGTGAGGTCCATCTGGGCGGGGCCGTTGCCCGGCGCGTCGGCGAGCAGGGTGAGGTCCGGCAGGGTCCAGTCCTGCGACGCAGCTTCGAGAGCGGCGTCGACCGCTTCCCGCTCCCCTACCTCGGCGAGGTGAGCTTCCTCGCTGGATTCGATCTCTTCCTCGGTCGCCGGCGGCGGGCTGACGATGGGCACGGCCACCCCACTCGCGGCGGTGGCCGCCGACATCGGAGCGGGCTCGGCGCGCTGCCGGCGCAGGATGAGCGGCGGTTCCTCCGGGATCGGGCGTCCCGGCGGCGGCACGCCTGGTTTGGCCGATCCACGGGCCCCTTGCCCGGCGGCTGCCGTGGCAGGACCGACCTCGGTCTGGCGGCGCGACCACGCGGTGAACACGTCCCCGATGGTCATGTTGAAGAAGAGCAGGAACCCGACGACCAGGAGCAGGAACAGGACGATGGCCGCACCGGTGGTGCCGAGCAGCAGAACCAGCGGGGCGCACATCAGGGTCCCGATCACCCCTCCCCCGTCGCCGGGCGGGACGACGGCACCGGCCCCACCGACGGCCAGCTGGAACAGGCCGAGCAGCGACAGCGTGACCAGGACAACGCCGAGCGCCGAGATGATCCGCTCGGTCGGCACCGTCCGCATCCACAGCAGGAGCGCAGCCAGCAGGAGGAGCGCAGGGGCGAAGAAGATCCCCCACCCGAGCATCGTCTCGAGGAAGTCCCGCCACAGGGCCACGCCCGCCGCGGCGTCCGGGGTCAGGATCGCGAGCAGCGAGACCAGCGCCAGGACGACGAGCACGATCGCGCCGACCTCGCGGACGACGCGGCGGCTGATCCTTATCCCGGTATTCGCCGCCCGTCGTGCCCGCTTCTGGCGCCGCGAGCGGGTCTTCGCCTTGGCCATCGGGTCGTCAGACCTCGAGCACGATGGGCAGGATCATCGGTCGGCGGTGGGTCTTCTCGTAGAAGAATCGGCTGAGGACGTCGTGGATCTTGGTCTTCAGGTAGCCCGGCTCCGCCCGCTGGCCCTCGCCGGCCTGCTCGAGCTCCTTGGCCAGGTGGGCACGGGCCTGCTCCATCACCGGGTCGTCGGGGTCGGAAAGGAACCCGCGTCCGGTGAGGTCGGGGCCGCTCACCGGCCGTCCGGTGGCCGATGCCACGGTCAGCGCGACCATGACCACCCCGTCCATGGCGAGCGCCCGCCGGTCGCGGAGAATGACCCCGTCGACCCCGTCCACCGCGGACAGGCCGTCCACCAGCACCGCGCCGGCCTGGACGCTCCCCGCCAGGCGCGCCCGCTGGCCATCGAACTCGACCACCTGCCCATTTTGCAGGACGAAGATACGGTCGACGGCCACCCCGGCACCCTCGGCCAGCAGTGCGTGCTGGACGAGCATCCGGTACTCGCCGTGGACTGGGATGAAATGGCGGGGCTTCGCCAGGCCCAGCATGAGCTTCAGCTCCTCGCGTGAGCCGTGGCCGGAGACGTGGCAGTGGGTGATCGGCTCGTAGTGGACCATCGCCCCCTCCTTGAAGAGGTTGTCGATGGTCCGCGCCACCGCTTCCTCGTTGCCGGGGATCGGCGAGGCGGACAGGATCACGGTGTCGCCGGGCACGATCGTGATGTTCCGGTGGTCCCGGTTGCTCATCCGGGTCAGGCCGGACATCGGCTCGCCCTGCGAACCGGTGGTGACGACCATCAGCTCGGCGGGGTCGAGACGATCGACCTGGTCCTTGCGGACGACCGTTCCGTCTCGTCCATCCAGATAGCCCAGCTCGGTGGCGATGGCCGCGTTCTGCTCCATGCTGCGCCCGATGAGGACGACCTTCCGACCGTGCTCCGCGGCGGCATCGATCGCCTGCTGGACGCGACCGATGTTGGACGCGAAAGTGGCCATGATCACCCGGCCCTGGGCCTGGCCGATGAGCTGGCGGAGCGACTCCCCGACCGTGGCCTCCGACAGGGTGTAGCCCTCCCGTTCGGCGCGGGTCGAGTCCGACAGGAGGAAGTCGACACCTTCGCGCCCCACCTGGGCAATGAGCCCGAGGTCGGCCCGTGTCCCGTCGGGCGGGGTGTGGTCGAACTTGAAGTCGCCGGTGTGGATGATCGTCCCGCGCGCGTGGCGAATGGCGTACCCCACCCCGCCCGGGATCGAGTGGTTGACCCGGAACGGCGTGATCCGGAACGCGCCGACGGTGAACTCGACCCCCGGCTCGACCTCGTGGAGCTTCGTCGCTCCTAGGAGCTTGTGCTCCTTCAGCTTGCCGGTGACCAGGCCGATGGTCAGCTTGGTGGCGTAGATCGGGGTGCCGCTGATCCGGGGCAGGACGTAGGGCAGGCCGCCGGTGTGGTCCTCGTGGCCGTGGGTCAGGATGATCCCGCGCACCCGGTCGCGGCGCTCGGCGAGGTAGGTCGCGTCCGGCACGACGAGGTCGATGCCGAGCATGTCGGGATCGGGGAAGGCGAGGCCGCAGTCGACAACGAGGATCTCGTCATCGGCCTCGATGGCCGTGATGTTCTTGCCGACCTCGCCGACCCCGCCGAGGGGAATGATGCGAAGGGTTTCTGGCATTCGGTCCTTTCAGAAGAGCGTAAGTTGATCGTCGTCGTGTAACGCTGGCAGCGGCGCATCGCCGGTTTCACCCCCCGGCGGGTCGCCGGGTCCTACCGGCGCCAGGTGCCCGTTTCCGGGGTCCGCCTGCTCGGCGGCGAGCGCCTCGCGCGCCTCCAGGAGCGCCGTCGGCAGCGCCGCGAAGTCCCGAGCCAGGGTCTCGCGCAGGGCCGTGGCCCGCAGCGCGGCAGCGGGATGGTACATCGGCAGCACAAACCGGCTGCCCGCTCGGCGGAGACGGCCATGCACCTCCGAGATGCGGGCTCCGGGCAGGTAGCGCTGAAGGGAGTAGCGGCCGAGAGTCACGATCAGCACCGGGTCAAGCGCCCGCTCCTGGCGGTCCAAGTAGGGTGAGCAGGCGGCGATCTCGGCCGGCTCCGGGTCGCGGTTGCCGGGCGGGCGGCACTTCACCACGTTGGTGATGAACACGTCGCTTCGGCCCCAGCCGATGGACGCCAGCATCTCCTCGAGGAGCTGCCCGGCGGCGCCCACGAATGGGCGGCCCGTGGCATCCTCCCGCTGGCCGGGGCCTTCCCCGACGAGGAGGACATCACTGATCTGGTTCCCCTCCCCGGGAACGGCCAGCGTCCGGCCGTTCGCCAGGGGACAGCGGGTACAGGCCCGCACCTCGGCCGCGACCGCGGCGAGATCGGCCTCCCCGCTCATCCGGGGATTGTCCGCCTTACGAGCGCTCCGCGTCGGACCCGGCTGCTGCCCCGACGCCGGAGCGGGCCATGTGCCGCTCCATCGCCGCGCGGCGGCTGAGGTTGACGCGTCCCATGCGGTCGATCTCGGTTACGACGACCATCAGCTCGTCGCCGATGGTGACCACGTCCTCGACGCGAGCCACCCGGTAGTCGGCGAGCTGGCTGATGTGGACCAGGCCCTCCTTGCCGGGCAGGATCTCGACGAAGGCTCCGAAGTTCATGATCCGGGTGACCTTGCCGAGGTACTCCTTGCCGACCTCGACGTCGCGAGTCAGGCCCTCGATCCAGCGAACGGCCTTTTCGGCAGCCTCGCCATCGGTGGCCGCAATCTGGATCGTGCCGTCGTCCTCGACGTTGATCTGCGTCCCGGTCTCGGCCGTGATCTGGCGAATCACCTTGCCGCCGGCACCGATGACGTCCCGGATCTTGTCGATCGGGATCTTGATCGTCGTGATCCGCGGCGCGTACGGGCTCAGCTCCGAACGGCTGGCACTGATGACCTCGGTCATCTTGCCCAGAATGAACAGCCGCGCGGTGCGCGCCTGCTCCAGCGCGTCGCGCAGGATCTCCGCGGTGATGCCCGGGACCTTGATGTCCATCTGGAGCGCGGTCACGCCGTCGGCGGTGCCGGCCACCTTGAAGTCCATGTCGCCGTACGCGTCCTCCTTGCCGGTGATATCGGTCAGGACCGCGTAACGGTTCGTGTCCGGGTCGGTGATGAGGCCCATCGCCGCGCCGGCCACTGGCGCCGAGATCGGCACACCGGCGTCCATCAACGACAGGGTGCTGCCGCAGGTGCTCGCCATCGAGGTCGAGCCGTTGGACGACACCACCTCGCTGACGACGCGGATGACGTACGGGAACTCGTCGACCGGTGGCAGGACCGGCATGAGCGCACGCTCGGCGAGCGCTCCGTGGCCGATCTCGCGGCGGCCGGGGCCGCGCATCGGTCGTGACTCACCCACCGAGTACGGCGGGAAGTTGTAGTGGTGGAGGTACCGCTTCTCGGTCTCCGGCGAGATCGTGTCCAGGCGCTGGACGTCGCTCGACGGCCCAAGGGTAGCGATGGACAGCGCCTGGGTCTGGCCGCGGGTGAACAGGCCTGAGCCGTGGGTCCGCGGCAGGATGCCGACCTCGACCGAGATCGGCCGGATCGTCGTCGTGTCGCGGCCGTCGACCCGGATGTTCTCCGACAGGACGAGCTCGCGCACGCTGGCCTTGGTCAGGACGTCCATCAGGGGCGCGCCGATGCCGTGGCGGCGGCGGACGTCCTCCAGGGCCTGGCCCTGCTCGGCGCGGTTGTAGGCCTCCTTGCCCCGCCGCACCTCGGCGGCGATGTCGGCCCGGACCGCGTCCAGCCGCTCGACGAGGTTCTCCGTCAGGCTGATGAACAGCTCGGCGGTGGCCTCCGCGTCGGGCATCGCCCGGTGGGCGGCCGGATGGTCCTTGCCGAAGAGGAAGCGCATGAGGTCGGCGAGCTTGTAGCCGCCGGCGTCCGGGTAGAGCTGGTGGGCCAGCTCGAGGGTGTCGTAGATCGCGCTGGGAGTCCACTCCACGTCGTTCGGCAGGTGGCGCAGGACGAACGGCAGGTCGAACGCGACGTTGTGGGCTACGACCGGGGCGTTGCCGACCCATTCGACGAACTTCGGCAGGACCTCCGCCGCGGTGGCAGCCGAGGAGACGTCGTCATCGGTCAGGCCATGGACCTGGTGACCGATGATCGAACGGCCGGGGTTGACGAGGGACTCGAATCGGTCCACCACCGCGCCGTCGCGCACCCGGAGGGCGGCAATGTCCACGATGTAGCCCTGTTCGGGCTTCATGGCCGTGGTCTCGACGTCGAGGATCACGAACTCGGCGCCCTTCTGGCTGAGGGCGCGGCCGAGCTTGACGATGGAATCCGCCTTGGGACCGATGAACGGCGTGCGCTTGGGCGTCCCGGAGTTGGCGACCAGCTTCTCCTGGATCTCGATCGACTTCTGGAGCTCGCTGTGGCCCCAGGTGATCGCGTCGAGCATGACCGCCTCGGGCAGGATCTTGGCTCCCGCCTCGACCATCATGATCGCGTCGCGGGTTCCCGCGACGACCAGGTCCATGTCGCTGTCCTCGAGCTGGCTGGTGGTCGGGTTGGCCACGAACTGGCCATCGATCCGTCCGACGCGGACCGCACCGACCGGGCCGAGGAACGGGATGCTGCTCACGCTGAGCGCGGCGGAGGCGCCGTTCACGGCAAGGATGTCCGGATCGTTCTCCTGGTCTGCGCTGAGGACGGTCAGGACGACCTGGACGTCGTTCTTGTAGCCCTTCGGGAACAGGGGGCGGATCGGCCGATCCGTGAGGCGCATGGCCAGGATGGCCGCCTCCGACGGGCGCGACTCGCGCTTGATGAAGCCGCCCGGGATCTTGCCCGCGGCGTACATCCGCTCCTCGTAGTCCACGGTGAGTGGGAAGAAGTCGATCCCCTCGCGGGGCTCCGCCGAGACGGCGGTGGCCAGGACGACCGTGTCGCCGTAGCGGAGCACGACCGCTCCATCCGCCTGCTCGGCGAGCTTGCCCGTCTCCATGGACAGGGTCTGCCCGCCGATTTCCGTTTCAACCTTGATAGCCAAGAGATTCCTCCAATGTGATGGTCCCTCCGGCGCGGCAGACCCGATCAGGGTGGCGCGGCACGGATGGGGTGCGTCGCAGTTGACGCGAAATGCACGAAACCCGGCGAGGCCGGGTCAGGTGGCTGGTGACGTTATCGACGCAGGCCGAGCCGGCCGATGACCGCGCGATAGCGGTCCACGTCCGTGCGGACGAGGTAAGCCAGGAGTCGGCGGCGCTGCCCGACGAGCTTCAACAGCCCGCGGCGCGATGCATTGTCGTTGGGATAGCTGCGCAGATGGTCCGTCAGGGACTTGATTCGCTCGGTCAGGAGCGCGATCTGCACTTCGGGCGAACCCGTGTCGCCGTCATGGGTCGCGAAGTCATTCGCGACAGCGACTTTGGTGGCCGGGTCTAACGGCACTCATTCCTCCATTTCAAACTCATGAACCCGCGCATCGTATCAGACGGCCACCTTGAGCGCCGCTCGAGCCTCGGATTCATCCCGTTTCATCTGGTCGATCAGGTCCTGGACCGATGCAAACTTCCGCTCGTCCCGGAGACGGGTGGCGACCTCGACGCGAAGCTCCTGGTCGTAGAGATCGCCGTCCCAGTCGAGGAGGTGGGCCTCGAACACGACGTCACCGTCGGTATGGAACACCGGGCGTCGGCCGAGGCTGATGAGGGCGGGCTGGCCGATCGCCCAGCCGGCGTAGATGCCGAGGGCCGGCAGGGCCGGACGGTAGCTGAAACGGAGGTTCGCGGTCGGATAGCCCAGCTCCCGGCCGCGCCCGTCGCCACGCACCACGGTCCCGGTCACGGCCGGCAGCCGGCCGAGCAGACGCTGAGCCTCCGCCACGTCGCCGGTGGCAAGGGCCTGCCGGATACGAGTCGAGGAGATCACCCCGTCATCGGTTTCTGGCTCGATGGCGACCACCTCGAACCCCCGCTGGGAGCCGATCTCCGTCAGCCGCTCCGACGTCCCGCTGCGGTCCTTGCCGAACGCGCCGTCGGAGGTCATGACGATCGCCGCCGGGCGAAGCCCCGGCCCGAGCCGGTCCACGAACACCTCGGGTGGGAGGTCGCGGACGGCGGGGTCGAACCTCATGGCGATCGGAAGGACGCCGGCGTCGGAGATGTGCTCCAGGTTCTCCGCCAGCGGGGCGAGGCGCTGCAATGTGACGTCCGGGCGGATCACCTCGATCGGCGGCGGCTCGAAGACGAGGGCCACGGGGCGCGCATCGCGGGCGGCGGCGGCTTCCCGGGTCGCCGACAGGAGATACCGATGCCCGCGATGGACGCCGTCGAACACCCCGAGCGTGAGCGCCACCGGCCCGAGCGACAGGCCCGCGACCTCGTCCAGCGTGAGGATGCTGTGCGTGGCGGTGGTCATCCGATCTCCACCAGGACCGTTCGCGGGTGGAGGCGCCCGCCCCGCAGCTCCCCGATGCCGAGCAGCCCGGACGGCCCGTGCACCTGGACCCGGCCCTCGCCGGACCACGCCAGCTCTCCGCCGTGCGTGAAGCGGCCCGCCTGATCCACGTCCAGCGTCACCGGATGCAGGTCCAGGAGCCGGTCCACCGGGATGAGCGCCTCGGCCAGCCGCCCGTCGGCGGCCAGGGCCTCCAGCTCGTCGGGCGTCCGCCCGTTCGCGGCAGAGAGGCCCGCGGCCTCGGTCCGGCGCAGGGCATGGAGGTAGCCGCCGCATCCGAGCCGCTCCCCGAGGTCCCTCGCGACGGAGCGGACGTAGGTCCCGGGTCCCGTCTCGAGGTCGAGATGGACGTCGAGCGAGCCCTCTCCGGGCGTAGCGTCCAGCAGCCGGATGGCATGAATCGTGACTTCGCGCGGCTCGAGCTCGAGGACCGATCCCCCACGGGCCGCCTCGTACGCCACGACCCCGCCGGCTTTTCGAGCGGAATAGGCTGGCGGCCGCTGGGCGAAGGTGCCAACGAACTCAGGGAGCACGGCCCTCACGGCGTCCTCGCTCGGCGGCTCGCTGCCGGGCTCGATCGGTCCCTCGCCGTCATCGGTCTGGGACCGAAACCCCAGCCGGACGACCGCGTCGTATCGCTTCCGGCCACCGGTGAGCTCCTGCGACAATCGCGTGGCCGGTCCAACCAGGATCGGCAGCACGCCGGAGGCGAGCGGGTCGAGGGTGCCGGCGTGCCCGATCCGGCGCAGCCCGGTCAGCCGTCGGACGAGACCGACCATGTCGTGCGAGGTGGGACCGACCGGCTTGTCGAGGTTAATGACGCCGATCATCGGCGCGCCCCAGCTCGCGCTCACACGCGGCCAGGACCTGGTCCCGGGCTTCTCGGAGGGGCGCCGCGACTGTGCAGCCTGCCGCCCGGGCATGGCCACCCCCACCAAATTCCGATGCCACCGCCACCGCATCGGCCACGTCGGAGGTCCTGATGCTGACCCGGGTCTCGGATGGTCCGTTCTCCTTGAAGAGCACCACGATGTCTGCCTCACGCGACAGGCCGAGGAGGTCGATGAACCCTTCCGAGGCTTCTCGAGTCGCGCCCGTTTCGGCGAGCATCGCCTCGGTCATCGCGGCGTGGACGATCCGGCCCCCGGCCGCGAAGCTCACTTCGCCCAGGATGCGGCCCCAGACCGCGATCGTGACGTTGGATTTCTCGGCGTAGATCGCGCGGTTGATGGCCGACAGCGATGCTCCGGCCTCGACCAGGGACGCGGCCACGCGCAGCGTTCGGGGCGTGACATTCGGGTGGGCGAAGGTGCGGGTGTCGTTCACGATCCCGGCGAGCAGCACGGTGGCCAGCTCCGCATCCAGCTCGACGCCCAGGTCGGGCAGGAGGAGGGCGACCATCTCGCACGTCGAGGCCGCCTCGGGGTCGACGTGGTTCACCGCTCCAAACCCAGGGTTGCTGACGTGGTGGTCGATGTTCACGATCCGCGACGCCGCGAGCCAATCCGCGTGGTCGGTGGCGACGCGCCCGATGCGGGCCAGGTCGCCGGAATCGACGATGATCGCCACGTCCGGATCGAAGCCCGGTGCGCTGATGACGGTTTCCGCGCCCGGCAAGAACTGGAGGAACGAGGGGACCGGGTCCGCCATCACGACCTCGGTCGGGATTCCGAGCCGGTCCCCCACCCGGCGGATGGCGAGCGCGGCTCCCAGGGTGTCGGCGTCGGGGTTCTCATGACCGATGACGGTGATTCGCTGCGCACCGCGGATGGCGTCGATGACTTCCTTCACCGCTCGTCGCCCTCCTCCGCATCGAGGTCACGCAGGATGCGTAGCACGTTGTCCCCGCTCGCGATCGACTCGTCGGCGCGGAATTCGAGGCGCGGAACCTTTCGGATCGTGAGTCGCTCGCCGAGCCGATGCCGGAGCCAGCCCGCGGCATCGGTCAACGCCTTGATCGTCGTCCCGGAGTCGGCGTCGGGGCCGTAGACGGACACCCATACCTGCGCCAGGGTGAGATCTGGGCTGGTGTGGACCCGGGTGACGGTCGCAAAGCCGATTCGCGGATCGGCCATGTCTCGCTGGAAGATCTGCATCAGCTCGGCGCGGATCTGGCTGTCGAGCCGATCGGTGCGCTGGCTCAGGCGGAACCCTCCGACACCATCTGGAAGCACTCGATGACGTCGCCTTCCGCGAACTCCGGGGACCCGGCAAGGCCTATCCCACACTCGAAGCCGGACGCGACCTCGCGGACGTCGTCCTTGAACCGGCGGAGCGACTCGATCCGGCTCTCGACGACGAGCTGGCCACCGCGCATCAGCCGGGCCTGTCCACCGCGGACCATCCGCCCATCGAGAACGTACGAGCCGGCGATGGTGCCGGCCTTGCCGGCCTTGATCAACTGGCGCACCTCGGCGTGGCCTTCGACCTGCTCGACGAGCTTCGGCGTCAGCAGGCCCTGGAGGGCGAGCGCGATGTCATCGGTCAGCTTGTAGATCACCTCGTAGAGCCGGACGTCCACGCCGGACGCTTCGACCGCTCGCTCGGCCCCGGGGTCGAGCTTCGTGTTGAAGCCGACGACCACCGCCTGTGAGGCGGCGGCGAGCAGGACGTCGGACTCGTTGATGTCGCCCGCCCCCTCGCTGAGGATGTTGATCCGGGTTTCAGCCGTGCTCAGCGCGTCAAGGGCATGCCGGATCGCGCCGAGCGAGCCCTGGACGTCGGTCTTCAGGATGACGCGCAGCTCCTTGACCTCCGAGGCCTGGATCTGCGCGCTGAGCTCCTCGAGGCTGGCGGCCCCGGCTCCCGCCGCGTGGCGCTCCACCGCCTCGGCGGCATCCCGCGCGGCCTTCTCGTCAGCCACGACCCGCAGCAGGTCGCCGGCCTCCGGCAGGTCCTGCAGGCCGAGGATCTCGACCGCGGTTGCCGGCTCGGCGGTCTTGACCCGGCGTCCGGCCGCGTTCTGAAGAGCGCGGACGCGGCCGGAGGTCTTGCCCACGGTCACGATGTCGCCGACCTTCAGGGTCCCGGTCTGCACCAGGACGGTGGCCACGTTGCCGCGTCCCTTGTCGACCTTGGACTCGATGATCGTCCCGTACGCCTCGCGGTCGGGGTTGGCCTTGAGGTCCTGGAGGTCGGCCACCAGACCGATGACCTCGAGCAGGTCGTCGATCCCGGTCTTCTGCTTGGCCGATACCCCCACCGAGGGGATGTCGCCGCCGTACTCCTCGATCAGGACGCCGTTCTCGGACAGCTCCTGCTTCACCCGGTCCGGGTTGGCGTCGGGCTTGTCGATCTTGTTGATGGCCACGATCATCGGGACGCGGGCGGCGCGGACGTGGTCGATCGCCTCCTTGGTCTGGGGCATGACCCCGTCGTCGGCGGCGACCACGATGACCGCAATGTCGGTGACCTGGGCACCGCGAGCCCGCATCGCGGTGAATGCCTCGTGACCAGGGGTGTCGAGGAACACGATCCGCCGGTCGCCGTGGACCGCCTCCGAGGCGCCGATATGCTGGGTGATGCCGCCCGATTCGCCGGAGGCGACCGCGGTGTCGCGAATGGCGTCCAGGAGGCTCGTCTTGCCGTGGTCGACGTGGCCCATGATCGTCACGATCGGGGCGCGGCTGACGAGGTTCGCCGGATCGTCCTCGCCCCATGGCGTGACCCGGACACCGTCCTCCCCGGCCGCTCCGGGCGCGACCAGCTCGGGTGCTGGCTCCTCGCCATCGACGGCGCCCTTGGCAACGAGCTCCATCCCCATCTCCGCCGCCACCAGGGAGGCGGTGTCATAGTCGATGGACTGGTTGATGGTGGCGAAGATCCCGTTGCGGATCAGCTCGCTGATGACCGCGGCGGTGCTGACCCCAAGGGCCACTGCCAGGTCCTGGACGACGACGGTCTGACCGATCTCCACTGGCCCGGTCGGGCGGGCCAGGGTTGCGGTCTCGGCTGCGGCGGCCGCTGCCGCTGCGTTTGACTCGCGCCGCTTCGGCGGGCGCGGACCGCGGCGGTTCTGGGTGTACCTACGCGGTGGCATGGGTCACCTCGATGCCGAGCGCACGGGCGATCGCCCTCTCGCGAGCGGGGTTCGCCTGGCATGCCGGGTCAGCACAGACGTACGTGCCGCGCCCCGGCATCCGACCGCTCGCATCCATCACCGCGTCGCCATCCGCGGTACGGACGACGCGCTGCATCTCACGCTTGGCGCGCACCGTACGGCACACCGCGCAGGTGCGCTGCGGCTGGTGATCAGGCCGTCGTTTCGGCATCTTGGGCGGCCTCCTCGACGCCATCTTCGGCGCCGTCCGCCGATGCCGGCGCAGTGCGCGTGCCACCAGCCCCGGCTGCCGCCACGCCGGCGTCTGATCGGATGTCGATCCGCCAGCCGGTGAGCTTGGCCGCCAGTCGGGCATTCTGGCCCTCGCGACCGATGGCCAACGAGAGCTGGCGCTCTGGGACGATGACGTTGGCGATGCGGTGCTCCTCGTCGATCCGGACCTCAATGACCTCCGCCGGCGAGAGCGCCTCGGCCACGAACTGCGAAGGATCCTCGTTCCATAGCACGACGTCGACCTTCTCCCCGTTCAGCTCGGCGACGATGGCCTGGATCCGCGTCCCGCGCTGTCCCACGGCGGCGCCCTTGGCGTCGACGCCCGGCTGGCGGGACTCCACCGCCACCTTGGAACGACTCCCGGCCTCCCGGGCGATGCCGCGGATGACCACCGAGCCGTTGTAGATCTCGGGAATCTCCATCTCCATCAGGCGCCGGAGGAATCCGCGATGGGTGCGGCTGACGACCAGGACCGGACCTCGCGTCGTCCGACGGACCTCCAGGACGAAGACCTTGAGATGCTGACCGATGCGATAGTGCTCTCCCGGCAGCTGTTCGCTGACCGAGAGCACCGCCTCGACGCCGCGGCTCATGTCGAGCACGACCGCGGACTCGGTGGTTCGGGTCACGACCCCGGTCAGGATCTCGCCTTCCCGGCTGACGTACTGGTGGTAGACGACGTCCCGCTCCGCCTCACGGAGACGCTGGCGGTAGACCTGGCCCGCGGTCTGGGCCGCGATCCGGCCGAGCTGGGCCTGGGTGACGTTCTCCGGCACGCGTACCCGGCTGCCGACCCCGGCGCCCTCCTCGATCTCCACGGCTTCGGCCACCGTCTTCTGGAGCTCGGGATCGGTGACCTCTTCGTTGCCGGCGACGACTTCGTACTCGCGGAACACGCTGATCTCGCCCGTCTCCGGGTCGATCTTGACCACGACGTTCTCCGGTGCCTCGGCGTTCCGCCGGTAGGCCGATTCGATCGCCTGCTCGAGGGTCTGGAGCAGGATCTCCTGGGGAACGCCCTTCTCGGCGTTGAGCTGCAGCAGGGCGCCAATGAAGTCGCGGTTCACGCTGGCACCTCCCTGCCGGATCAATAACAGAACGTGGGTTGGCAGACCGACCCACGTTCCGAGTTCAAGTGCTTATCGGTTTGGCCCGCACCGGTCGCTAGACCGCTCCGGAGTATATCAGCGACCTCCGAAACCGCCAATCACCGCGGCCTAGGACAAGGCAGTCGACAGCGAAACGATCACATAGACCAGGACCCCGATGAGGATCGCGAGGACAATTGCGCCGATGAGCAGACGAGCCGCGCACCCGCCGCTCACCGCTCAGCTGCCAGGCAGGCGGGCGATGTCCTGGATCGAGATTCGTCCCATGCACGCTCACGATACCGACTTGAGCGTGCGAGAGTGTCGCCGGCGTCCCGATTTGGGGCCCGATTCCATCTGTTGGGTGGTACGAAAAGTGGTACAGACCAAGGGTGACCTACTACCGATGGGATGATCGGGAGTTCGAGACCGGAGAGGACATACCTCGAGGACGGTTCGGCCACATCCTCATAGACCACGGCCCGGTCCACACCCTTTGGGACCGCGAGATGCTGCTCGAGACGGTCCGGCTCGGAGGCCACCGAAGTCGTCCAAGTCGGCTTAGTGGCCTATTTGCCTTCGTCGAGATCGACGTCGCTCGGCGACACGTCCACGCCTTCGCCTCCAGGCCTGGAATTCACTGGCTGTACGAGGTCAACGTCAGCCCCGGAGCTCGCCTCTTCCGAGGTCACGAGCCCAACTTGGCAGCCGTCGGCAAGGCTCTCCGAGGGCGCGACTTTCGCGGAGCAGTCACCCTCGCCGGCACCTATTGGCGAGAGGAGTCCGCGGCTCCCACTGATGAGCTCGTCTCGTCGGAACCCCTCCGCGTTATCGCGGTGGTCGATCGCCACCTCGTCGAGGAATAGGCCGGCTCCCGACGCCCACTCGGCTGCGGTACGGTCGGCCCGTGACCAGCGGCGCCTCCCTGACCCTGTGCGAGGCCTGCGGCTTCGCCCTCCACCCGGTCAACGAGATCGTCCGGGCCGTGACCGTCCGCCAGGGCGGTCCCCACAACAAGCCGG
>DASTEQ010000035.1:0-17779 GCA_035709505.1 Candidatus Limnocylindria bacterium
TCGGCCAGCTTCGTCTCCTGCATGCACAGGATGTCCGGCTGGTGGCGCTCGGTCCAGGCCAGGACCCGCTCGAGCCTCGCCTTCAGGGAGTTGACGTTCCAGGTGGCCAGTCGCACGGACGAAGCGCCTAGAGCTCGGACACGACGGCGGCCCGCCGAGCGGCATACTCCTCGTCGGTGATCAGGCCCTCGCCGCGAAGGGTGTCAAGCCGACGCAGGCGAAAGGTCGGGTCCGACGGCCCGTGCTCCTCTTCCTCCTTGATGTCCTCCGCGCTCATGCCCGCCGCGATCTCCGCTCGCCTTCGCTGCAGCGCGCTTCCGATCAAGCCGGCGAGGGCCGAGAACGTGCCGATCCCGACCAGCATCACCACCACGCCGACGGTGCGACCGGCCTCGGTGTACGGATAGATGTCGCCGTATCCCACCGTGGCTGCGGTGACCAGCGACCACCAGCCAGCATCGAGGACGGTGGTGACGTTGGGATTCACGTGGTGCTCGGCGAGGAAGAACAGAACGGCGGCGACGACCATTACGGATAGCCAGATGATGAACAGCGAGCGGATCGTGAGATCGGCGGCCAGGTAGTTGAGCACCCCGATCTGGTTGGTCAGGCCCCTGGTGGCCCGGATTTGCCGCAGCAGCCGGAGCAGGCGCAGGAGACGAAAGCCGCGGAGCGCAGGGATCAGGGTGACGAGGTCGATCGCGTGGCCTCTGAGGTAGATCCGGCGATCAAAGGATGCGGCGAAGCGCACCGCGAACTCGACCGTGAAGACGAGCGTGATCGAAATGGTCAGGAAGTCCGTCAGCGGGCCGGGCGGCTGTGCGTTGGCGACCATCCATACGAGCACGAGGAAGCCCATCAGCGCTTCCCAGGCCATGTCAAAGCGGACGAAGAAGTCGTTGATGGACGTTCTCAGCGCTCTCATGACCGCATCGTACTGCGGGCTACACTGGCCACCCGGAGCAATCGAGGAGGGTCGTGATGTTCAAGGGATTCCGTGACTTCATCCTGCGCGGCAACGTCGTCGACCTGGCAGTGGCGGTCGTCATCGCCGGCGCCTTCGGCGCCGTGGTTGCGTCATTCGTCGCCGACATCCTGACCCCGCTGCTCGGCCTCGTCGGTGTCCCGGACTTCAGCACCCTGAGCGTGACCGTCGGCTCCGCCGAGCTCCGCTACGGCCTCTTCCTCAACACGCTGATCACCTTCCTGCTGGTCGCGGCCGCCATCTTCCTCTTCGTCGTGCGGCCCAAGCAGGCGTTCGACGCGCGGATGGCCAAGGAAGAGGAAGCGACCACCAAGGCCTGCCCGCACTGCGCGACTGACATCCCGATCGCCGCCGCCCGTTGCCCGAACTGCACCAGCCAGCTGACCTGATCACCCCGAGGCACCTCCCATGACCGATGCGGGCGCCCCACGCTGGGGCGCCCAATCGATGACCGCGCCGCTTCGCGCGGTCCTCGTCCACCGGCCCGACGCCGCGTTCGGCGCCGCGTTCGACGATCCAGCCCACGGCTTCCACCACCCGGTCGACCTCGCCACCGCCCAGGCGGAGCACGACGCCTATACCGATATCCTGTCGAGTCTCGGCGTCTGGGTCCATCGGCTCGTCGCCCACACCGAGGACCCTGACCTCGTGTACACCTTCGACCCGGCCCTCGTGACCGATGCGGGCGCGATCCTCCTCCGCCCCGGCAAGCCGAACCGGAGCGGCGAGCCACGGATCGTCCGGCGGTGGCTCACGAATGCCGGGATCGACATCATCGGTCGCATCGGTCCGCGTGCCACGGTCGAAGGCGGCGATGTTCTGTGGCTCGGGCCCAACCTGCTGTGCATCGGTCGATCGCTCCGCACCAACGACGCCGGGGCGCGGCAGCTCGCCGCCCTGGTCGATGCGGACGTCCGGACCTTCGATCTCCCCTACTGGAAAGGCCCGGATGAGCTTGTCCATCTCCTCTCGGTCATTTCACCGGTCCGGAACGACCTCGCCGTCGTCTACCCGCCGCTCCTCCCATCCGGCCTCTGGTCGCTTCTCCAGGAGCTGAAGATCGACACCATTGCCGTCCCGGACGAGGAGTACCTGACCCTGGCCTGCAACGTCCTCGCCGTACGCCCGGGCGTCCTGGTCATGGCCGAGGGCAACCCGGTGACCCGACGCGCGCTGGAGTCTGCCGGCTGTACGGTGCACGCCTACCCTGCTACCGAGATCGGCCTTAACGGCTCTGGTGGGCCGACCTGCATGGCCCTTTCCCTGCTGCGTCGCTGACCCGCGACCGGCAGGCTGCTTGATCACCGCATGACGCGTTCAGCCGCATACTAGGAGCCAAAGTAGACGATGCCGGCTGGCCCACCGGTGTCGAGGCCGAGCCAGACCCGAGGTGCGTCATGGGATACAACCTCCGGAACCGCAACTTCACCAAGCTGCTCGACTTCAGCCCGCGGGAGATTCGGTACCTGCTCGACTTGTCCCGTGACCTGAAGCGGGCCAAGTACGGCGGCTACGAGCAACAGCGGATGCGCGGCAAGAACATCGCGGTCATCTTCGAGAAGACCTCGACCCGGACCCGGGTCGCGTTCGAGGTGGCGGCCTACGACCAGGGCGCCCACGTGACCTATCTCGGCCCGTCGGGAACCCAGATCGGCCACAAGGAGTCGATGAAGGACACGGCCCGGGTCCTGGGGCGAATCTACGATGGGATCGAGTACCGCGGCTTCGGCCAGGAGATCGTCGAGGAGCTCGCCGAGTTCGCGGGCGTTCCGGTCTGGAACGGCCTGACCGATGAGTTCCACCCAACCCAGATCCTGGCCGACTTCCTGACCATGCAGGAGTTCAGCGACAAACCTCTCCACGACATCTCGTACTGCTACCTGGGCGATGCCCGGAACAACATGGGTGACTCGCTGCTCGTGGGCGGGGCGAAGATGGGGATGGACGTCCGCCTGTGCGGACCGAAGCACCTGTGGCCCGACGCCGACCTGGTGAAGACCGCCAAGGAGATCGCCAAGGAGACCGGGGCGAAAGTCACCCTGACCGACAAGCCGGCCCAGGGGGTCGCTGGCGTCGACTTCCTGTACACCGACGTCTGGGTCTCGATGGGCGAGGACGCATCGGTCTGGGACGAGCGAGTGAAGCTCCTGAAGCCGTACCAGGTGAATGCCGAACTGGTGGCGCTCACCAAGAACCCGAAGGTGAAGTTCATGCACTGCCTGCCGGCGTTGCACGATCGAAACACGAAGGTCGGCGAGGAGATGTTCGAGCGGTTCGGCCTGGACGGGATGGAGGTCACGAATGACGTCTTCGAGTCCGAGCGCGCGATCGTCTGGGACCAGGCCGAGAACCGGATGCACACCATCAAGGCGGTGATGGTGGCGACCGTGGGCAGCTGAGTTCGAGGGGAAGGCGAGCGAAGGACCGATGCGGGTCGTCATCGCCCTGGGCGGCAACGCCCTCCTGAAGCGCGGCGAGCCGATGACGGCCGACGCCCAGCGCGCCAACGTCCGGGTCGCGGCCGAGGGGCTGGCCCGCGTGGCCCGCGAGCACCAGCTGATCGTGTCCCACGGCAATGGGCCACAGGTCGGGCTGCTCGCGCTCCAGGCGGCGGCCTATCCCGACGTCGAGCCCTATCCCCTGGACATTCTCGGGGCGGAGACCCAGGGGATGATCGGATACATGCTCGAGCAGGAGCTCGGCAATCTGCTCCCCTTCGAGGTGCCGCTGGCGACGGTCCTGTCGATGGTCGAGGTTGATCCCGACGACCCTGCATTCGAGGACCCGACGAAGTTCGTTGGGCCGATCTACGACGAGGCGACGGCGAAAGCGCTGGCGGCGGACAAAGGCTGGACCGTAAAGCCGGACGGCCCACACTGGCGCCGCGTGGTGCCCTCCCCGCGGCCGCTCCGGATCTTCGAGCTGCGCCCCATGCGCTGGCTCCTCGAGCATGGAGTCGTGATCATCTGCGCCGGGGGCGGCGGGATCCCCACCATGTACGTCCCAGGGGAGGAACGGCACCTCGTCGGGGTCGAGGCGGTCATCGACAAGGACCTGGCCAGCAGCCTGCTGGCACGCGACCTGGAGGCGGAGCTGTTCATCATGGCCACGGACGTGGACGGGGTCTACCGCGAGTGGGGGACACCCGAGCAGGCGCGCATCGACCATATCACGCCTGACGAGCTGCGCGACCACGGGTTCCCGGCCGGTTCGATGGGCCCTAAAGTGGATGCGGCGGTCGAGTTCGCCTCGGCCACAGGCGGCCGGGCCGTGATCGGGTCCTTGAGCGACATCGATGGCATGGTGGCCGGCACCGCGGGCACCAACGTCAGTGGGGAGCCACCTGACATACCGATGAAGGAGCGCGCGTGATGGCGACGTTGGGTGTCCATTCGGAAGTCGGCAAGCTCCGGCAGGTCATCGTGCATCGGCCCGAGCTCAGCCTGAAGCGGCTCACCCCGGACAACCACGACGAGCTGCTGTTCGATGACGTGCTCTGGGTCGAGCGGGCCCAGTGGGAGCACGACCAGTTCGTGGCCCGCATGCGCGAGCGCGGGGTCGAGGTCTTCTACGTCCAGGATCTCCTGTCCGAGGCGCTGGCGGCCAATGACGACGTCCGCCGGCGACTCATCGAGCGGGTCACCACCGAGCACGTGGTCGGTCCGGCGCTCGTCGATGACGTCCGTGGCCTGCTGGCGGCCATGGCACCGGACGTCCTGGCCAAGCATCTGATCGGAGGCCTGACCGTCGGTGAGAGCGGGCTCGATCTCGGCACACTCGCCAGCCGGTCCCTGATTGCCTCCGCCATCGACGACGACCGGATCTTCGTCCTGCCGCCAGTGCCGAACACCCTGTTCATGCGCGACTCGTCGTGCTGGATCTACGGCGGCGTTTCGGTGAACCCGATGTACTGGCCCGCCCGTCGGCGCGAGGCCTACAACATGGCCGCGATCTACCGAGGCCACCCGATGTTCCGCGACGCCGAGTTCGAGTTCTGGTACCCCCCGCTCGGCGACGACGACCGGTTCCACGCCGAGGACTTCGGCCTGGCGTCGCTCGAGGGCGGCGACGTCGAGATCATCGGCAACGGCGCGGTAGCGATCGGCATGTCGGAGCGCACGACCGGCCGGATGATCGAGATCATCGCGAAGTCACTGTTCGCCAAGGGAGCGGCCAACCGGGTCATCGCCGCGGTCATGACCAAGGACCGGGCCCACATGCACCTGGACACCGTGTTCACGATGCTCGACCGCGACAAAGCGACCGCCTTCCCGAAGGTCGTGGAGGGCATCCGGGCGATCAGCATCCGTCCGGGCGAGAAGGAGGGCACCCTCGACGTTCGGAAGGACAAGGACCTCGTCTCGGCGGTGACCGATGCGCTTGGGATCAGCAAGCTCCATGTCGTCGAGACCGGGGGCGACGCCTACCAGCAGCAGCGCGAGCAATGGGACGACGGCAACAACGTCGTCGCCCTCGAGCCAGGGGTGGTGGTCGCCTACGAACGGAACACGTTCACGATCTCGAAGATGCGCGAGGCGGGGGTGGAGGTCATCACCATCGAGGGCTTCGAGCTGGGCAAGGGTCGTGGTGGCGGGCACTGCATGACGTGCCCGATCTCGCGCGACCCGATCTGAGGTGACCGTGATGGAAACCCGAGACGTGGCGAACTGGGTCGTTGCGGCGCTGGTCGTGGCCGCGATCGTGGCCCTCGTGGCCCTGGCGCAGGGGACGCCGGACCACGGCCGTGACCTCGGCGACGCTCCGACGACAGCGGCCGCGACCTCCATGCCGTAGCCATCGTCGCCCAAGGCGGAGGGTCACATGACCGGAGACGTCCAACCCGAGGGAACCCGCGTTCCTCGCGAACCGACACTCCTCGATGCCCTGATCCCGGTCGTCGCGCTCGTCGTCCTCATCCTGCTGACGATCACGATCTTCGGGACAGATGCCACCGGCGGACCGCTTCAGGTCGCTCTCCTCGGAAGCGCCGTCGTCGCCGCACTGGTGGCCTTCAAGAACGGCCATACCGCGGCAAGGGTCCGGGACGCCGCCATCGGTGGCATCTCCTCCGCCCTGAGCGCCGTCTTCATTCTGCTTGCCGTGGGCGCTCTCATTGGCGCTTGGAACATGGCGGGCACGATCCCGACCGTCGTCTACTACGGCGTCGGGCTGCTGAGCGAGGACTGGTTCTACCCGGCGACGGCCATCATCTGCGGCCTCGTCGGATTGTCCATCGGCAGCTCGTGGACCACCGCCGCCACCCTGGGGGTCGCCTTCGTGGCCCTTGCTCCGCTCGTCGGCGCCAACCCGGTCATCGCCGCCGGTGCCGTGATCTCCGGCGCGTACTTCGGGGACAAGATGACCCCCATCTCCGAGACGACGGTGCTGGTGCCGTCGATGGTGGAGAACGTGACGACGAACCAGCACATCGGCGCCATGGTCTGGACGTCCGGCCCGGCCGTGCTTCTCGCGATCGCTGGGTTCACGATCATCGGCCTGACCACCCCCGCCTCGGGGACCGGGTTCGATCCGACCGATACCCAGGCCATCCTGGCGGAGTCCTACCAGATCTCGCTGGTCAACTTCCTCCCTCTGGTCCTGCTCGTCATCCTGTCCGTCCGTCGGGCGCCACCGTTCCTCGCCATCTTCATCAGTGCCATCTTCGCCGCCGTCCTGGCCGTCTTCACCCAGCCGGCGCTCGTCGAGGCGTTCGTCGGCAAGCCTGAGCAGGGCCCGGTGCTCGTCGGGATCGAGGCGGTCTACGCCGCCCTGGCGAACGGATTCGTGCTCGAAAGCGGAAACGAGACCATCGACGCCCTCTTCTCGAGGGGCGGGATGTCATCGATGCTGTTCACCATCTGGTTGGTCCTCGGCGCCCTGTCGTTCGCGGCGATCATGGAGGACGCCGGCTTCCTGGAACGGCTGATCCGTCCGGTCCTGGCCGGGGCGAAGTCCACCGGGCGCCTCATCGCGTCGGTGGTGGCAACGTGCGTCGGTCTGAACATCATCGCCGGCGACCAGTACGTGGCCATCGTCATGCCCAGCCGGATCTACCGTGCGGAGTTCGCCAAGCGCGGCATCGCTCCGCGGATGCTTTCGAGGGCGGTTGAGGACTCGGGGACGGTGACGTCGCCGCTCGTTCCATGGAACAGCTGCGGGGCCTACATGGCCGGCGTCCTTGGTGTGGCCACCGCGGCCTACCTGCCGTACGCCTTCTTCAACCTGCTCAGTCCGCTGATCTCGCTCATCTACGGCTTTACCGGGTTCCGAATCGAGCACGTTCCGCCGACGGAGCCCCCCTCGGCTCCTTTGGAGGCAGCGACATGACGGCATCGGAGATGACGACACCGGCGCCGCCGACGCCCGAGAAGAAGGGGTTCTCGCTGCCGAGCGCCTACACGATCCTGTTCCTGCTGATCGTGCTGGTCGCGATCGCGACCTGGATCATCCCGGCCGGGCAGTACGAGCTCGACGAGAATGGTCAGCCGATCCCGGGCACCTACGAGCAGGTCGATGCGAACCCGCAGCGGATCATCACCGACTCGCTGCTGGCCCCCATCAATGGGCTGTACGGCATCGAGGCTGAGGACGGCAGCATCAGCGTCTGGAACAGTGGCGAGCTGTTCGGCGCCATCGACGTGGCCCTCTTCGTGCTCGTGATCGGCGGGTTCCTGGGCATCACGATGAAGACCGGGGCCATCAACGACGGGATTGCCCGGATTGTTTCCCGCTTCCGGGGCCGCGAGCAGTGGATGATCCCGATCCTGATGATCGTGTTCGCCATTGGCGGCACGACCTTTGGCATGAACGAGGAGAGCCTCGCCTTCTACGTCCTGATCGTCACCGTCATGGTCGCGGCCGGATACGACACGATGGTCGGAGCCTCACTGCTCCTCCTCGGCTGCGGGATCGGCGTCCTCGGCTCGACGATCAACCCGTTTGCGACCGGCATCGCATCCGGATTCGCGGGCACGAGCATTGACCAGGGCCTGGTCGGACGGCTAGTGATCCTGATCGTCGGCACCGCGATCGGCATCTGGTTCGTCATGCGCTACGCCGCCCGGGTGAAGGCCGATCCCACGAAGTCGCTTGTCTATGCCCAGAAGGCGGAGAACGAGGCCGCCTTCCGGGGCGCCGACTCGGGATCTGATACGGCCACGTCGCTCTCAGGGCGAGAGAAGGCCGTGCTCGCCCTCTTCTTCCTGGCCTTCGTGGTGATGATTTACGGCGTGATCCCGTGGGAGGATCTCGGTATCCCGGTCCCCACCCTGTGGTGGTGGTTCCCGGAGATGACCGCCTCGTTCCTCCTGTTCGCGATCCTCATCGGCCTGGTCGCGCGAATGAAAGAAGGCGAGCTGGCCGCCACGTTCGTCGATGGCGCGCGGGACCTGCTCGGCGTGGCCCTGATCATCGGCATCGCGCGGGGCATCACGGTGGTCATGAACAACGGCCTGATCACCGATACTGTCCTCAACGCCGCCGAGCAGGCGGTGGCCGGCGTTGGCGGGGTCGTGTTCATCAACCTGATGTTCGGGCTCTTCCTGCCGTTGTCGTTCCTCATTCCCTCTTCGTCGGGCCTCGCCACCGTGGCGATGCCGATCATGGCGCCCCTCGCCGGCTTCGCCGGGGTCCCCGAATTCCTGGTCGTGACCGCCTACCAGACCGGCAACGGGCTGATCAACCTGATCACCCCGACGTCGGCGGTGGTCATGGGCGGACTGGCGATCGCCCGCATCGGGTATGGAACGTGGCTCCGATTCGTGTGGCCGGTGCTCCTGCTGCTGGCGATCCTGTCGATGCTTGTCCTGACCGGCGGCGTCCTGATCCAGGGAAGCTGACTCCCCCACCGGGCTCCCCGGTCAGGACACGGGAGGCTGGCACACGATGGCTGGCGTCGGCTCGCGCACGACCGCGCGCTGGTATGGGCAGGTCAGGCATTCGTAGACCGTCCGCGCCTTTCCCAACGGACATGCCACCGCTCCGGGCGGGGTAATCGGTACCAGCCGGGCGACGGTCGTCGTGAGTACCGGGTCAGTCGGACCGGAGGAAGTGGGCGCCGCCTCGCCGGCTCTCGCCCGATCGGTGAACCGACGCCCGGCGAACGCCTCCAGGCCGTGGCGCAGGGGGGTGAACACTGACCCCACCAACAGGATGGTCAGCACGATCGCGAGGTCGGATGTCTCGCCCGTCATCGCCACGAACAGCCGCTGGAACAGGGCAATGCCAGCCGAGTACAGCCCGCCGAGGATCGCCATGAGTGGGACGTAGACGAGCGTTCGCCCGATGAGGATGTCGATGTCGAGCAGGCGGTGGCGCGAAATCGCGACAGCGGCGGCGATGGGAAACGCAATCGACCCGAGCTGGGCCAGCGCAGCCGCAGCCTCACCAGTCTGCTCGTCGACCTCGAGCAGGAACCGCGCCACCAGGTAGGGGAGCGCAGCCACCGCGCTCACCGCCACCCCGAGCATGATCCACCGCAGCTGCGCGCGGACCGCCTCGCCGCCCTGTCGGTACCGGACCGCGACGGCACCGACGGCCAGGACGATGCACGGCACGAGCAGTCCCACCGCCAGGTACTGGAGTCCGGTGACGACCGGTTCCAGGGAGAACGGCCAGGCAGCGGGATTCGGCAGCGTCGGGTAGGACCACAGGCCGCGCGGATCGACCGCGGTGGCGAAGACGAGGAGGGCACCCGCAACGCCGACCACGGCCAGGACCGCCGTCCATCTGCGGCTGATCGGCCTGCCGTCAGGAATCAGCAGCGCGGCCGCGATGAGAAGCGGAATCATGACCGGTGAGCCGAACGCCGTCCGGAACCAGGCGATCCAGACCACCAGGGTCGGCGCCTGGCGCAGCGCTTCGTGGACCGAGGCGACGAGCAGGTTGACCGGCAGCATCATCCCGATGGCCAATGCCACCGCGAGGAAGATCCAGCCGAGGGGGTTGCGCGGCACCTGCGAGGCGAGGACCGACCCGACCGCGGCGTACGCAATGGGCGACACGACCAACCCGAGGACGCCGAGAGTCGTCCGTCCAAAGCTGACCGGCATCGGCCGCCCTCCGGACGCCACCCAGAGCAAGAGCGCCACGAGGACGCCGAACACGACGAGCCCGGCCGCCGCGCCTGCGACCAGTGTCGCCGCGGCATGCCGTCGTTCAGTCCCCGCCATAGGACGCCTCCCGAACGAGGTCGAGCGCGGACAGGAGCTCCGACAGGCGGCGCTGGTCGGCGGTGAAGTCCAGCACCGTCCGCCAGAACGCCTCGTTCATCGCGGTCGGCATGAGGTCGGAACCATCGAACCGGAAATGGGAGGCGCCGGAGAGCAGCGCTGCCTCGCGGGCGACAAGCTCGTTCGGGTACTGGGTGACCTGCTGGTTCACGGAAAGCGCACCGCCGCTCGAGACCCAGCGCTGCTGCGCCTCGGCGCTGACCAGGTACCGAACGAGCTCTCCTGCTGAGGGGTCGTCTGTGAACAGCCCGATGAGGTCGCCAGCGCCAATGACCTCGCCGGTCGATGCCGGATCGATGTCCGGGAACGGGAAGAAGTCGAAGTCCGCCCCGGGCTGGCGGCCGTCAGCCTCCAGGAAGGCGGGCATGAAGCTGCCCTGCAGGAGGAGGAGGCAACCGGGCGGCACGGTGAAGAGCGGGTCGCCGGCATCGGCGAAGTTCGTCGTCAGCGCTCCTTCGACGCCGCCGAACACGGCGTCCTCGGCCACGATCTGACCGAAGGACTCGAATGCGTGCCGAACCGGATCCGACGTCCAGCTCAGGTCGCCCGCGACCCACCGGTCGTACGTCTCCAGCCCCGCCTGGTGGATGAGGAACAGCTCGATCCAGTCGGTGCCCGGCCACCCGGAGGACTCCCGCGATTCCAGGCCCACGCACCACTCGCGAGTCGGCCGAGCCAGCTCGGGCTGCGCCATCCGGCGCAGCTCGTCGAACGAGTGCGGGACGCCCCGCTGCAGGTTCTCCGGGTTGAACCAGACGAGACCCTTGAGCGTGCTCTTGCCGAATGCGCCCACCAGCCGCCCATCGACGGTACCGAGCTCGATGAACGTCGGCGCGACTTCCTGCTTGTAGACCTGGAGATCGATGACCGGGGCCAGGTCGCGCAACGCGCCGGCAGCAGCCAGCTCCTCGATATGGGCCGGGCCGGCAATCCCCGCCACGTCAGGCGGCACGCCACGCTCGAGTGCATCGGTGATCGTGCCGGAGAGGTCGCGGGTTGCGGTGTAGATGACCTGGATCCCGGTCCGTTCCTCGAACGGAGCCAGCACCTCGAGGAAGGCATCCAGCTCAGATCCTTCCCATGCCCCGAGGAATCGGACGGTTCCGGCTCCGCCGCCTCCCGGGCTCGCGCACGCTACCGCGAGCAGGAGCAGCGCCGGCAGTCCGATCACCCGCCTCCAGTTCGCCGTGGCCACGTGGTCTTGGTTCTCCCGGCAAACGGGCTGCCGCGCATGCAGCAGCACTCCCCGCTGCCACCGTCAGTGAACCTCGCCTCACCCCGGGCCGACGAGGGGCTCGGCGCCTCTGGTTCCGGCCGTTCGGCCCTTGTCAGCGCGCGGACGACGTGCTAGCCGGCGGTGGGCTCCCCCACCAGGCGACTCACCTCGAGATCGATCACGTCCCCGACCCGCTCGACGATCAGGTCTGGCGCGGGACGCGCGTCACCCGGCCCGACTTCGCCGTAATGCCCCTGCCGCACCAGGACCGTCCGGAACCCGTCGTCCACTCGCTTCACCGTGGCCAGCACCTCGGGCTTGTCGTCGAATACGACGTACCGGTCGGCGGGCACGATCGCCTGGAGCTCGGCGACGTGCGCCTCCTTGTGGGCGAAGATGAACACCCGTCGATCCACGGCATCGGCCAGCCCGGCCCGGGCGACCTTCGCGGCCTGGTAGACCGGGTCTCCGTCGGTCACGATCGCCGCAGGACCGATGGTCTGGACCCGGGCGAGGACCTCCAACGCGCCGGGATAGAGCGCAGACCGATACGGGTAGCCGAGCACCAGCTCGGCCACGGCCGGAAACCCCGCATCACGCGGGAAGACCTCCCGAAACCGCTCCAGCGTGCGTGGATAGTCCACGTAGTCCCGCATCCGCCGGACGTCCTCGTAGATCGCCCAGAACCTGGCGCCGGCGGCCTCTCCCATGGCGTTGTCGATCCCCTCGGCCAGCTCCGCCTTCACCCGATCGTTGTCGAGCAGCGTGTTGTCGACGTCGAACAGGAACGCGACCGAGGACCTCACGGTTGCGAAGTATGGGCGCTTCCCAATATGCGAAGGGCCGGGCGACCGGCCCCCGAGTTCGTCGCGGAAGCCGACGAGGGAGCGGGCGCCCGGCCCTATCCCGGGTCTCAGAAGGCCGCTAGACCTCCTTGTACTCCCCCTCGATTGTCTCTTCCTCTGCCTCACCCTCGGCGGCCTCGCCCTCGGGCGCGGCTCCGTTACCGCTGGTGCCATCAGTCGGACCCTCGGAAGCGGGAGCTTCGGCGTAGGCCTGGGCCCCGACCCGCTGGAGGGTCTCGGCCAGCTGCTGCTTGGTCGAGTCGATCGCACCCGCATCGGTCCCGGCCAGCGCCTCGCGCACGGCGGCAACCTTGGTCTCGATCTCGGCCTTATCGGTGTCCGAAATCTTGTCCTCGAGGTCCTTCAGCAGGCGCTCGGCCTGGAAGGTGAGCGCATCCGCCTCGTTGCGGGACTCCGCCTCGTGGCGTCGCTGGCGATCCTCTTCGGCATGCTCGGCCGCGTCGCGGACCATCTGGTCCACGTCCTCCTTGGCCAGCATCGAGGATGCCGTGATCGCGACCTTCTGCTCCTTGTTCGTGGCCTTGTCCTTGGCCGCCACGTTCAGGATGCCGTTGGCGTCGATGTCGAAGGTGACCTCGATCTGGGGCACGCCCCGGGGAGCCGGGGGAATGCCATCGAGCCGGAAGGTGGCGAGCTTCTTGTTGTCGGCCGCCATTTCCCGCTCGCCCTGCAGGACGACGATGTCGACGCTCGGCTGGTTGTCCGACGCGGTCGAGAAAATCTGGGTGTGCGAGGTCGGGATGGTCGTGTTGCGGTTGATCATCTTCGTCGCCACGCCGCCGAGGGTCTCGATCCCGAGCGACAGCGGAGTGACGTCGAGAAGCAGGACGTCCTTCACCTCGCCGCCCAGGACGCCGGCCTGGATGGCGGCGCCTACCGCGACGACCTCGTCGGGGTTGACCCCCTTGTGCGGCTCCTTGCCGGCGAACATCTTCTTGACCGCTTCCACGACCGCGGGCATCCGGGTCTGGCCGCCGACCAGGATGACCTCATCGATTTCCGACGGCTTGATGCCGGCATCGGTCAGGGCCTGGCGAACCGGGCCTTCACTTCGGCTGACCAGGTCGGCGACGAGGTCCTCGAGCTTGGCCCGGGTGAGGGTCATGACCAGGTGCTTGGGGCCCTCGGCATCGGCGCTGATGAACGGCAGGTTGACCTCGGTCGAGGTCGTCGTCGACAGCTCGATCTTCGCCTTCTCGGCCGCCTCCTTCAGGCGCTGGAGGGCGATCCGGTCCTTGGACAGGTCGATGCCCTGGTCCTTCTTGAACTCAGCGCTGAGCCACTCGATGACCCGCTGGTCGAAGTCGTCACCCCCGAGGTGGGTGTCACCGTTGGTGGAGCGGACCTCGAACACGCCCTCGGACAGCTCGAGGATGGAGATGTCGAACGTCCCGCCGCCGAGGTCGTAGACGGCGATCTTCTCTTCCTTCTGCTTGTCGAGGCCGTAGGCCAGGGCCGATGCGGTCGGCTCGTTCACGATTCGCTTGACGTCGAGGCCGGCGATCCGTCCGGCGTCCTTGGTCGCCTGGCGCTGGGTGTCGTCAAAGTAGGCGGGGACGGTGATGACCGCCTCGGTGACCTTCTCACCCAGGTACGCCTCGGCATCGGACTTCAGCTTCTGGAGGATCATCGCGCTGATCTCCGGCGGGCTGTAGCTCTTGCCGTTGGCCAGGGTCACGATGATCCCGTCCGACTTCGGATCCTTCTCGACGGTGTAGGGCACCATGTCCTTCGAGCGCTGGACCTCCGGGTCGTCCCACCGGCGTCCCATGAAGCGCTTGATCGAGAACACCGTGTTCTCCGGGTTGGTGATGGCCTGTCGCTTGGCCACCTGGCCCACCAGCCGCTCACCGCTCTTCGCGAAGCCGACGACCGACGGCGTGATCCGCGAGCCTTCCGCGCTGGTGATGACGGTGGGCTCGCCGCCCTCCATCACCGCGACCACGCTGTTGGTGGTGCCGAGGTCAATACCGATGATCTTGCCCATGTTTCGTTCGTACCTACTTTCCGGGGTTGTTGGCGACGCGCACCAGGGAGGGTCGCAGCACTCGCTCGTGGAGCAGGTAGCCACGCTGGACCTCACCGATGACGGTGTTGTCGGGGTGTTCGGTGGTGTCCTCATGGACCACCGCTTCATGAAGGTTGGGATCGAATGGCTGTCCGACCGCCTCGATGGGGGTCACCCCTTCGGCTTCGAGCAGGGCCTGCAGCTTGCGCTCGACGAGCCGGATGCCGTCCAGCCAGCCCTCGTGGATATCCTCCGGGACCGATTCCAGGGCCCGGTCGAAGTCGTCGATGACCGCCAGCAGCCGGCTGAGGAGGACCGCGTTGGCCATGAGGTTCACGGCCTTCCGCTCGTCCTCGGTCCGGCGCTTGTAGTTCGAGAAGTCGGCCGCCGCGCGCTGCCAGTTTCGGAGGTTGTCGTCCGCCTGCTCGCGGGTGCGGGCGAGGGCAGCCTCCGCTTCGTTCAGCTGCTCGAGGAGCTCGCTGCGCGACGGCGTGGTGATGGCCTCGGCGCGCTCCTCGGCTCGCGTCCGCTCGCGCGGGTTGCCGTTCATCTCCTTGGTGGTCTTGGCGTCAGTCATGGGTCCAGCCCGAGTGGCTGTCGATCAGGTCGTTCAGGACGGTCGACACGAAGCGGACCGTGGGAATGGCGCGGGGATAGGCCATCCGCGTCGGGCCGAGCACGCCCAGCAGGCCGAGTGCCCGCTCCGGCGTCCCGTACGGAGCGAAGATCAGAGAAACCTCACGCATGGCGTCGTTCGGGTTCTCGCGTCCGATGATCACGTGGACCCCGCCCCGTCGCGTGACCATGGGCAGCAGCTGCTCGAGGAAGTCGGCGTGCTGGAGAACCTCGAGGACCGGGCGCAGGGCGGTGCCGCCCGCGAACTCCGGCTGGTCGAGGACGTAGGCCAGGCCGTCGGTGAAGACCTCCTCGATCGAGGTGCCGTCCGCCTCTTCCAGCATCTCGGCCACGGCCCCGGCCACGTGGGCGGCGAGTGGGGTCAACTTGCGGCCGCGGCGGCGTGCCTGTGGAGCGGTCAGGCCGGTCAGCTCCGCGTTCAACTCAGCCGCAGCGGCGTCGAGGTCCTCCTGACTGGCGGGGCCCCCGGCGGCGCGGGTCAGCGCGGCGGGATCGAGATGGCGCTCGACGACGGTGCCGTCGGTCAGGACGACAACCGCCATCCGCGCCCGATCCGCGAGGTCGACGAGTTGGAGATGGGCGAACTTCGCGCGGCGTGAGCGGGCTGGAGTCACGACCGCGGCCGCGCGCGTGGATGCGGCGAGGGTCGAGGCGGCCAGGCGGAGCCAGTCGTTGGACGTGAGCTGCACCTGCGAGAACTGGTGGCGAATCATGAGCGTGTCGGCCCGATCGAGCTCCGACTCGCGCATCAGGGCTTCGACGTAGTAGCGGTAGCCGAGGTCGGACGGCACGCGTCCGGCGGACGTGTGTGGGTGCGTCAGCAGCCCGAGCGCCTCGAGGTCGGCCATCGCGCTGCGGATGGTGGCCGGGCTCACGTTCAGCCCATAGCGGCGGACGAGCGCCCGGGAGCCGACCGGCACCGCGCTCAGGACGTAGTCCTCGACCACCGCGCGAAGCACGGCGCGCTGCCGCTCGGTCAGGTCGACCGGCGGGCGGGCTTGGGTGGCAGCCTGCTGCGAACGCTCTGGCATATCTCGATCAGAATGCTAGCACTCTACCGCTGAGAGTGCCAAATCGGGTGGTTTCGATCGTAACGCCGGGGTTGAACGGCTGTCAACGCGCGGTAGCTCGGGCCGTCGCCGCGGCAACGACGGTGTCGGCGAAGCCGAGGTACGGGGTCCTCGGACCGAGAAAGGCCTCGAATGCGGCACGCGCCTTGGCGACCAGCGGATCGCCGGTTTCGGGTCGTCCATTGGCGATGTGGAATGCGCCCAGGGCCAGGTCGAACCCGGCGACATCGGTCTGGAAGGGCAGGTCGCGAAAGGCCTCCCCAGCCTTGGCGAACGCGGCTTCCGCTTCGGGCTCACGGCCGAGCGCGTCCAGCACGCGGGCGACGTCGAGCTGGGCGTTGGCCGCGATCGAGACGTCGTCCCCGGTTGCAGACTCGACCGCACGGCGGGCGTGGGGCTCGGCTGCGGCCGGGTTTCCGGCAGCAAGCATGGCCTGGGCCATCCAATGCTCGGCGGCGGCGACCATCCACCCCTGCTCCAGGGCCGTGACCAGGTCCAGGTGGATCGCTGCCCAGCGCAGCGCCCCGGGCTTGTCCCCGGTGACGACCGCAATCTCCGCCAGGCCGGTCAGCGAACCGACCCGCAGGTCGAAGTCTCCGGACTGCTCCCCGACTTCCAGGGCACGTTCCAGCAGCTCCCGACCCGCCTCGATGTCCACGCCGTAGCGGGTGAGGTACTGTCCCTGTGACTTCCACACCTGAGCCTGGGTGACGAGGCTCAGCTCGGGCGCCCGCTCCGCCGACTGACGCAGGAGCTGCTCGGCTTCGTCCCGCCGACCAGCGTCGAACAGGATGTGGGACACCCGCTGCAGCGCGCGGATCTCCCGCCCCGCGTCACCGGCCTGCTGCGCGAGTGCTGCTGCCTCCTGCCACGCGGCGAGCGCGGCCTCGAGGTTCGCATCGATCAGGCCACCGTAGCCGAGGTAGTACAGGACGTCGGACTCGTGGGCGAGGTCGCCCGCGGCACGGAGCTCGTCGCGTGCCTGGTGGAGGATCGCGACGCCGCGCTGAAGGTCGCGTTCATCTCCGGTGCCCACGGCGGTGTCGACACCGATCCGCAGCAGTGCCCGGCCCCGGAGGTCCCGCCGCCCGGCCGCGGCCGCGCTTTCGGCGACTGAGAAGGCGAGGTCCCGGCCGCCGGCATAGTCGCCGCTCTCGAACAGCGCCTCGAGGAGCATCGTCTCGATCTCGAGTCGTGCTTCCGCCCGCGGGGGCGCGACAGCCAACGCGCGACGAGCGAACGAGATCACGCCGGGCAGGTCGTCGCGGGCGGCAGCCTTCGCCGTGCCCCGGCTCAGCGCCGCCACCGCGTGGTCGACCACGACGGGATCGGCCTCGCCCTCCAACTCGGCCTGGAGCAAGACGGCCTGCTCCAGGTGGTGGGCCTCGATCTCGACGAACTCGTCCAGCCGGTCCCCGGCCCAATCGGTCAGCCATTCGACGGTCCGTCGGTGCAGGGCGGCCCGGCGGGCCTTCGGCAGGGACCCATAGGCCACGTCCCGGATCACGATGTGCTTGAACCGGTACGACGGGTCGGCCGCGGGCTCCTCGCTGACCATGTCGCGGAGGACGGCCTGCTCGAGCTGGGCATCGACCGGCTCCTCCATCAGCATCGCCACCGCGGACCGCTGGAAGACGCGACCGATGACCGATGCGCCCTGCAGCACGGACCGCTCCTCGCGGGGCAGGGCGTCCAGGCGAGCCCGGATCAGGGCCTCGATCGTCTCGGGCACCTCAAGCTCGCCGATCGCGGCGCCCGCGACCCACCG
>DASTEQ010000036.1:0-15780 GCA_035709505.1 Candidatus Limnocylindria bacterium
CGGCCGGTTCGAGATCGGCTCTACGGGGCGGGTCAAGGGCGAGGTCAAGACCCAGGTGCTGGTCATCAAGGAAGGGGCCTTCTTCGAGGGGTCCGTCGCGATGACCCGCAAGCCCGGGCCGGAGGGTGGCGTCGCGGTGCCCCCGACTAGCGGCAGCGAGTCGAGCTCCGGTTCGACGACGAAGGCCAGCGGCGGATCGTCCGCCGCTTCGGCCAAGGCTGCGGCTGCGTCCGCCGCGGAGGCGAGCATCTTCTCGAGCGACGTCCTGAGCGAGCCGACGCCTGCCGCCGCCGGCAGCAGTCGGCAGCCCACCGGTCCCGGCGACGCCGACTGACCAGACCCGCCCTCCGCCGCTGATCGTCGAGGTCACGCGGGGAGATCGGGTCGAGTCCCGGCACCGCGGGACCATCGCCGTCGCGGACGTCGACGGCCACCTGCTCGCCCACCTGGGCGATCCCGACGAGGTCACCTACCTCCGTTCATCGGCCAAGCCCTTCCAGCTGGCCCCGTTCGTCGCGTCGGGGCACTTCGATGCGTACGACTTCCCCGATCCGGTCCAGACCCTGGCTGTCATGGCCGCGTCGCATGCGGGAGAGGACCGCCACGTCCGGCTCGTGCAGGCCGCGCTCCGCACCGGAGGCCTCAGCCGGGACGCGCTGCAGTGCGGCACCCACACCCCATTCGACACCGAGACAGCCCAGCGTCTGGCACGCGACGGCGAGCCGCCGACCGAGCTGCGCCACAACTGCTCGGGCAAGCACGCGGCGATGGTGCTCCACGCCAAGGCCGCCGGCTGGGACGTGGATGGGTACCAGCAGCCCGACCACCCGTGCCAGCAGCTCTCACTGGAGGCGGTGGCCGCGGTCTCCGGGGTGCGAAAGGGTCGGATCGGGACGGCGACCGATGGGTGCGGCGTCGTCAGCTTTGCCCTTCCCCTGCACGCCATCGCTCGGGCGTTCGCCCACCTGGCGGACCCTTCCGGGCTGACCGATGTGCCGCTCCGCGGCGCGCTGACTCGGATTCGCGACGCGATGCTCGCCCACCCCGAGCTGGTGTCCGGCGAGCGGCGCCAGTTCGACACGGACCTCATGCGCGCCGCCCCGGGGCGGCTGGTGGCCAAGGGGGGTGCCGAGGGACTGCGCTCGGTTGGGGCCTTGAAGGGGGTCGTGGAGGATGCCGGCGCGCTCGGGATGGCAGTGAAGGTCGAGGATGGCGATGCCGCCCGTCGCGCGGGACCGGCCGCAACCTGCGAGGCGCTCCGCCAGGTCGGGGTGCTGGGCGAGGTGGAGCTCAGTCAGCTGGAGGCCTACGCCGTGCCGTCGGTCCTCGACCTGTCCCACGGCGATGTCGTCGGGGAGGTGCGCGCCGCGTTCACCCTCGACCGGGCTTAGCCCAACCAGCCTCGCACGAGCTCGGCGACGCGGACGAAGACCGGGGCGAGGACGAGAGCGGGCAGGAAGTTCGCGACCCGCACCGGCTTGAGGTCCAGGAGACGGAGCGCGATTCCCATCAGCAGGATTCCGCCGGTGGCGGTGATCGCCAGGATCGTGACCTCGTCGAAGAACGGCTCGAGGAGCGTGGCAAAAGTGGCGATCCCGCCCTGGACGATGAGAACGGTGATGGCCGACAGGCCCACGCCCCACCCCAGGGCGGCGGCGAAGGCAATGGCCGCCACTCCATCCAGCAGGGACTTGATGGCCAGCAGCTGGGCGTCACCGGTCAGCCCGTTCTGCAGCGAGCCGAGGATGGTCAACGGCCCGACGCAGAACACCAGGCTGGCGGTCACGAACCCCTCCGACACCCGTGACCCACCCTCGGTTCCCGAAGCGTCGGGCGCGAGCCTCCGCTGGAACTGGTCCCCAAGCGCCTCGAGCCCGTCGTGGATGCGCAGCACTTCCCCGATGGCCACGCCAGCCAGGATGGCGGCCAGCACCGCGAGCTCGTCCCCGGGCTGGGCCAGCGAGTCGGTGAAGAGGCGCAGTCCGAGCGAGATCGAGATGAGGATCGTGAAGAAGCCGAGCCCGGTGACGAGACTCTCCACCATCCGGTCCGGCATTCGCCGCCCGATCAGCAGACCGATGCCGGTGCCCAGCAGGACGGTGATGACGTTGAGAATGGTGCCGCTCAGGAACACCGCCGTATTGTGAATCGTGGCAATCGTGGCGCTCGCCCGTGTGGACCCGACACATCCCTGAATCGCTGTTCGGCACCGAATCGGGCGTGGTGACAGGTACCATCGCGGAACCCACGAGCCCACGGCCGATCCGTCTTCGGATGGCGCCCAGCCCGACCGGGGTTCGCACGAGTGAGGAGGTTCACCACGGATGACTGCCGAGAAGCCGGAGCTGGCTCAGCACGGCAACGCCTACAACATCTTCATCCTGGTCCTGACCGTCTTCTCACTGGTCCTGATGGTCCTCCTGCTCCTGCCGGTCAGCCAGCCCACGCGCGACCTGCTGCTCGTCTACGACAACGTCGTCTGCATGATCTTTCTCCTGGACTTCGCCGTGAACCTCTTTGGCTCGAAGCCAAAGCGCGCGTACTTCCTCGGAGCGCGGGGCTGGCTGGATCTCCTGGGCTCAGTGCCGAGCTTCGGATTCTTCCCGGTCGGGGGTCTGTTGCGGCTGGCCCGCCTCAGTCGGTTGGCCCGGATCACCCGGCTGCTGCGCGGCCAGGCCGGCAAGGATCTCGTCCTGGACGTGCTCGCCAACCGGAGCCAGTACGCGACCTTCATCACCGTCCTGCTGGCGGGCATGACGCTGTCGATCGCGACGCTCCTGATCGTCCAGTTCGAGAGTCAGTCGCCCGACGCGAGCATCACAACCGGTGGTGACGCGCTCTGGTGGGGCATCGTCACCATGACCACGGTCGGGTACGGCGACTTCTTCCCGGTGACGGCCGCCGGCCGGCTCACCGCGGCCTTCGTGATGTTCGCGGGGATCGGGATCATCGGTGCACTGGCGAGCATTTTGGCCAGCCTGCTGGTCTCCTCGCCGTCGCCGGACGAGCCCGAGAGCTCACCTGAAGGCGCGCCGGATGTCGACGCGGAATCGTCGAGCGCCATCCTCCGGGAGCTGGCTGCGATTCGGGCGGAGGTGGCGGGCCAGCGGGCCGAGATCGCGGCACTTCGCGCCTCGCTCGACAACAGCGGGACGTGACCATTCCCGAGGAGGTCGGCGCTACCATCGCCTGACCGATGAGCCCTCCCTCCAGTCCGCGACCTATCCGCGTCCGCATGGCGCCCAGTCCCACGGGGCCGCTCCACATCGGGACGGCCCGAACCAGCCTGTACAACTACCTCTTCGCCCGCCACGTGGGCGGCACCTTCGTCCTCCGGATCGAGGACACCGATCTCGAGCGGAGCACCGCCGACTTCGAGCGCGACATCCTCGACAACCTCCACTGGCTCGGCCTCACGTGGGACGAAGGCCCGCAACATGCCGGCGACGAGGACATCGGTTCGTTCGGACCGTATCGGCAGAGCCTTCGCTTCGACCGATACGCCCGCGAGGCGGATCGGCTCCTCCAGACTGGGGCGGCCTACCACTGCTGGTGCACGCCGGAAGAGCTCGACGCCGTCCGCCGTGAGCAGGAGACGCGCAAGGAGGCGCCTCGCTACAACGGTCGCTGCCTGAGCCTGACCGACGCGGACCGGGCGCGGTTCGACGCCGAGAGCCGTAAGCCCGTGATCCGCCTCAAGGTACCGCCGGAGACGGTCCGCTTCGACGACCTCATCCGTGGCCCGGTGGAGTTCGACAACGCCCTGCTGGGTGACTTCGTGATCGTCCGGTCCAGCGGCGTGCCGCTCTACCACTTCGTGGTTGTGATCGACGACGAGCAGATGGAGATCACTCACGTCATCCGCGGCGAGGACCACATCTCGAACACCCCCAAGCACATTGCCCTGATCCGGGCCCTTGGTTACCGGGAGCCGGTGTTCGGGCACATCCCGCTGATCCTCAACCCGGATCGGTCGAAGATGAGCAAGCGCAAGTCCCAGACCGGGATGAGCGAGTACCGATCCGAGGGCTACCTGCCCGAGGCGATGGTCAACTTCCTTGCCTTCCTCGGGTGGTCCCCGGGCACCGAGGAGGAGATCTTCTCGCTCGAGGAGCTCGCCGAGCGGTTCGACATCGGTCAGGTCCACAAGGCCGGCGCGATCTTCGACCGGGACCGGCTCGACTACCTGAACGGGGTGTACATCCGCTCGCTGACCGATGCCGACCTGGCGCTCCGGCTGCGCCCGTTCGTGCCCACCGGAGTGGACGACACCACGCTCGCTCGGCTGGTGCCCTTGCTGAAGGAGCGGATGGTGCGCCTGACTGATGCCGGCGAGCTGTCCGGTTTCCTGGCCGAGACCGACGAGGTGGTCGCGAGCTGGTGGTCGACCGATGACCTGCTCCCGAAGGGCCGCGAGGCGTCCGAGGTGTCCGGGGCGCTCGGCGTGGCCCGCGACGCGCTGGCCGAATGCACCACGTGGTCCGAGGAGCCACTGGAATCCGCCGCCCGATCGGCGGCTGATGCGCTCGGCTGGAAGGCGGGTGACTTCTTCCGGCCCATCCGGCTGGCGGTGACGGGGAAGCCCGTCTCCCCGCCCCTGTTCGGATCCATGGTCTTGCTCGGTCGGGACGCGACGCTGGCGCGCCTCGACGGGGCGATTCAGCGCCTGCGGGCGGCCGCGCCGGCGTGACGACCATCCCGTGAGGGCCGCAGCGTGACGTCAGCCGCGCCCGTGGTCTGCGGCACCTGCGGAACGGAGAACCCGGCCGGTTCGCGGTTCTGCAATGGCTGCGGCTCCACGCTCGGAGAGCCAGCCGCTCCCGCCGGAGAGTCACGCAAGGTCGTCACGGTCCTGTTCATCGACGCGACGTCCTCGACCGCGCTCGGGGAGCAGCTCGATCCCGAGTCGCTCCGAGCCGTGATGACCCGCTACTTCGACGTCATGCGCGAGGTCATCGAGTTCCACGGCGGATCGGTCGAGAAGTTCATCGGGGACGCAGTCATGGCTGTCTTCGGGGTCCCGACCGTCCATGAGGACGACGCGCTCCGTGCTTGCCGGGCGGCGCTCGAGATCCACGGGCGGCTCGTCGCGTTGGATTCGGAGATCCAGGCCGAGCGCGGCGCAAGCGTCGAGTGGCGAATGGGGATCAACACCGGGGAGGTGGTGGCCGGCGACGCGACGGCCGGCCAGCGGATCGTGACCGGCGACGCGGTGAACGTGGCCGCTCGCCTCGAAGCGGCCGCAGCACCCGGCCAGATCCTCCTCGGAGCCGACACCTACGACCTCATCCGCAACGAGGTGACCGCGGAGCCCGTCGATCCCCTTTCCCTCAAGGGGAAGGCCGAGCCGGTCCCCGCATGGAGGCTGGTGGCGGTGACTGGCGCGATCGGCCGCCGGGCGAGGCCACTCGAAGCTCCGCTCGTCGGTCGCCGTCGTCCACTCCGCCTCCTCGAGGATGCCTTCCGGGAGGCGGTCGAGGAGCGCGTGTGCCACCTGTTCACCGTCCTTGGCACCGCGGGCGTCGGCAAGTCACGGGTCGTCGAGGAGTTCATCGCCCCCCTCGGCGACCAGTCCGAGGTGGCCATGGGTCGGTGCCTGGCCTACGGGCACGGCATCACCTATTGGCCGGTCGTGGAGGCCATCCGAGGTGGGGCCGGAATTGCGGAGACCGACTCGGCCCAGATCGCGGACCAGCGCCTGCGGGACGTGCTGTCTGACGAGCCGGAGTCGAACCGCGTCATCGCCGTCATCGGCCACCTCCTGGGCCTCGTCGAGAGCCAACCGCCCGCGGAGGACATCTTCTGGGCCATTCGCCGGACGTTCGAATCCATGGCGCGTCGACGGCCGCTGGTTCTCGTGTTCGACGACGTCCATTGGGGCGAGCCAACGTTCCTCGACCTCGTCGACCACATCGCAGACTGGACGCGGGACGCGCCCATCCTTCTCATCGCCATGGCCCGCCCGGACCTGCTCGAGAAGCGCCCTGGCTGGGCGGGAGGCAAGCGTTGGGTCACGACCATCCAGCTCGAGCCCCTCAACGAGGACGAAAGCGACGAGCTCGTGGTGGGGCTCCTCGGCCAGGTGGACCTCCCCGACGAGGTCCGGACTCAGATCCGTCGCGCGTCGGAAGGGAACCCGCTCTTCGTCGAAGAGCTCCTCGGCAAGCTCATCGACGACGGCTTCCTCGTCCACTCGGGCGATGGCTGGGCGGCGCTCGGGGATCTCCGCTCGCTCGCCATCCCGGCGACGATCCAGGCGCTGCTGGCCGCACGCCTCGACGGGCTGGGCGCAGAGGAGCGGACGGTCATCGAGCGGGCCGCCGTCGAGGGCAAGGTCTTCCATCGCGGCGCGGTGACCGAGCTGGCGCCTGAGCCGATGCGCCCGCAGGTGCGTGACCGGTTGGCCTCGCTGATGCGGATGGAGCTCGTCCGCCCGGATCATGCCTCGTTCGTCGGCGAGGAAGCGTTCCGGTTCCGCCATCTTCTCATCCGGGACGCGGCCTACCAGGCCGTGGCCAAGCAGACCCGCTCCGAGCTCCACGAGCGGTTCGCCAGCTGGCTCGAACGCATGGCCGCCGACCGAGTGGGCGAGTACGAGGAGATCATCGCCTATCACCTGGAGCAGGCCTACCAATACCGGGTCGAGCTCGGTCCGCCGGATGCTCATGCCAGGGAGCTGGCCCTTCGGGCGGGCCACCTGTTGGGGGAGGCGGCGGTCCGGGCCGATGGCCGCCTCGACTTCGCCGCGACCAGCGACCTCCTCGAGCGCGCGATCGCCCTCCTCCCGCGGGCCGACCCTGGTCGCCGCCTGCTGATCGGTCGGTTGGGCGCCGAGCTCCTCCCCGCCGGGGGAGGTCACCGCGCGCAGACGCTGCTGGAAGAGGCACTCGAAGATGCCCGGGCTGCCTCCGATGAGCGAACAATCGCACGGGCCGAGCTGGGGCTCCTCATCGTCCGGTCCTCGACGGAGTCCATCGAGGGCGGCCGCATCGTCGCCGACGCCGAACGCATCCGCGACCGACTCGATGAGCTTGGAGACGTCGAGGGCGTCCAGCTCGCGGAGCTCGCGGGCGCATTTGCACTGTTCAGTGTCGGACACGCAGCCGATGCAGGCAGGAGGGCTCAGGCGGTCCACGACGCCCACCCCACCAACCCGCGGTTGGCGAAGGAGGCGCTGACGATGATGGGCGTCGCATCCGTGTGGGGACCGACACCGACCGACGATGCCATTGCGAGAATCCGGGGCAACCTGCGCGAATTGCCCGGTCTCGGGGCCAGCCTGGGACTCAGCCGGATGCTCGCCTTGCAGGGCCGGTTCGAGGAGGCCGAGCTCGAGGTCGCCGCGGCCCGGGAGAGGTTTGAGGAGTTGGGCGATCGGTTCCAGGTGACTGAAACCGAGAGCGTCCTCGGGGTCATCGCCGCCCGGCGGGGCCATGTTGCCGAAGCGGTGGCTCACCATCGGGCCGGGTTCGAAGGCAAGGTAGCGCTTGGCGATCAGGCCTTCGCGTCGACCAGCGCCGTCGAGCTCTCACGAGCGCTGGCCGATGCTGGCGACCTTCCCGAGGCTATCCGGATCGCGGACATCGCCATCGATACCTCGGCCAGCGACGACATCGCCTCGCAGGGTGGGGGCCGCGCGGCCAAGGCAAAGGCGCTGTCGCTGCTTGGGAGGCACGAGAAGGCAGAGGCACTGGCTCGCGAGGGTGCGGCGATCATGGGTGCTACCGACTACCTCGTACTTCGCGCGGAGTGTCTGGTTGACCTGGCGACCGTTCTCTGGCGGGCAGGCAAGCGAGACGCGGCTGTCGCCACCGGCTGGGAAGCCGTGGGCCTGTACGAGCAGAAGGGAGCCGCCTTCCCCGCGGAGCAGACCCGCCAGCGGATCGCCGAATGGTTGAGCACCACGTGAGTGGCCCGGCTCGGGTCTGCGCGAGTTGCGGGAACGAGAACCCGGCCGAGGCACGGTTCTGCTTCTCGTGCGGCGCCGCCCTCGAGGCGGCGACTCCGACAGCCGAATCCCGCAAGACCGTCACGGTCCTGTTTTGCGACCTCGTTGGCTCCACGGCGCTGGGCGAGCAAATCGACCCGGAGACGCTGCGCGCCCTCCTCGGCCGCTCGTTCGAGCGGGTGAGCGCCGTCGTCGAACGTCACGGTGGTGTGGTCGAGAAGTTCATCGGTGACGCTGCGATGGCTGTCTTCGGCATCCCGCGCCTGCACGAGGATGACGCGCTGCGGGCGGTGCGCGCCGCAGCCGAGATCCGCACGGCCCTGGAGACCGCGGCCGGCGCTGCGAGCGGGGCGACGATCGCGTGGCGGACCGGGATTGCCACCGGCGAGGTGGTGGCCGGCGACGCTGCTTCCGGGCAGCGGCTGGTCACCGGGGACGCGGTGAACGTTGCGGCCCGCCTCCAGCAGACGGCGCAACCGGGCGAGATCCTCATTACGGCGGAAACGCACCAGCTTGTGCGCGATGCGGTCGAGGTGGAGCCCCTCGGGGAACTCTCGGTGAAGGGTCGCCAGGCACCCATCGAAGCCTTCCGCCTCCTCGTGGTCGACCGATCGGCCGCCGGGCACGAGCGTCGGCTGGACTCACCGATGATCGGCCGGGCACGCCCCCAGCGACTGCTCGATGAGGCGTTCGCCGAAGTCCGCGATCAGCGGGTCTGCCACCTGTTCACCATCCTTGGAGCCGCCGGCGTCGGGAAGTCGCGGCTCGTGAACGAGTTCATCCGTTCGCTGGGGGACCAGGTCACGGTTCTTCGCGGGCGGTGCCTTTCCTATGGCGAGGGCATCACGTACTGGCCGATCGGGGACATCGTCCGCGGCGCGACCGCGATCGACTCCGCCTCGCCTGACCCCGATGCCGACCTGGCCAAGATAAGGGCACGCATTGGCGAAGCGCCCGACGCCGATCGGATCGCGCTGCGGGTCGCTCAGGCGATCGGCTTGGTTGGCGGCGATCAGGCGCCCGACGAAGTCCCGTGGGCCATCCGCTCGTTCCTCGAGGCGCTTGCCGCCGACCAGCCCCTTGTCGTCGTCCTCGATGACCTGCAGTGGGCGGAGCCCGCGCTCCTCGACCTCATCGAAAACATCGCGGATTGGTCTCGCGACGCACCCATCCTGCTCATCGTCCTCGCGCGACAGGAGCTCCTCGACACGCGACCGGCCTGGGGCGGAGGCAAGCGGTCAGCCACGATCATCTCCCTCGAACCGCTCGATGCGGCGGAGACGGCACAGCTGATCGACAACCTCCTCGGCCAGGCAGAGCTGCCGCCGACCGTGTTCGATCGGATCCGAACCGCGGCCGAGGGCAACCCGCTGTTCGTTGAGGAGCTGCTCGAGATGCTCATCGACGAGGGCGCGTTGACACGTACCGACGGAGGGTGGACCGCCGGCCAGGATCTCGCGTCGCTCGCGGTGCCGCCGACGATCCAGGCCCTCCTCGCCGCCCGCCTCGACGGATTGGCCGGTGCGGAGCGGGCCGTCCTCGAGCGGGGCGCGGTGGAGGGGACGGTCTTCCACCGAGATGCGGTCGCCGCGCTGGCCCCTGAAACTATGCGCGACAACGTAGGCAGTAGCCTCATGACCCTGACCCGCCGTGAGTTCGTCGCTCCCGACAGGGCCGAGCTGGCTGGCCGCGAGGCATTCCGCTTCCGGCATCAGCTCATCCGCGACGCCGCGTATCAGGCGATCGCCAAGCAGAGCCGTGCCGATCTCCACGAACGATTCGCCGATTGGCTCGAGGCGGCCCTCGGCGACCGCGTGGACGAGTACCGGCCGATCCTCGCGTACCACCTCGAGCAGGCCGCTCGATACCGACGGGACCTCGATCCGGCCGATCCGGCCCTGCCCGAGCTCGAGCTACGCGCGATCGACCTGCTGGGCCGAGCGGGCGCGGATGCGATGAATCGGTCTGACATGGATGCTGCGGCCAGCACCTTCCGGCGAGCCTTGGCCATAGTGGAAGGGGATGAGGCCGCGGCCCTACCCTGGCGGTTGCAGCTCGGGGAGGCCCTCGTGCGCGCCGCTCCGGTCTCTGAGTCGAATGCATTCCTGCTCGACGTCCGGGCTCGCGCCGAGGCGCTCGGCGACGAGCGCAGCGCCACGCTCGCCGAGGCGCATCGGCTGCATCTCCGAGCGTCCATGGCAGAGCCGCTCGAGGAGGTCGTGCCCGAGGCTGAGGCGATCTACAAGCGCCTTCTGGAGCTGGGCGGCGACCCGGCCCCAGCAGCGAGGGCGGGCTTGGAGCTCGCGAAGTACCACTTCTGGGTGGGACAGGCTCAAGCGGGCATCGACCTTGCCCGGAATGTCCTCGCCACGCCCGGTCTGCCCAGGCGACTACTCGAGGAGATCGCGAGCTGGATATCGGCGTTTGCCTACTGGGGCCCAACGCCGACCAGCACCGTGCTGGCGATGGCCGACGACGAGCTGGCGCGCGGTCCCACGTCCCTCTTCCTCGTGCTCCGGCTCACCCGGCACCGGGCGGCCACGCTCGCCCAGCGCGAACTATTCGTTGAATCCGAGGCGGCCTTCGAGAAGGCCAGGCAGATCAGTGAAGATCTCGGCGACCCGTTACTGCTGGCCTCCGTGACGGGTCACTTCCACGGTCCTTCGCGGCTGCTTGCGGGTGATGCCGAGGGCGCGGTTCAGCTTGGTCACAGCTCCTTCGACGGGCTGATGGCGCTGGGACATGCCGGCTTTGCGAACACGACGGCCGCCTACATGGCCCAGGCCTACCTGGAACTCGGTCGCGACGAGGAAGCCGAGCGCTGGGCGCGTGTCGCAATCGAGAGCGGGGACGCTCGCGACCCGGCAGCTGCCGGGCCTGCCTTCGGTACGTGGGCGCGGGTGCTCGCCCGTCGCGGCCAGTTCGACGAGGCCGAGGCGAAGGCTCACCAGTCCCTGGAGATCTGGGGCGACTCGGACAACCTGGACCAGGTCGCCGACGCGCATTTCGACCTGGCGGAAGTCCTTCGACTCGCCGGCCGTCCGGAAGAGGCGGCGCAGGAGCTCAGGGTTGCGCTCGACCTTTACGAAAGGAAGGAGCACCTGGTGGGCGCCCGACAGGCACGCGAGGCGCTTGCCCGGCTTGGCGTAGAGGGCCAGCCTCCGAATTCCGGGTCCTAGGGCACCAGCACCAGTCGGCCGGGGACCCGGCCGGCGGCGAGGCGGTCGTGGGCGGCCGCCGCCTCGGCCAGCGGCATGCGGTCCACCGTCCAGCGCAGGCTGTGGCGACGGGCGAGCTGGACGACGTCGCGCAGGTCATCGTGCGATCCCCACGAGGTCGTGGTCAGCGACGCCTCCGCGGGAAGCGCCTCGAAGGCAAACGTGAGCTCGCCACCGGCCTCGCCGACCAGGGACACCAGCCCCCCTGGCGCCACGAAGCGCGTGGCGAGGGCCAGCGTCTCGTCGGACCCGACGAAGTCGAAGACGACCTGGGCCGGACCGCCCAGCCCGGTGAAGATGAGGTCCTCCTCCCCGGACAGAAACGCCACGTCCGCTCCCAGCTCGCCCGCGGCCTGCACCTTGTCCGGGTCGATCTCGCGCACACCGATGATGACCTCTGGCAGGCGCCGGATGAACTGGAGCGCGAACTGGCCGACACCACCGAGACCGATCAACAGCGCTCGTGACCCTTCGGCGAGCCACGGCGCGGCCCGGCGCACGGCGCGGAACGAGGTCAGGCCGGCATCTGCCAGGGGAGCGGCCTCCACCGGGTCCAGCTTGCCGAGCCCCACCAGGTGCCGGGGGTGAGGCACGAGCAGGTACTCGGCGTATCCGCCGTCGACCTGGAACCCGGGCGCGCGGCTTTGCTCACAGCGCTGCTCTTCGCCGCGACGGCACTCCGCGCACTCACCGCAGCCCCAGCCGCCCGCGACGACGACCGGCTCATCCTCCTTCAGCCGCGCCTTGCGCAGCGAAGCGCCCGCATCGGCGCCCATGCCCGCGATCCATCCGGCGACTTCGTGGCCAAGCGTGATCGGTCGGTCGACCCGGATTCGATCGGTCCGAGCGATGTGGAGATCGGTATGGCAGACCCCCGCCCCGGCGACTCGGACGAGGACCTCGGTCCCGCGCGGGGCGGGTACGGGGACATCCTCCAGCCGCAGTGGCTCGCCGGCGGCATACGTCCGGACGGCCAGCATCGGTCTAGGCCGGCAGGGGCTCTCGGAAGATCTCGAGGACGATGGCCCCCACCATGCGCGGGTCGGGATCGTGGTAAATCCCGCGCACGAGGCCTGTTTCGTCGACGGCGACCAGGACCGGAGAGGCGACGTTCGTGCTGCCGCGCCGCTCGACGAGCGGGATGCCCAGCGCCTCGGACGCGATTTTGCGCTCGTCGCTGAGCAGGAGGAACGGCAGCTCCAGGGCGGTAACGAACTCGGCCTGTTGGCGCTCGTTGTCGGTCGTGATCCCGGTGATCGCCACACCGGCCGCGTCCAGCCGCAGCGCGTCAGCGCCGACGGCACGGGCCACGCCCTCCGCAGCGGTGCGCGCGGCGCCGGTCAGAGTCGGGCCGGAGAAGAACAGGTGGGCCACCGGTGATTTCCCGACCCACGAGCGGAGGTTCAGCAGGTAGCCATCAGTGGCACGCAGGCCGATGGAGGGAATCGGGTCCCCGACTGCGATCTTCAGGCGGGCGGTGGCTCGACTCACCGCCGGATTGTATCCGGGCAGCGCGCGGATCCCGAGCCGCGCGCCCCTCCCGGATGGGGCATGTGCGATGGCCTAGGTGCGGACGTCCTCCCACCCGGCCGGGGATACCCGGGTCAGGGAGCCGACCAGGCGGCGGAGAGACACGACCATCGGCCGGGGTTCGCGGTAGCCGTCCGGCTTGACGGTGCGGACCGGCTTCCACGAGGTGGCGAGCTCGCGGCGTCGTTCCGCTTCGAGCTCCATTGATGTGATGGGCATCATTCCGAACATGTCGCGTGGCTCCTGGGATCGTGGAAAGAACTTCGAGATCGAACTAACGGCGGCAGTCTATGGGGAAAGTAGTTCGATGTCAAGCAATTCGATGACAAAAGTCTTGACATGGAACGGAATTGACACCGATACTGTCGCCATGACGACACCTGCAGAGGAACGCGACCGCCTCGACGACATGCTGCTCGTCTGGGCGCGGGAGGTTCCGGACCTCGACCCCCTGACCGAAGGCATCGTCGAGCGCATCCAGTTCCTGGCCAAGAAGTTCAACCAGTCCATGGATCACACCCTCGAGGAGTACGGCCTCGAGCCCCGCTTCTACCACCTGCTCGGCAAGCTGCGGAGCTTTGGCCCGCCGTACCGGCGGACCCCCGGTCAGCTTGCAGAGGACATGCACCTCTCCGCCGGCGCGATGACGAACCGCCTCGACCGCGCCGAGGAGGCCGGGCTCATCCGGCGCCTCCCCGACCCGAGCGACCGCCGAGGAACGCTGATCGAGCCCACCGAGGCGGGTCATGCGGCGTGGGACAAGACGGTAGGCTCGCAGGCTCAGACCGAATCCCTGTTCGCGGGCATCCTGACCGAACCCGAGCGCGATGAGCTGCACCGCCTCCTGCGGCGACTGATGCGCGCCTTCCCCGCCAAAGACGGGTGGGCCACGCCGTCTTCGGCCGATGACTCCACCGAGGCTGAGGACCTAACCGGGGCCGAGGACGAGGCTCCGGCCCGAGCGGTGGAGAAGGCCGTCTCGCGCTAATCCCTCGGTAAGGGCCTCGTAATCGGCAGCGTCTACGGTCCCACCCACGAGACGGCGCGCCTGCGCCTGGCTAAGCCGATGACCGGGCGCCGCGGCCAACGCCCGGAGCAGAGCGCCGCGAGCCGCCCGCGTGGTGGCCGTGGCGCCGTTCTGGCGGGGGACGGGGACGCGCGCCGGGTTTGCGCGTGAGGGGCACCCTCGCGCCACGGGACAGAGGTCGCAGCGCGGCGACCGGGCCGAGCAAATCCGGGCCCCGAATTCCATCGTTGCGTGGGTCCAGGTCCCCGCCTGCTCGCGGTTCGGTCGGCCCGAGACTGCGAGGCTGTCTGCCAGATCCTGCAGCGCACGGGCATCTCCTGGTTCGGCCGCGAATCGGCGGACGAGCCAGCGCCGGACGTTGGTGTCCACCGCCCCGACCGGCTGGCCCAGCGCGATCGAGGCAACGGCTCGGGCGGAGTAGGGACCGATCCCCGGCAGGCGTTCCAGGCCTTCGACCGTCGCCGGCCAGCCGGAACGGGTGATCTCGGTGGCGGCCGCGTGGAGGTTGAGGGCCCGGCGGTTGTAGCCAAGTCCGCTCCACGCGGCGATGACATCGGCCGGTGTCGCGGCCGCCATCGTCGCCGCCGACGGAAATCGGTCCATGAACGCGTCGAAGCGCTCCGCAATCCGCGCCGCCTGGGTCTGCTGGAGCATGACCTCCGCGACGAGCACGGGCCACCGGTCGCGGCTCCGGCGGAACGGCAGCTCTCGATGATCGGCGGCATACCAGGCGAGGATCCGGCGTCGGACCGAGCCCACGGCGGGCTCGGAGGCGAGGGCAGGCACCCGGCGAGGGTACCGCCTGCCCATCGGTCGGTCGTCTAGAGTCCGCGCCATGAGCAGCCCGGGGCCGATCGTGGTCGACAAGTTCGGCGGGTCGGTGCTGACCCGGCCGGAGGACATCGCCGCCGCGGTAACGGTTGTCGTCGGCCAGCGGGCGGCGGGGCTGCGCCCGGTGGTCGTGGTCTCCGCCTTCGAGGGCGTGACCGACGCGATCCTGTCGTCGGCGGCCGTGCTCCTGCCCGACGGCGGCGCGTCTCTGCGCGGGGACGGGGCGCACGCCCCGGACTCGTCCCTGGCGCGCGAGACGGACCGGGCGTTGGCCACCGGAGAGGCCCTGTCGGCCGCGCTCTTCGCCCTGGGCCTTGAGGCCCAGGGCCTGCCTGCCCGCTCGTTCAGCGGGGCAGAGGCCGGCATCCGGACCGCCGCCGCTCACCTCGGTGCGGCGGTGCGGCGCGTCTACTCGCGGCCCCTGCGCCTGGCGGTGGCGGACGGCCTCGTTCCGGTGGTGGCCGGCTTCCAGGGAATCGGGGCCCACGGGGAGCTGACCACCCTCGGCCGAGGCGGGACGGACCTGTCGGCGGTGGCGCTGGCGGTGGCCCTGCGGGCGGATCGATGCGAGCTGTTCAAGGACGTCGGCGGCGTATGGGAGGCGGATCCGCACCTCGTCCCGTCGGCGCGGCTGCTGCCCGCGGTCAGCGCGCTCCAGCTCGAGCTGCTCGGGGAGCTGGGGGCGGAGGTGGTCCACCCGGTCGCGGTCCGGCGGGCGCGCCGTGGGCGTCTGCGGATGATCGTGCGCTCGGTGGACGGCGGGGCGCCGGCGACCGAGGTCGTGCCACGTCCTGCGCGGGACGCGAGGGACGCGATGATCCTGGCCGTCGACCGGAAGGAACGGATTGCCCGGATCAGCCTCGTGGGGCCCGCGGACCGAATGCCGGAGCTGCTGCCGCTTCCCGCCCACGGCGAGGGCTCGTTTGACGAGGGCGGTCTGCGCGTAGTGTGGGCCGAAGTCCCGGTTGGCTTTGCGGCACAGGCCGCGCAGTCCGTCCACGCCGCCCTGATGGCGTGAGGGCAGGGGCTAGGTGCTGCAGGGCACCTGGTTGTCCTCGACCACGATGATCTGCCCCTCCCCGGCAGCCGGGATCTGGATCCGGGAGGTGGTGCAGTTGTCGGTGTCATCGGTCTCGAGGAAGTCATTCGGCTGATCGACGGTGGCGGTCAGGGTGTAGGTGCCGCCGGCCAGCCCGGTGATGTCGACCCACTGGTACTCGAAGCTC
>DASTEQ010000037.1:0-5159 GCA_035709505.1 Candidatus Limnocylindria bacterium
GATCGCGTGGGCCGCGGGGATGGGCCTCCACCTGTGGGGCTACTACGGTCTAGACGCCATGGAGCTGCCCCGGCGGACGCTGCTTCGGCTGCTGGGTGCGAACGCCGAGTATCCATTCGTGAAGTTCGCGGTGACCGAGGAGGACCGACCGATGCTCATCACCGAGCTCCCGCCAGCCGCGGTTGATCGGGACGAGCTTGGGCGTGCCCTGACCCGGATGGTCGTGGTTGCCGATCGGCTCGTCCAGGAGACCGCTCCCGCCATCGCAGATCGCGGCCGGCTCCCGGACTGGGCGGGTCGGGTGAGTCGGAACCCCCAGCTCATGGACCGATACCGATCCGAGGTGGAGTCGACGCTCCCGGACTGGCCGGCTGACGAGGGGGGGGACCGATGAGGCGGCGGCGCGCGCGCCTGGCGCTGCTCGTCGCCCTCGTGCTCGGGGCCCTGTCCGCACCGGGGGGCGTGGCCGGCGCCGAGTACACGATGGTCACCAGCGCCCGGTCCGTGGTCGATGACGCCGCCGAGAAGGTCGTGGTCGTGGTCGATATCGCCTTCACCAACACGTTCGCCGCGCCGGCCGGCCAGGTGAGCGTGTTCAACACCATTCGTCTCGCGATTCACGATCATGCGGCGGCGGTCTCGGCCGGCGACGGGAGCGGCGCGTTGACCGTCAGCGTCGCCGCCAGCGGCGGGGTCAACGTAGCGACCATCACGCCCCGCGCTCCGGTCCAGTACGGGAAGACGGCAACGCTCCAGCTCGCCTACGAGCTGCGCGACGGCGATCCCGGTCTCCGCGTTGGCCAGCACCTGGTCAGCTTCCCGGCCTGGGGATTTGGCACCCAGAGCGAGGTCCGGGTCGAGCTGGCGGCGGACTATGAGGTCCGCGTGGACGGCGACGAGCTGGATGCCGAGGTGGACGGCGACACGGCGGTGCTCACCAGCGGGACGATCGCCGACCCGACGCATTGGCTGGCCAACATCGGGGCCACACGGGAACCCGACTACGAAACGCTCCAGCGTGCGATTCCGCTGACCGGGGGGACGGCCGATCTCCAGGTCCGCCACTGGGTGGACGACCCCGAGTGGGGAACGGCGATGCTCGATCTCGTCGCTGACGCCCTGCCCCGGCTGGAAGCGGCGTTCGGGGTGCCGTACCCGGCCCATGGCCCCCTCGTGATCACCGAAACGGTCACCGCCGGCGGGCCGGACGTCCCGACCGACAAGGATGGGATCGTGGTTGGCTTTACCGAGCCACCGTTCACCGCGCTGCACCAGGTCGCCCACGTCTGGGCCGGCGAGAGCCTGACTGGTGACCGCTGGCTGCTTGAGGGACTCGCCTCGTGGGCGGCGGCCTCGGTGTCGGCGGAGCTCGAGATCGCCCTGCCGCATGATCCGGCAGCCGTCGCGTCCAGCCTCGCCGCAAACGCGTTCCCCCTGGCCGAATGGGATGCCAGCGAACGCTCAGCCGCGGCCGAGGGCTGGGCCCAGGCCGCGTCGTGGGCGCTGACCAACCAGGCCGCCTCGATGGCGGGTGTCGAAGGCCTCCGCGAGGCGGTGCGCCGAATGGCGGCCGGCGTCGACGGCTACGACCCGTCGGCCGGGACAACGCTCATGGGCGAGGCGGCGGTGGAGCCGGTCCCGGTGACGACGCGCGCGTACCTCGATCACCTGGACGCCGTCACCACCGAGCCAATCGTCGAGGCGCTCGCTGGTCCGCTCCTCGGCGAAGGCGCCGCGGCGGAGCTGACGGCGCGGACGACCGCCCGGGCCGCGTATGACGGCCTCCTCCTGGCGGCCGGGGACTGGGGCGATCCCGATCCCGTCCGGGCGGCGATGGTCGGCTGGCAGTTCGCCGAGGCGGAGAGCCTGATCGCGGACGCCGGGGCGTGGCTGGTGGGGCGGGACGCCCTCCTCGGTGAGATCGAGGCAGCGGAGCTCACTGCGCCGGATCGGCTGGCCGCCGCTTACCGCACCCACGGCGGAGGCTCCGACGCATGGGCCGAGATCGATGCCGAGCGGGCGGTGGTCGACGCCCACGCCGAGGCGGCGGCGTCGATCGACGGGCGGTTGGACCCGATAGCCAGGATCGGGCTCCTCCTCGGGCCGGGTCCCGAAGAGCGCCTTTCCACCGCTGCCACCGCGTTCGCTGCCGGCGACCTGCGGGTGGCGGCCGACGAGCTCGCGGGGCTCAACCAGGACCTGGCGACCGCGACAGCGGGCGGTCTCGTCCGCCTGCTCGGGGTGCTGGTTGCGCTTGGCGTCGTCGTCCTGCTCATCTCGGTGGCGATGCGCCGCCGACGAACGAGGACCGACTACACTCCCGAGCCATGACCGGGAAGGACGCGGTCGGGCGGTTCGGCGCGACCGATGAGGTCCTGGCCGGCCAGACCGCGGACGTCTACTTCGAACGTGCCCAGGCGATCCTCCGGGCGGAGCACCTCGACCCGGTGGTGCTGATGGAGGTCTTCTCCCGCGACGCCGGCATCCTGTGCGGCGCCGCCGAGGTCCACGAGTTCCTCGGCAGGGTCCTTGGCCCGGGCAACGGCCACGAGCCGGCGCCGGTGGTCGAGTCGCTGTCCGACGGCGATCCCTTCGAGTCGAAGGAGGTCGTCATGCGGATCGAGGCCCGCTACTCGGCGTTCGGCCTGTACGAGACCGCCGTGCTCGGCACCCTGGCCCAGTGCTCCGGCTGGGCGACGGCCGCCCGCCACATCGTGGACGCCGCTTCGCCCATCCCGGTCATCGGCTTCGGTGCCCGCCACGTCCACCCCAGCGTCGCCGACCAGATGGACTACGCGAGTGTGGTCGGCGGCTGCATCGGCGCCTCCACCCCGGCCGGAGCGCGGATGGCAGGGCTGTCCCCGACCGGGACCATGCCCCACGCCCTGGTCCTGATCTTCGGGGACACGGTGCGAGCGGCGGAGGCGTTCGACCGGCACATCGACCCCGACGTGCCGCGCATCGTCCTGGTCGATACCTTCAAAGACGAGGCGGAGGAGTCGCTCCGCGTGGCGGAGGCACTCGGCAAGCGGCTGTGGGGTGTCCGTCTCGACACGCCGTCGGAGCGGGGACGGGTCACGCCGGACCTCGTCAAGGAGGTTCGTGCCCGCCTCGACCTGGCCGGGCATGACCATGTGAAGATCGTCGTTTCCGGCGGGCTGGACGCGGAACGCATCGGTGCGTTCAAGGAGGCCGGGGCGCCGGTCGACTCGTTCGCGGTGGGGTCCGCGATCTCGGACGCCAGCCCGATCGATTTCACCGGGGACCTGAAGGAGATCGACGGCCGGCCGATCGCGAAGCGCGGCCGGATCCCGGGACGAACCGAGAATCCCCGGCTGCAGCGGCTGGACCTCGGCTAGGCGCGGCCCATCCGGCGCGCGAACCAGTAGAGAGCGACCAGCGACTTCGCATCGCTGACCACGCCATCCGCCACCGCTTCCAGCGCCGCATCGAGGCTGAGCCATTCCAGCTCCAGCGCCTCGTCCTCCGGCCCGGACGCCCTTGCAGGACGGAGGTCGGTGGCGAGCCACAGGGTGAGGTACTCGGTGCAGAAGCCGGGCGCGGTCCAGAAGCCGGGGCCCGCCTCCCAGGTCGCAGCCGTCACCCCGCACTCCTCGGCCAGCTCGCGGGCCGCGGTCTCGTGCGGTTCCTCGCCAGGATCGCGGGTGCCGGCAGGGATCTCCAGCGTGTCGCGGCCTGCGGCCTGTCGCCACTGGCGGACCATCGCCATCCGCTCGCCGTCCCAGGCGACGATTCCCACCGCCCCGGGGTGCTCGATGATCTCGCGGCTGGCCGGCCGCCCATCGGCCATCTCCACCTCGTCGACCCGAACGGTCAGCAGCCGACCCTCGAAGACACGGCGCGTCGAGACGGTCCGCTCCTCCATGGGCCGATCTTGCCACGCCGGCGACCCCATCGGGCCGCTTCCGGCCCCGCGCTCGGCGGCTGCTAGCATCGACCAGTCGTGATCTCGGTCGCAGGGCTCGAGCGCCGGTTCCGGACGGTCACCGCGGTCCGGGACTTGTCGTTCACCGTGCCAGCGGGGGAGATCTATGGCCTGCTCGGGCCCAATGGCGCAGGCAAGACGACCACCATCCGCATCCTCGCCGGGCTCATCGCCCCGAGCGCGGGCTCGGCAGACATCGCCGGCCTCCGGCTGGGGCAGGACACCCAACGGATCCGCGCCCTGACCGGCATCCTGACCGAGAGCCCGGGCCTCCACGACCGCCTGACCGCGCGCCAGAACCTGGCCTACTACGGCCGCCTGTACGGCCTGACCGATGCCGCCCTGCGGGCGGCAGTGGATCGCTACCTGGCGGTGGTCGGGCTCACGGACGCCGCGGACCGACGTGTCGGCAGCTTCTCGAAGGGGATGCGCCAGCGAGTGGCCATCGCCCGCGCCCTGCTCCACGAGCCGCGAGTGATCTACCTCGACGAGCCGACCAGCGGACTCGACCCCGAGGCCGCGAAGTCCATCCGCGAGGTCATCGCCGGACTGCGCGAGGCCGGACGGTCCATCCTGCTGTGCACCCACAACCTCGATGAGGCCGAGCGCCTGTGCGACCGGATCGGCATCCTCAACGCCCGCCTCATGGCTGAGGGGACGCCGGCCGAGCTGCGGCGTCGCGTGCGCCCAGCCACGACCCGGGTCGCGCTCGACGGCGGGCCGGTGGACGCGACGGCCCTGGCCGGGCTCGTCCGTCCCCTCCCCTTCGTCCGCGCGGTCCGCGCCGAGGAGCGAGACCTGTGGATCGAGCTGGCGGAGCCGCGGCAGGACACGCCGGATCTCGTCCGCGCGCTGGTCAGCCACGGGGCTCGGGTGCTGGCCGTGTCCGAAGAGGTGGCGAGCCTCGAACAGGTGTACCTCGATCTCGTCAGCGACGCTGTGGAACGGGACGCGGAGGTCGCTCGTGCGGTTTGACGTGGTCGCCACCGTCTTTGGCAAGGAGTGGCGTGAGATCGCCTCGAACAAGCTTCTCCTTGGCGTCGTCGCCGCCCCGGCGGTGATTTTCGCCGCGATTCCGACCGCCATCGTGGCGTTCATCCAGGTCAACGACCTGGACATGAGCCAGCTCGGCCAGATCGAGGTCATGCTCGCCGCGTTCCCGGGCCTGCCGCCGAAGCTCGCCGCGCAGGGGTTCATCGTGACCAACTTCATG
>DASTEQ010000038.1:0-42316 GCA_035709505.1 Candidatus Limnocylindria bacterium
GTCCGTCACAGTCGCCCCCAGCTCACGAGCGGCGAGCTCGAACGACACCCTCGTCCGGGTCGAGGCCTCGTAGAAGGCCAGGCCCACTGCCACGCCCCGCAGCGGATCGGGCAGCTCGGCCGCCTCCCGCCGCGCCCGCAGCTCCGTGGCCAGGTCGAGCACGCCATCGAGATCGGACCGCGACAGCTCGTCGACGTCGAGAAGGTGGCGTCGGGTCCACACCGCGGGCCGGCTGATCGTCATGCGACCGGCACCTCGGCCCGGGTCAGGACCACCTCGTCGGTGCCATCGGTCTCCACCAATCGGACGTGGACAACCTCATCGGCACTGGTCGGGAGGTTCTTGCCCACGTAATCGGGGCGGATCGGCAGCTCGCGGTGCCCTCGGTCGATGACGACCGCCAGCCGGACGGCACGGGGGCGACCGTGGTCGGTCAGGGCGTCGAGCGCGGCGCGAATGGTGCGCCCGGTGTAGAGCACGTCGTCCACCAGCACGACCGTGCGGTCGGTGACATCCGGTCCCAGGTCGGAGCGCTTCACGATCGGGGCGTGGGCCAGCCGGGTCAGGTCGTCGCGGTAGAAGGTGATGTCCAGCGAGCCCACGGGCAGCCGGACCTGCTCGTGCTCCTCGATGAGGTTGGCAAGGCGCTCGGCGAGGGGGTGGCCGCGCGTTCGCAGCCCGACGAGGACCAGGTCATCGGTCCCGCCATGACCCTCGACGATCTCATGGGCGATCCGGACCAGGGACCGGCGGAGGTCGTCGGCGTCGAGGATGCGGCGCTCGGATGGCATGGGCATCGGCTCCTTGGCGGCCTCTCCGGACCACGTTAAAGGGGCACTTCGGACTTGGACGGCGAGTATACCGATGCCGGCCCCGGACCCGTCAACGGCGAGTTCGTGGGGCCAGGCCGGCTGCGGCTGAGCTTTCAGCGGACGACGCCGGCCAGGTGGTCGCGGAGGATCTCGGCCGCGAACTCCGGCGCGGCGGGGTTCACCGCGAGGGCCGTCGCCCGCTCGAGCCCGGCAATCGTCCGCAGCCGAGGGTGGAGCTCCCAGTGCCAGTGGTAGGTCTGGTCGAGCCGCTCGCCAGCCGGTGCGGTGTGGAGGAACAGGTTGTACGGCGGGTCTCCGAGCGCGGCCAACGAGCCGAGCGCCCGCTGGAGCGTGGCGCGGCACGCCCCCACAGCCTCGTCATCGACCTCGGTGAAGTCGGCTGCGTGCTCCCGGGGAATGACCCACAGCTCGAACGCGGAGCGGCTGGCCGCCGGCGCGAAGACCACGAATCGCTCGTCGGCGAGAACCAGCCGCGTGCCGGCCGCCTCCTCTGCCTCGGCCATCGTGCACCAGGCGCACGAGCGGCGGCTGATCATGTGCCGCGCCGCGCCGCCGATCTCCTCCGCGACCCGGTGGGGCGTCTGCGGAATGGCGTACAGCTCAAGGTTCAGGTGCGAGGTCCGTGACCCGGATTGCATCCCGTGGTTCTGGATGGCCTGGACGTAGATCGGGTCGTCCGGCGGATTCGCCGCGGCCCCCAGGTCGCGCATCACGTCCCGAGCGTGGCGCAGCAGCTTCTCGGCCAGGTGCGGGTTCGCGTCCGCATACCGCTCGTGGTGGCCGCGCGGCCCGACCACGATCTCCCACGACCCGCGCCGATCCGGGGCTTGGTCCGGGATCAGCTCGACCTGCGGCGACCATTCCCGGCCGGCGGGGACGATCTCGAAGAGGTCCGAGCGAAGCGTCACCCGTCGCACCGACTCATCGTCATCCTCGGGTGCGTCGTCGCAGTGGCGGCAGTGCGTGCCCTCGATCGGCGTCGCGTCCAGGGCGAAGTCGGCGTGCTCGAACGCCCGGTCGGTAACGATCGCCGACCACCAGCCGGTGACCGGGTCGCGGCGCAGCTCGAACATGCCGCCACCGCCCGGCGCTCAGCCGAGCTCGTTTTGCTCCCAGCTGCGGCGCCGGTCCTGCGCTGCCCACTCGTCGCGCAGCAGCGACATGATGAGCACGTCCTCGTGGTGCCCTTCCCGGTAATGACGCTCGCGCAAGGTTCCCTCGAGCGTGAACCCGGCTTTCTCGTACGAGCGGCGGGCGCGGGCGTTGGGGGCGTAGACCTCAAGCTCGATCCGGTGCAGGCGGAGCTCACCGAAACCGAAGTCGCAGATCGCGTGAAGCGCATCGGTGCCGTAGCCCTTGTTCCATTCGCCCTTCTCCCCGATGCTGATCCCGAACTCGGCGTTGCCGTTCACGAAATCGATACCGTGCAGGCCCGCGGTCCCGATCGGCTCATCGTCGGCGAGGCGGCAGATGACGAAGTGGTAGTCGGTCTTGCCCTGGCGGCTGACCATATCGGCGAACCACTGCTCCTCCATGGCCAGGCTGAAGGGAGCCCGAGCCATCAGGAACTGCGTGGTTTCCGCGTCGCCGAACCAGCGCACGAATCGGTCGAGGTCGTCGCGTTCGGCGGGGCGCAGATAGATCTGCTCGCCGCGAATCTGGCGAAGGGGTCGTTCTGACGGGCGGGGTTCAGTCATGCGCATCCCGCTGCGTTACGCTTGGCGACTGACGAGGGCTCTGGCCCGAGGATACAGGCAGGGCCGTTACCGATGGAGGATGCATACCGATGACCACGCGTCGCGCGACCGCTTCCTGGAGTGGTGACCTGCTGAGCGGCTCGGGCAGCGTCACGGCGTACTCATCGGGCCTGTTCAGCGACCTGCCAGTCAGCTGGGCATCCCGGACCGAGGAGCCCGCCGGTCGGACCTCGCCCGAAGAGCTCCTCGCCGCTGCTCACGCCGCCTGCTACTGCATGGCGTTCTCGAACGGACTGGCCAAGGCCGGACATGCGCCCGAGCATCTCCACGTCGCGGCCGAAGTCGCCTTCGAGAAGGTTGGGGACGGCTGGAGCGTGACCTCCTCGTCTTTGCAGGTGATCGGGAGCGTGCCGGATATCGAGTTGGCCGAGTTCGAGCGGCTGGCGGACGAGGCGAAAGACGGCTGCCCGATCAGTCGCGCCATCGCCGGCAACGTCGAGGTCAGCGTCGACGCCTCCCTCGAAGACCCCGACGAGGAAGGCGCCTAGCTCGCGCATGGCCAAGGTCGCGAGCGTCGACCGCGTCGACGATTCCGCACTGGGGGCGGTTGGTCGCGTTCTTTCGGTCATCGCCGATGCGGGGTTCCAGCTCCAGCCTGCGCTCGACCAGATCGCGAAGGAAGCGCGAGAGCTCTGCGGCGCCGACGCCGCGTTCTGCTTCCTGCTGGAGGGTGACCACTTCCGGTTCGTGGCCGCGGACGGCGGGGACCCGGCGCACTGGGCGCATGAACGTGAGCATCCGGACCCGATCGACGACCGATCAATTGTCGGCCGGGTGGCGCTCGCTGGCGGACCGGTCCAGGTCGAGGACCTTGCCGCAGACCCCACCTATGCTGGGGCGGCATTAACGATCGGGGGATACCGGACCCTCCTCGGGGTCCCCATCGGTCGCGGCGAGGACCTCATCGGCGTCTTCGGCATGGGGCGGACAGAGATCGCCCCGTTCACGGACGGTGAGATCGCGCTCGTATCGGTCTTCGCCGATCACGCCGCCGTGGCGATCCGCCTCGCCGGCCTCCTGAGCGAGGCGAACCAGGTGGCCGAGCGCGAGTCCGCCGTGCGGGAGGTCCTCCAGACCATCGCGCGCTCGGGTTTCGACCTGAACGGTGTCCTGCAGGCGATCATCGACACCGCGGCGCGGCTCGCGCACGCCGACGACGGCAACATCCTTCGTGAGGACGCTGGATCATTCGGGCTGGCGGTCTTCACCGCCGGAGTTCCCGACGAATTCCGCGCCATCATCGGTTCGCTCCAGTTTCAGCCGGGGCGAGGGTCGGCCATGGGTCGAGCGTTGATGGAGCTCCGGCCGATCCAGATCCGGGACGTCCTCGCCGACCCTGAGTACACGCTTCTCGAAGCCCAGCGTGTCATTGGCTTCCGGACACTGATCGCCATCCCGCTGATGAGCGAGGGCTCTGCGGTCGGCGTGCTGTCAGTGTGGCGCCAGGAAGTCGACCCGTTCACCGACGAGGAGATCCGGCTGGTCGCCACCTTCGCGGAGCAGGCCGCGGTGACCATGCGGCTGGCAAGCGTCCTCGAGGAGACCCGCGAGGGGTTCGAGCGAGAGTCGGCTATCAGCACGGTCCTCGCGTCCATCGCCCGCTCCAGCTTCGATCTTCAGGGCGTCCTCAGGACAGTGACCGAGAGCGCGGTTCGCCTCTCCCGTGCCGACAGCGGCAACCTGGTCCGTACAGAGGCGGGCGAATACCGGATCGCGGCTTCGTACGGGGAGCGGTCCGAAGAGATGGCGCGGGTATTCGAGTCGGTCAGCTTCAAGCTCGACCGGGGCTCGATCGCGGGCCGCGTCATGCTCGAGCACCGGACGGTCCAAATCGCGGATGTCCTCGCCGACCCCGAGTACGAGCGCCTGGACATGCAGCAGGTCCATGGCTTCCGGACCCTGCTCGGCGTGCCGCTCGTGCGAGAGGGCTCGCCCATCGGTGTCCTGATCATGCAACGGCTGGAGGTTCGTCCCTTCAGTGACCAGGAGATCGCGCTGGTCGAGACCTTCGCCGACCAGGCCGCATTGGCGATCGCGAATGTCGAACTGTACGAGACCGTCGAGCGGCAGCGGACGGCACTGGCCAGCTTCGCGCCCCACGTGGCCGGGTTGCTGTCAAGCCCAGAGGGCGAGGCTCTGCTGACCGGCCACCGGCGGGAGATCAGCGCACTCTTCTGCGACATGCGAGGCTTCACGGCCTTCGCGGAGACTGCAGAGCCTGAGGAGCTGTTCAGCGTGCTCCGCGAATACCACGCCGAGGTCGGACGGATCGCGCTCGGAAACGGGGGAACGGTCGAGCACTTCGCCGGGGACGGGTTCATGATCTTCTTCAACGACCCGACACCCATGCCGGACCACCCGATGGCGGCCGTCCGGAGCGCGCTCACGATGCAGGAGCGCTTCGCCCAGCTGGCGGCCGGCTGGCACCGGCGCGGATACGATCTCGGCCTCGGGATCGGGATCTCGGTCGGGTACGCGACCCTGGGGCGGATCGGGTTCGAGGGCCGCTACGACTACGCGGGCGTTGGGGCGGTCACGAACCTGGCGGCCCGCCTGAGCGCAGCGGCCGGCGCGGGCGACACGTACCTGAGCCAGCGGGCGTATGCGGCGGTTGAGGACCATGTCTCGGCCGAGCCCATCGACGGCCTGAGCCTGAAGGGATTCAGCCACGCGGTCTCTGCCTACCGGGTGACCGGGCTGAAGGGCTAGGCGATCGCCTCGATGATCTCGGGGCGCAGACCCGGGAAGCTGGACAGGAACTCCATCCGCTCGCGCTTCAGGCGCTCGACCCAGGCGCGGTAGTCATCGGACCGGCCGGTGCGCTCGTACAGGAGGCGGGGCTGAAGGAGCTCCACGTCCTCGATCCCCGGCACCGACGTCGCCACCTCGTAGCCGAAGTCCGGGTCGCGCTCCCAGGGGATCGTCCCCTCGGCGATAGCCTTCACGATCGCGCCCGAGTCCTCGATCTGGAGCTTCTTCGAACGTGGGTCCTCGTCCGATCCGCCCACGCGACCGGTGTTGACGAGGTACACGTCGAACGGATGCGTCCCCATCAGCTCCCAGAACCGGTTGCCCTGGTCCTCGTCGCGGCCCGGGTAGAACGGGTTCGTGCCTGGCACCCGGAGCGCCACGCCCTCCTCGGCCGCGCCGCCGGCTGACGTTCCCTTCGTCTCCCCGAGCATGAAGTATGCGGCCGCCTGCTCCCGGGAAAGCCGCGCCACGCCGGGGATGACGTTGTCGTTGCGGTTCAGGATGAGCAATTCGTTCACCGCACCGATCTGCCGCGGGTCGCGCCAGATCCCGAGCGAGGCCATGGGGAAGGTCGCGCGCCCGTTCTTGGTGTAGGCCTCGTCGAAGAAGTCGACCGGACCGTCGACCTCTTTCTGGGACACGTTCTCGAGGTACGCGTCCGGCTTGGTGACCGCGCCATGGATCGCCGGCTCGTGGCGGGGATCGAGGGCGAACGTCTTGGCGAAGCACCCGTTCTCGGTCCCGACCACCTTGCCGCCCGGGAACAGGCCGATGAAGTCGTCCTGCACCGGCTGCGACCCGTTCTGGCGTGTGAAGGTAGTCGTCGTCTTGCCCGTGCCGGACAGACCGATGATCAGGATTGTCCGCTCCCCGGCATCGGTCGGGACCACCTTGCAGCCGGCGTGCATGGCCAGGCCGCCGGCGTGGAACACCTTCGCGTTCCACATCCGCAGGCCGCCCTTCTTCGACTCCCCGAAGTAGTCGGAGTTGAACACCCGGGTCACGCCGGCGTCGAGATCGACCGTGATCAGGCGATCGTCGGGATAGCCCGGCATCGGCAGGTTGGGGGTGTAGATCATCACCAGCTCCGGGTCCCAGTCGGCCGACAGCCGATCCGGCGCGAAGTACAGCTGCTGCTGCATGCCGGCGATGTTCGCGTTGGCGGTCTCGATGTAGAGCCGCGCCCGCGACCGGTACTCCGGGTCGTTGCCGATGAAGCCGTCGACGACCACCATCTCTCGGCCGGCGATGTACTCGTCCTGGAGCGCGGCCACGCGGGCACCCTCGGCGCGGGGGATGGTCTGGTCGTTGGTGATCGCGGGGTCATCCGTGACCAGGTAGGTCGAGCCCTTGGATCGGCTCACCACCCGGGTCTGGACGTTGTAGTTCCCGTACGCCGTACGACGAGCCTGCGGCATGCGTGCGGTGAAGGCCTGGAGCTCGGCCGGCGTGGGGTCGTAGATGACCGATCTGGCGGTCGGGAGACGGGTCCCGTCGGGTCCCGCGGGGGCGTGCGCCGGGTCGGCGACCACGTTCATACGGTCGGGAAGTCTCCTGTGCGGATTCGGTGCGTGGGCGGAGCGGCGGCGCCACCGACGTCTTTTCTATCGGTCATATCGTAGCAAGAGCGACTTCGCGAAACTTTCCGGCCGTCCCGCGCCTCTTCAGGGGTGGACCGATGTCGTGTCGGTTCGCGTTCCAACTCCCTGCATCGAGGCCATACCGTGAAGAACCGATCCCTGCGCTCCAGCGCGCTGGCTGCCGCCGCCCTGCTCCTCATTGCCGGGGCCGCGTTCGCCAGCCTGAGCGGCGATCCTTCCGAGTCGCCGGGGTTCCAGGCGGGCGACGCGTCCGCGTCAGCCGAGCCCTCCGCGTCGCCGGAGGCATCTGGGTCCCCCGAGCCCTCGGCCTCGGCCGAGCCGTCCGAGTCGCCCGACGACGACCAAATCCGGGTTGCCGGATCCGCCGCGCCGTCCGCGTCCCCCGAGGCGGACGACGACGAGGACGACGACAACAGCGGCTCGAGCAATGACGACGAGGACGACGATGACGCATCCGAGTCCCCCGAGCCGTCCGAGTCGCCCGACGACGACTGAGCGTCATCCGCAGTGGCCGTCGCGGCATGGCACGATGCCGGCGTGGATGACCGCGCCCTGGTCGACGCCGTGCTCGACGGCGACCGCGAGGCGTTCCGGGCCATCGTTGATCGCTCGCAGGGCGCGGTGTATCGGGCCTGCCTCCGGGTCCTCGGATCGGTGCCGGACGCCGAGGACGCGGCCCAGGAGAGCTTCGTGACGGCCTTCCGCTCGCTCGGCAGCTATCGCGGGGACGGGCCGCTCCAGGCCTGGCTGGTCCGGATCGCGACCCGGCACGCGTTTCGCCGCCAGGCCCAGCGCCGGTCGACCACTGGCCTGGACCGCGCGGTCCACCACGTCTCGGCCGCCGGCGACGACCCGCTGGCAGTCACCCTAGCCGGAGAACGAAGCGCCGTGATTCGGAGCCTGGTTGCGGCACTCGACGAGCCGTATCGCGAAGTCGTCGCCCTGCGCTACTTCGGCGAACTGACCCTGGAGGAGGTCGCCCAGGCCACCGGGCGTCCGCTGAACACGATCAAGACGCAGGTCCGCCGGGGCCTTCAGCGGCTCGCCGCCGATGTCGGCGCGGAGACGATCCGATGAGCGGAAAGCGACCTGAGATGGGCAACGAACGAACCGACGACCTCATGGAGGTCGAACAGACCCTCACCGACTACGTCTCGTCCCTCGAGGGCTCCCCACCTCCCGGATTCAGCGACTGGGTCATGCGCTCGGTCGCCGAGGAGCCGATGCCGCGCCACGGGTGGCTCACAGGCTTCGGCGGGTGGCTGGCTATGCGTGGGCCGTACCGGACGCTGGCGCAGGCGGCGATCGTGATCGCCATCGTCGCTGCCGGTATCGGGTCGGCGTTGGCGTTCACTCGAATTGGCGACCTCCTACCCGGCTCGACCCCGTCGCCAGCCCCGAGCCTGGAGGCGTCGCCCAGCCCATCGGTCAGCCCTTCACCCTCAGCTACGCCCACGCCCACGCCGGCGCCGACCACCGCCCCACGCCCGAGCCCCTCCCCCGAGGAGACCGATGACGAGGGCGAGACCGAAACCCCCGAGCCGACCCGAACGCCGGAGGCGACCGAAACTCCCGACTCATAGCGGACCGCGCAGCGTGTCGCTAGGGGAGCGTCAACTCCCAGACATCGCCGAGGACGGTGCCTCCGGCGATGCCGCCGAAGAGCAGAACGCGATGCCGCGCGGTGTCAGCTACCAGCTCGCTGCCGGAGCGGCCGGCCGGCGCCACTCCCCCGGTCGACGTGATGACCGATGGGATCCCGTCGTCAGAAAGCTGCCAGGCATCACCCAGCGAGGAGCGGTCGAGTGCCTGGCCGCCGAAGACAACGGCAGACGATCCCCAGCGGGTGGAGGCGTAGAGGTTGCGGGGAGCGGGGCCAGCCTCCCCGACGGGCACCTCCGCCCATTGGTTGGTCCCGGGCCGCGGCCCAATCGTCAGGTTCCACCAGTCGCCCAGCGACACGACGCCGTTGGTCTGCCCGGCGTACAGGGCGAGCTGCCCATCATCGGTCCACCAGCAGCCGTGCAGGCAGCGCACGACCGGCCCCTCGTTGGCCGGGGTCTCCTCGGTCCAGGTCCCGGTCGCGAAGTCGTACGCCCTGGTGTCGGAGAAGCGGGCGCCCTCGCTCGTGAAGCCGTGGCTGATCCACAGCCGCCCGTCTGGCCCGAGCGCTGCGCAGCTGCCATAGCGCCGCACGGGGATGGCGCCGGCAGCCGGCAGCTCTCGCCACCCATTGACGACCGGGTCATACGCCCACAGGTCGTTGAAGAATCCGGCGTCCCCCTGCCCAGCGAAGATCACCACGCCGACGCCCGGCACCCACGACGCGTTGTGCCCGAATCGGCCGGCTGGGCCGGCCGGCAGCTCGCTCCACGTCTCGTCCTCGAGGTCGAAGGCCCAGAAGTCATCGAGCGTGCCGGGCCCCGTCGCGTCGCGACCGCCGAACAGGTACGCGACCTCCCCTTCTCCGTCCACCGTCCAGGTGTGATCTTCGCGCGGGATCGGCCCACCAGCCGCCGGGGCAAGCTGCCGCCAGGCGGTGACCACCTCGCTGGGGGAAGGCTCGGCGGAGGGGGATCCGGACGCCGTGGGCTCGGAGCTCGGCGTCATGGTTGGTCGGGGGCTGGACGCGGGAGTGCTCGGCATGCAGCCGACGAGCAACGCCGAACCAAGCAGCGCAGACGCCAGGACGCGCCCTCGGAGCACGAGGCTAGGCATTCCCGTAGAGCGGGATCTTGGCCCCGTTGACGACGGAAGCTCCCTCGCTGAGCAGGTGGAGGAGCGTGGCGGAGATCTCCTCCGGTGTCGTCCACCACGCGTTCTTGGGGCTCGGGTTGGCATCCCGTTCGTGGTCGACGTCGATCTGCCGGACGAGCACGAGGTTGACCGTGACCCCGGTTCCGGCCACCTCCCGGGCGAGGGTGCCGAGCAGGGCCTCCTGGGCGGCCTTGCCGACCGCATACGGAGCCACCGACTTGCCCGGTGTGGACGCCATCGGCGACGAGACCGCAGCGACCCGACCCCAGCCCGCATCGGTCATTCGGGGCACGACCGCGCGCACCATGTGAAGCGTGGTCCACAGATGCTGGGAGAGCATCGCCTGGATTTCAGCGTCCGGCACTTCGACCACCGGGTGACCGCCGTGGTAGCCACCGATCAAGTGAACGAGCACGTCGATCCGCCCGAAGCGGTCGGCCACGTCTCGGACCACCTCCTCGGCTGCCGCTCGCTGCCGGAGATCGGCATCGGCCGTCATCCACCGGTCCGGCGCCAGCCCCAGCTCGGCGCCGAGCGTTTCGAGTGGCTCCCGCCGGGATCCAACGAGCGCCAGGCGCATCCCCGCCGCCGCGAGGTCGCGGCTCACGACCTTTCCCAGGCCGCCAGCGGCCCCGGTGATGACCGCGACCCGCTCAGGCGGCGCCGTTTTCCGCCTCCTGCGCCTCGACCGCGTCCTCGGCTTCCTCGAGCGCCGCGATCGCCGCCGCGCTCATGCCGTCCACGATCGGTCGGTCCAGCTGCTCGGGCATGTGCTCGTAGCCGGCAAGGTCGATGTAGTGGCCCGACCGCCGGGCCTTGGTCGAGAGGTAGAAGACGTTGTGCTCGTTCGGCGGCACGACCAGCGGGATCCGGCCGGTGATCCGAATGCCATGCTCCTCCAGTCCCGCGACCTTGCGCGGGTTGTTGGTGATGATCCGGACCGACCGCACCCGGAGCAGGCGAAGGATGTGGGCCGCGACGCCGTAGTCGCGCTCGTCGTCCCGGAACCCGAGCGCCTGGTTGGCCTCCACCGTGTCGAGGCCGTCGTCCTGCAGGGCGTAGGCACGGATCTTGTTCACCAGGCCGATCCCGCGGCCCTCCTGCCTCAGGTACAGGACGATGCCGTGCTCCTGCTCCCCGATGAACCGCAGCGACGCCTCCAGCTGGTCACGGCAGTCACACCGCAACGAGCCGATGGCGTCCCCGGTCAGGCACTCGGAGTGGAGCCGGACCGGGACGTCCTCGCGGCCCCACGGCTGGCCCTTCAGCAGCGCGGCATGCTCCGGCCCGTCGCGCTCCGGGCCGCCACGCTCGGCGAAGGCCACGATCGAGAAGTGGCCGAACCGCGTCGGCAGGTCGGCGAGGGCGGACATCGCGACGCAGTGCGGATCAGGGCAGTCATGGTCGCGAGACTCGTCGAGGAGCTGTTCGAGGGTGGTGATCGCCATCGGTGGCCGGGACGATACCGCCAACCCGGATCCAGCGCACTCGGGCCACCTCCGCTAGGCTGTGGCGCCCATGGAGCCGTTCGCCGACATCCAGCTCGACACCGACCTCACGGTCGTCGGGTCGGGCCACTTCTTCCGTGTCGGGGAGGCCCAGTTCGGCGTCCGCGGCCTGATCGCGATCGAGAGCGTGGGGCCCTACGTCCCGGTCCAGCACCTCGGGCCGTTTCTCATGATTCACGACGGGTTCTTCCAGCCCGGGTTCGGGATCGGACATCACCCGCACCGGACCAACGAGCGCCTGTTCTACATCCTGTCCGGCCAGGTCGAGCACGATGACGCCCTGAACCACATCCGCGGCACGATGGAGGAGGGCGACCTCGGCCGCCTGACGGAGGGCGTGCGCGGGATGTACCACCAGGAGTGGAACGGCGCCGACCAGGTGACCCGCGCGTTCATCCTCGTCTACCACCCGGACACCCACCCGCCGATTCCGGTCGCCGAGTTCGCGCTTCTGAAGGCCGCCGACAAAGTCCCGATCAACGAGGGCCCCGGGGTCGAAACGCTCGAGCTGATCGGACCGATGTCGGCGTTCCGGGTCAACCACAGCGGCCTGCGTCGGTACACCGACTCGTCCCTGACCGAGGGCGCCGCGCTCGACGTCACCCTGGCGCCGAACCGTGGGCTGCTCCTCTATCCGGTGGATGGGCGCATCCGCGTCACCCGGCCGGGGGCCGACGAGCTGGTGCTCGACGCGGAAGAATCGGTCCATCCCGAAGGTCCGGGAGACCTCGCAATCGCCTGGAGCGACAGCTCGGAGCGCCGCCTGACCCTGACTGCCCTCGGGCCGGCTCGCCTCCTCCGGGTCGAGTTCGACCGCGGGGAAAACGACCTCGTGCTCGGAGACCCGTACCTCAGCTAGCCGTCGACGTTGCCCGTCGCGCAGCAGGCGCAGCCGCCTTCGGCGACTCCCATGACCGATGCTGCCGCATCGCAGCACGGACCGCCGGAGGTTAGCACCGTGAGCTCGGTCGGCTGCGCCTTGAGGTGGGACTCGAGGTCCGCCAGCCGCTCGTCGAGCTCGCGGAGCCCGGCCATCCGCACGGCCACTTCGCGACGGCGGGCGGCGATGATCTGCGGCAGGGCGGTCGTCGTGTCCGCGCAATGGCCCGCGTGGCACCACCCGGCCATCTGGGCGGCGGACTCGAGCGGGAGGTCCATCCGTCGCAGGTCGATCAGCAGGCGGAGATGCTCGACCTCCGCGTCGTCGTACTCGCGGTAGTTGTTGTCCCGTCGGTCGGCCCGTGGCAGCCACCCAGAGCGCTCGTAGAACCGGATGGTGTCCGTCGAAACGCCTACCTGGCGCGCCAGCTCACCGATTCGCATGGTCACGGCGTCGCCACGCCCCCCGCCACCGCGGCCAACCGATTGAGCGCCGCGCGCTGCTCGTCCAGGAGCTCGGGCGGGATCGGTCGCGGATGGCCGGCCGGACGCGGGCGGGTCCATCGCATCCGCACCCGCGTGCCCCCGGGCTCTGGATGGAGCTCCCACGTCCACGTCATCGGGCCCAGGCGGCCGACTCGCGCGCGCCTCGCTAGGCGTTCGTACGGCCGCCACTCGACGACCTCCTCGATGGTCGAAAGCCGGCCCACCACGCATTGACTGGTGGTCCCGATCCCGCGCCGGCCGCCCACCGTTTCCATTTCCACCGGTGCTTCGCCGTCCCACGCGCCTCGGCGTTCCGGCTCGCTGAGCCACGCCCACACCTCGGCTGGCGGGATGGCCAGCTCAATCGTCTCGTCCACGAGCGGTTCGTGGGCGCCGCCGGCGCGCCGCGCGACCCGCGCAGTCTCCCACCTCTCTCCGAGGTCGATGATCTGGCCGGTGACCTCGCCGAGCTCGTCGTAGGTCTCGCTGAAAGGCCGAAGGCCCAGCTGCTGCGGGTCGATGCCAAGGGCTCCGACCGCAGCGTCGGTGAGCAGCGCGGCGCCCCGGAGGCTCACGTGACTCCCGGCGGCGCCCTTGAGGAGTCGGTGAGCGACGATGACGTCGGTGCCAGCCAGCTCGTCGTGGCCGGCGATCCGATGCCGCACCCACGTCCCGTGGTGCACGAAGAACTTCAGGTCCAGGTCACCGACCAGGCTGCACGCGGCGCAGGTGCAGCTCGTGCTGTCTCGGAGACTCCGGATCCGACGCCGGAACGCGGCATACGTTCCTTCGAGCGCGTCCAGCAGCTCCGATGGGTGCATGCCGGTTCCCGGACCCGCGAAGAAGGCGGCATCGCCCTCCAGCTTGGCGAGCTTCACGACTGGCCGCAGGCCACCGACCACGACCTCCAACAGGTCAGCGGCGATGGCGGGGCCCCGCTCGATCTCGCTCGACGAGAGGTACCGGGTGTATCCCGAAATGTCGGCGAGGACCAGGTACCCGGTGGTGGCGCGAGCCATGCTCAGACCTGCCCGCTTTCGACGATGGCCTTCAGGCGAACCAGCTCCTGCTGCTCGCGCCGCTGGACCTCGCGGCCCAGGAACGGCTCCGCCAGGCGCTTCCAGCCGGTCAGTCGGATCGCCCCGGTGCTGATCACCCGACTCCCTTCCGCCTCCGGCCCAAGCTGAAACGTTCCGGCCCAGTCGTACGGTCCGTCAACCGTGCGTGCCGACAGCCGGACTCCCGGCTCGAAGTCGGTCACCTCGATCTCGAGTTCGCCTTCGTCGGTCGAGTGCCGGTATCGGTATCCGGGACGCATCGGTCCATCGCTGATCGGCACCGCTGTGCTGCCGCCCATCCAGCTCGGGTGCCGCGTGACATCGGCCAGGAAGGGGAAGACATCGGCGGTCGGCCGATTGACCGTGATGTCGACGTTGTAGTGAATCATGCGCCGCAATCTAGACCTTGGAGTAACTCCAATGTCAAGAGCCTATTTTCGATTCGCCGGTTTCCGAAGACGAGGTTTCGGGGAGGACCGATACTGGCGCGCACATGGACGCCTTCAAGAAGGCCATGGACCAGGCCCAGCAGGCGGCGCAGCAGGCCGCCTCGCAAGCAAAGGTGGCCGGCACCCAGGTTCAGCAGAAGATGGGCGATCCAGCGACCCAGGCCCAGGCCCGTGTGCAGATGGCCAAGGCGGGCGTCGAGGCCCGACGGGTCGCGGGCAAGGCCCGGCGGGGCCTCACCACCATCGTCGAGAAGATCGATCCCGCCCTCCTGGCCGACGTCGTGATCAAGGCCACTGCCCTCCAGGAGAAGGCGAATGGGGCGCTGCGAGCCAAGCGATCGCCCTACCGCATCGGCGAGGTCGTGATCTCGGCCGCCATTCCACCCCAGGTCAGCTTCGCGATCGTGCGCATCGACGACGTCGAGGAGGAGCTCACAGGCGACGTGCGCGAGTCGTCCGAGCTGGTGGATGTCGCCACTGGCGAGGAGGGCGCCGTCCTGGCACTCGACGGGTCGGGTCCGCCGGTGGACGAAATCGAGGAGCCTGACGAGGTCAGCGCGGGGGAGGCAGCCCCCGGCTGAGCGGCGCGGCCGCCGGACCGGCTATCGGAAGTGGCGGTCGAGCTCCGAGTGATATCTCCGTCCGAGCTCATCGGCGTGGGCTGACGCCCAGGTCGCCAGACCGATGCGCCCAGCCGGCGGCTGGGCGGAGACGAGCAGGCTGCCGGTCAGCTCGGTGATCTCGTCGCCGGCCAGCATGACGTCCCGGACGAGCACGCCCAGGGCGCGCGCACCGAGAAGGGATACGGGCCGAGGGGCGTGGAACAGCCACGTCCGGCTGCCCACGGCCTCGGCCAGCAGCTGAACGAAGCGGTTGAAGGTCAGGATGTCGGGCCCCGCGGCATCCACGTCCACGTCACCCGCCTGACGGCCGGCGTCCAGCGCGATCCGGGCAACGTCATCGACGTGCACCGGCTGGAGCCGGTACTCGCCGTTGCCCGGGATGGCGAAGAGCGGGAAGCGACGGAGGACCCAGCTCAGGTTGTTGACGAGGATGTCGCCCGGTCCGAAGGTGAGGGTCGGTCGCACGATCGCGTGGGACAGGCCCGAGGCCCGAACCTCGTCGTCCAGCCGAGCCTTGGCCACGAAGTACCTCGTCGGCGCGTCCGGGTCGGCATTGACCACGCTGACGTGGACGATCCGCCGGACCCCGGCATGGGTCGCGGCGGCGAGCAGCGTCCGCGTCCGCCCGATGATCTCCTCGAAGGTCAGGCCGCCCCGCTCGAAGCGGATCCAGTACGTGTTGTAGAACGTGTCGACCCCGGTGAAGGCCGCCGCCAGGGCCGCGGGATCGTCGAACGCCAACGGGGCGGTCCGGATCCGCGGGTCCGCGTCCGCCGGGGGCGGCCGCCGGACGAGGGTGACGACCTCCCGACCCTCCGCCAGCAGCTGGCGGGCGATGGCCCGCCCCGTGAAACTGAAGGCGCCGGTCACTGCGTCGACCATCGGTCCAATCCTAGTCTTGGTCTGGGAGCGTCCTACACTGGCCGCCCACATTCACCCGCAGAGGTCTTGCCCGATGTCTCCAGCCTCCGGCTCCGGCACGAAGGACGATCCCTGGAACCTGAAGACCCCGCCCGGCACCTCCGACTACCAGATGTGGCGTGACGAGAGCGCGGATCCACCCGCGCTGGTCTGCCAGGTCGGCTCGACGCAGCTGAAGTACCACCTGCGCGCTATCGACGACTTGCACGCCATGCTGAAGGCCCACGGCGACTGGATGCCGCTGGGCGCCGCCGATGAGCTGAAGGACGCGACGCCGGGCACGGTCGAAGCCTGGGGTCGCGCGGCGGACAACCCGGTCGGCGGCTGGTACGGCCTCCGGAAAGGCTACCGCGGCCGGTTCGGCATGTACCTGCCGCCCCTTCTCGAGGCGCTGGGCCTGGCCGAGCTAACCCACGAGGCCCGCAACAACCAGATGCGGGCCTCGTAGGCCTCAGCCGACCCTGGCCATCCGTCGATCGGCCGATTCGGCCACCCGGGCCTCGAATTTCCGTGCCTGGACGTCAAGCTCGTCGAGGTGTACCTGCAGGCGCTGTCGGGCCTGCTCAGCTGCGGCGTTGAGCCCTTCCAGCTCGAAGACCTTCCAATGGCGGAGGATCGGGATGAGGACTTCGTCGCGGTGGCCCCGCAGGTCGTAGATGCCGGCCTTGGCGATGATGGCTGCCTTACGGGTGAACCCGGCGATGCCCGCGCCAGGCATCTGAAAATCAATCACCTCGTCGACGATGGCCTGGACGGCAGCGGACGGCTCGATCTCGAGTGCGGCGGACATGATGTCGCGGTAGAAGACCGCATGCAGATTCTCGTCGGCAGCGATGCGAGCCATGATCCGATCGGCAACCGGGTCGTCTGAGTACCGGCCCGTGTTGCGATGGGTGTTCCGGGTCGCCAGCTCCTGGAAAGTGACGTAGGCGAGCCCGTGGAGCAGGCCGGTTCGCTTGGGGTCATATCCCTGCTGAAGCTGCGCCATCCGACCGCGCTCAAGGAGCACCGGGTCGATATTCCGGGTCACGATCAGATAGTCGCGCAGGACGATCGCATGGCGCCCCTCCTCCGCCGTCCATCGCCCTACCCAGTTGATCCACCCCCCGTCGGCCGGGCCGAACATCCCATGGATCAGGCGGTGATACGAGGGGAGGTTGTCCTCGGTGAGAAGACCGACCTCGAAGGCCGTCTGGGCGACGCCGGTCAGGCGGGGCTGGTCCGGGGTCCAGGGCTCCTTGTCGAAATCACGGCCAAGCCGGTAGGGAATGTAGTCGTGTGGAAACCATTCCTGGGCCACCTTGATGTGCCGGTCGAGCAGCCTAGCGGCCTCCGGTTCCAAGGTCAGCAGCAGCGCGTGCTCTTCGGGGGTTGGAGGCATCTGTATCTCGGAACTGACAGGTTTGGCCGGCGCTACACGTGGCCGGGCAACCGAGTCCTGTGCTCACTAGCCTACCGACCCGGGGCAAGATCCGCTGGCAGGGAATCGCCACTCCGATCCAGGCCTAGCCGCCCTCGGTCAATCTGATAGGTAGCCGGCCAAGGCATCGGCGGCAGCGCGGAGGTGCACGCGCAAGATCCGCCCGGCGGAGCGCGCATCGGCGGCCCGGCAATACTCGAGCAGTTCGCGGTGCTCCTGATCGGAGTGGGCGGCGCCACCGAGGCTCTCGGTGTAGAGGAGCACGTATGGCGCCACGGCCGTGTGCAGCGTCTCGACGGTGGCGAGCGCGCGCGGCCAGTTTGCAGCGTGGTAGAGCGCGCGATGGAACAGCCAGTTCGCCTCGGTAAGCGGGAGGGCATGGCTCGTGAGGGCAAGCTCAGCCGTAGCGAGATCTACTGTCGTGTGGTGGCCGAGTGCCCGTCGCAGCAGCCTCGGCTCCACCGCCTGGCGAAGCGCGAAAATCTCCTCCGCATCAGCAGCGGTCAGCGGCCGCACCAGCGCGCCGCGGTTCGGCTCGAACGTCACCAATGACGCGGCCGCCAGCCGCTGCAGCGCCTCCCGAACTGGGATCTTGCTGACGCCGAGCTCCGACGCGAGGTCGTCCTGGCGCAGCCAAGCGCCGGGCTGGTACTCGCCCCTGAGGAGACCTTGTCGCACGCGCTGCTCCACGCGCTCCGCTGTGGACATTGACATATCGTATACGATTATACGATGAGAATTGACGACTTCCCACGCGTGTCCCTGATGTTCGGTCGTTCTCCCGTCCATCCACTGCGGCGGCTCAGCTCCGCGCTAGGGGGAGGAGTTGAAATCTGGGCCAAGCGTGAGGACTGCAACTCGGGCATCGCATTCGGCGGCAACAAGGTACGGAAACTCGAGTACCTGGCCGCCGATGCCATCGCCCAGGGCTGCGACACGCTGGTCTCCATCGGAGGGGTCCAGTCGAACCACACCCGCGCCGTTACCGGGGTGGCCAGACACCTCGGCCTCAACGCGGTAACGGTGCAGGAACACTGGGTCGACTGGGACGACCCCGGTTACGAGACCGTCGGCAACATCCAGCTCACTCGCATCATGGGCGGCGACATCAGGATGGATCGCGCGGGCTTCGACATCGGTATCCGTGACAGCTGGCGCCAGGCCCTGGATTCAGTTGAGGCGGCGGGCGGACGGCCTTATCCGATCCCGGCGGGGGCGTCGGACCATCCCCTCGGGGGCTTGGGTTTCGCGAACTGGGTGCGTGAAGTCGCCGCACAAGAAGCCGAGCTCGATCTGTTCTTCGACCACGTCATCGTCTGTACCGTGACCGGCTCAACACACGCCGGGATGATCGCGGGCGTTGCGCTGGAGGGGAGGGACGACCGAAGAGTCATCGGCATCGACGCGTCCAAGACCCTGGAGCAGACGGTGGCGCAGGTGACCAGCATCGCCCGCGCGACCGCAGAAGCGATTGGTGTCCGGCGTGAGCTGCGGGATGACGAGATCACGGTGGTGGAGGGATACGCCGGGCCGGTCTACGGCGTTCCGGACGAGCAGACCATCGAGGCGATCCATCTCGCTGCGCGCACCGAAGGCATGCTGACCGACCCGGTCTACGAAGGGAAATCGATGGCGGGCCTCATCGGAATGGTCCGCGGTGGCGAGATCCCGTCCGGCTCACGCGTGCTCTACGCTCACCTTGGCGGTCAGCCAGCCCTTCCCGCCTATGCGCACACCCCGGGCCTTGGCAGTTAGGCTGGAGCGGGAGACGGCAGCCAAACCGATAGTCGGGCGGCGAGAACCGGAGCCAAGCACGCGCTCTGCTTGACAGGACGATGTCAGCGGCCGCCGCAAAGTGTGGTCATTCCTTCCCGCCACGCCATCGCCCGTGTCCGACTCCCTCAGCCTACGAGGTCGGCCGCGGGCCCTTCGCCGAAGCGCGAGGAGCGCGAGGTGATGGACCGGTCGGCTACTCTCGACGTGGCATCGTCAAGGTATATGGAGCCGACGGAGTGATCTGCTCGCACTGCGGGACGGAGAACGAGGCGGGGCGCAAGTTCTGCAAAGAGTGCGCGGAGCCTTTGGCCGTCGTCTGCCGGAACTGCGGGACGCCCAACAGTCCGGACGCCAAGTTCTGCGGCGAATGCGCTTCGGCCCTGCGTGAAACCGTCGCGGCCGGCGGGGGTGCGGCCGTCGCCCCGTCCCCGAGCGCACCATCGGGCATCGCGGCGCCACCGGCCGCGGCACCCGCCCTTGCGGCCGTTGCCGAACGTCGCCTCGTGACCGTCCTCTTCGCCGACCTCGTCGGCTTCACGCCCTTCGCCGAGGAACTGGACGCCGAGGAGGTGCGCGAGATCCTGTCGCGATACTTCGAGCTGGCGTCCGACGTCATCGCTCGCTACGGCGGCACGGTCGAGAAGTTCATCGGCGACGCAGTCATGGCAGTGTGGGGCGCACCCGTGGCCCACGAGGACGACGCCGAGCGCGCGGTGCGCGCGGGACTGGACCTCGTCGACGCCGTGCGCATCCTCGGCGAGGGCATCACGGCGCGCGCCGGGATCCTGACCGGGGAAGCCGCGGTCACGCTCGGCGCAACGAACCAGGGCTTGGTGGCCGGGGACCTCGTCAACACCGCCTCCCGCCTCCAGTCGGTCGCCCCTGCGGGCGCCGTCCTCGTCGGCGAGGCGACCCAGCGCGCCGCCAGTGCCGCCATCGCCTTCGAGCCCGCCGGAGAGCAGATCCTGAAAGGGAAGACAGCTCCCGTGCCCGGCTGGCGGGCGCTGCGCATCGTCGCCGAGCGGGGCGGGCGCAACCGGGCCGATACGCTCGAGGCTCCCTTCGTGGGACGCGACGACGAGCTACGCCTGCTCAAGGATCTCTTCCGCGCCACCGGGCGGGAGCGGCGCATCCGCCTCGTTTCGGTCATGGGCCCCGCCGGCGTCGGCAAGACGCGCCTCGGCTCGGAGTTCCTCCGCTACGCCGACGGCCTCGTCGAGAATGTCTACTACCACAGCGGCCGCTCCCCGGCCTATGGCGAGGGGATCACGTTCTGGGCCCTCGGCGAGATGATCCGCGGGCGCTGCGGCTTGCTCGAGACGGACGACGAAGCGACGACCAGGGCGAAGGTCGCCGACACGGTTGCGCGATGGGTCACCGACGAATCGGAGCGGCAATGGATCGAGCCGGCCCTGCTCACGCTGCTGGGGATCGAGTCCGAAGCGGCCTCGGAGCAGCTCTTCGCCGCGTGGCGGACCTTCTTCGAGCGCATCGCCGTCGACGGCACGGTCGTCCTCGTCTTCGAGGACTTCCACTTCGCCGACACAGGCCTCCTCGACTTCGTCGATCACCTGCTCGACTGGAGCAAGGGCGTCCCGATCTTCGTCGTGACCCTCGCCCGCCCCGACCTGCTCGACAAGCGGCCCGACTGGGGCGCCGGCAAGAGAAACTTCGCCTCGCTCTACCTCGAGCCGCTGCCCGAGCCGGCGATGCGCGAGCTCCTGGCCCGGCTGATTCCGGGCCTGCCCGACCGCGCCGTGAAGGCGATCGTGGAACGCGCGGACGGCATCCCGCTGTACGCCGTCGAGACGGTGCGCATGCTCGTGGCCGAAGGGCAGCTGCGGGCAGAAGGTGGGACGTACGTGCCCGTTGGCAATCTCACCGAGCTGGCCGTGCCCGAGTCGCTCACCGCGCTCATCGCCGCGCGCCTTGACGCACTCCAGCCGGCTGACCGAGCCCTCGTGCACGACGCGGGGGTCCTCGGCCAGTCTTTCACGCCGGCCGCCCTGGCCGCCGTCTCGGGGATCGACGAGCAGGCCCTCGAGCCACGCCTGCTGGGTCTCGTCAAGCGAGAACTGCTGACCCTCCAGGTTGACCCGCGCTCGCCCGGGCGCGGCCAGTACGCCTTCGTCCAGGCGCTCATCCGCGAGGTCGCCTACAAGACCCTGGCGAGGCGCGATCGCAAGGCGCGCCACCTCGCCGCGGCGCGCTTCTTCGAGTCGCTCGCCACGGACGAGCTCGCCGGCGCGCTGGCCAGCCACTACCTAGCAGCCCACGCGAATGCTGCCGAGGGAGCGGAGGCGGATGCCCTGGCGACCCAGGCCCGCATCGCTTTGCGGGGAGCCGCAGAGCGCGCCGCCAACTTGGGCGCATTCGACCAGACGGTCGCCTTCCTCGAGCAGGCCCTCACCGTCACGACCGACGCAGCCGAGCAAGCCGATCTCCTCGAGCGCGCGGGCGATGGGGCAACGACCGCCGCTCGCTACGACCGGGCCGAGGCCCTCTTCCGGCGCGCCGTGGAACTCCGACGCGACACGGGTGATCGCGTCGGCGCAGCACGGGCGACCGCGGCTCTCGGCAAGGCGCTCCTCGAGGGAAACAGGAACGACGCAGCCCTCGAGGTCCTTGAGACCGCGTCCGCCGAGTTCGCCGATCTCGCTCCCGACCCCATCGTTGCGCGCATCGACACGAACCTCGCGAGGGCGCTGGTGAGCACCCGCAAGGAGGGCGCACTCGATATCGCGGAACGGGTCCTCGAAACGGCCGAGCGACGAGAACTGATCCCGATCGCCGCCGATGCGCTCATCGTGAAAGGGATGATCCTCGCCGCTCGAGGGCGGAAGCGGGAGGGGATCGGGCTCATCAAGGTCGCCGAGGACCTCGCTCGCGAGCACGGCCTGCACCAGACCCAGCTTGGGGCCCTCGTCGTGGGTGGCTACCACATGGGCGATCTCGACGCGATGGCCGCCTTCGAGAACTACCGAGAGGGCTTGACCCTTTCGCGTCGGCTCGGGCATCGCAACCGCATGCTTATGTTCATCAACAACATCGGCTACACGGGCTTCCTCGCCGGAGATTGGGACAGCGCCCTCGCCGAAATGGAATCCGCGTTGGCTGAAGACCTCGATTGGAGGGACCGCATCGCGATCCTCGGGAACGCGCTCATCGTCCATGCCACGCGCGGGGAATCCATCGCTGAGGGGATCGCCGAGATAGAGCGCCTCGGCGCGGACATCACGGACCGAGCGTGGCGCATCACGGTCCTCGATCCCATGGGCAACGCCGCACTCGCCAGCGGGAGGCTGGAGGAGTCGCGGAGCGCATGGCAAGAAATCGTGAACCTGGAGGGGGCGCAGGCGCCGGAATTCCTGTATCGAGCAGCGCGCCCGGCACTGTGGGCCCGCGATCTCGCCGCCGCTCGGAACGACCTGGCGGCCCTCGACGCGACCGGTGTCCACGGCCCGGTCGTCGAGACCCGGCGGGTGACGTTGCGCGCGGGCATCGCCGCACTGGAAGGCCGTACCAGCGATGCGCTCACGCTCTACCGCGATGCCCTGCGCCGCTGGCGGGATCTGCGCCAGCCCTGGGACGAGGCGCTCACCGTCATCGATATGGCCACGCTCTTGGACCCGTCCGAGCCGGACGTGAGCCGGGCCACCGGATCCGCGCGCGAGTTCCTGGCCCGGGTGGGCGCCAAACCCTTCGTAGAGCGCCTCGATGCAGCCATGGCGAGGGCCGCTCCGGCTACGCCGGCCGCGGCGACCGCGCCTGCTTCGACGGAAGGCGCGCCCGCACCGGAAAGAGCGGCAGGGTTGGAAGTGGGTCAACCGACATAGTCAGACCTAGGGCCTGTACCCAAATTCACGGCTCGATCCTGACGGGCCCACATCTTCTCGTCTGGTCTTGAACGTGGGGTGAAGAGTGGAGCGGGAGACGGGGCTCGAACCCGCGACATTCTGCTTGGGAAGCAGACACTCTACCGGCTGAGTTACTCCCGCCCGGTGGCGCTCAGGGCGCCCGAATCCTACCTAGTGAACAGAGGTCGTGTCGAGCGAGCGCACCCGTTCAGCGAGGGTCTCCAGGACCCGCATCTTCATCGTTGGGAACTCGTCCATCAGGCTGTGGAACTCCCGGTGGCCAAGGACGAAGAACCGACAGTCCGTCTCACAGGTCGCAGTCGCCATCCGCGTGCCTTCCGACACGAGCGCCATCTCCCCGAAGAACTCCCCCGGGCCGCGAGTGGCGATGTTCGCGCCGTTCCGATCGACCCGGACCTTGCCCTCGACCACGATGAACAGCTCGGAGGCGTGGTCCCCCTGGTTGAACAGGACCCGGCCGGCCGGCAGGCTCACCTCGTCGACGAGCATCCCGAGCCGCTCGAGCTCCCGGTTGTCGCAGGTGGCAAACAGGGGGACCGACTTGATCAGGTCGCGTTTCGCGTCGGCCATGGCCGCAGCATAGCAACGTCGACGCTCGATTCGAACCCCCCGGCGCCTGCGCGGCTATGGTTCGGCGAATGGCTCACCGACCCCGCCCCCGATCGGTTCTGGCGGTCCTGGCTGTCTTGGTCCTGGCCACGGCGTGCCGGACCGATACCCCTTCACCCGCGCCAAGCGCCTCCCCGGGAACCAGCGCCACTGCCGGCGAGAGCCCCGGAGGCAGCCCGGCGGCCAACCTGGAGGTCAGCGAGGCGCTCCGCTCCGCGGTCGGCGCCGACGCCATCCGTGACCACCTCGACGAGTTGTTCGCGGCCGCCAACGCCGGCGACGGGACCCGCGCATCGGGTGTCGAGGGATATTCCGCTTCCCAGGCGTACGTCGTCGAGGTCCTGACCGAGGCCGGCTACGAGGTCACCCTCGACGAGTTCCAGTTCCCGTACTTCGCCGAAACGGCCGAGCCCCGGATATCGATCCCCGGCGGCGCAAGCTTCGCCGGGGGAGAGCACCTGCGCGCGCTGATCTTCTCGCGATCGGGCGAGTTCGAGGCTCCGGTCGTCACCGTCGGCACCGACGATGAGGGCAATGTCATCGGATCGGGTGGCTGCCAGCGCGCCGATTGGAGCGACTTCCCGACCGGGGCCATTGCCCTGGCCGGGCCTGCGCCGTGCTTCCGGCTCCAGGTGGTGGAGCAGGCACAGGACGCCGGGGCGGCAGCGTTGATCATCTCGTCGCCGGACTACGAACCGGGATCCGTCCGCCGGCCGACGCTGCTCGACCCCGATGCGGTCGAGATCCCGGCCCTCTACGCCTCCAATGTGGCCGGCGCGGCACTGCTCCAGGCGGCCAGTGCGGGGGGATCGGTCCAGCTGTCGGTCGAAACCATGATCCAGGACCGCCTGACGGTCAACGTCATCGCGGACCGCCCGGGCAGCGGAAGCGGAGCACCGGCCGACGAGGTGGTGATGATGGGCGGGCACCTGGATTCGGTGATCGACGGCCCGGGGATCAACGACAACGGCTCGGGGACGATGACCATCCTCGAGATCGCTCAGCAGCTGGCAGCCCTCGAGCCGACGCCACGCTCGGTGCGGTTCGCCTTCTGGGCTGCCGAGGAGCTGGGCCTGTTCGGGTCATACCAGTGGGTCACGAGCCAGGACGGCGATGACCTCCAGCGGATCGTGGCGTACATCAATCTCGACATGCTGGGGTCGTCGAACTACGTCCGCGAGGTCTACGACTCCTCGAGTGGCGCGTTCGACTCCCGGGACATCACCGCGGCCTTTGGCGCGTACTTCGACGCGGTGGGCCTCACCTGGACGCCGGCCGACCTCGGCGGCGGCTCGGACCACGCTCCGTTCGAGGACTTCGAGATCCCGACCGGTGGCCTGTTCAGCGGCGCGTCGGAGGAGAAGTCGACTCAGCAGGCGGAGCTCTTCGGCGGTGAGGCCGGGCAGCCGATGGACCGCTGCTACCACCTGTCCTGCGATGCGCCGGATCAGGTCAACGACGACGCGCTGGACGAGATGTCGGACGCCGCCGCCCACGTCCTGATGTTGCTGCTGACCGGGGAGCTGCTCCCGACCGAGACGGACTAGAGAGCGGCGAGCGCCTCTTCGAGTCGGGCCGTGGCCTGGGCCGGGCTTGTGTCGGACGGGAACCACATCGGCTCCCCGAACACGACCTCCACGTCGCCGCGCAGCGAGCTGCGCGTCCCGTTGAGCGATCCGTTCCGTCCTCCGGGCCAGTGCATGTCGAGCCACGACATCCGGTTGATCCGCAGCTTGGTGGGCACCACCGCCGTGGCCGACTCCACGGCCACCAGCCCGGTCCCGGCCAGGAACGGCTTCATCGGTCCGCCGACCGTCAGCTCGCCCTCGGGGTAGATGAGGATGCTGAACCGTCGGTCGAGCCGTGCGCCGAGCAGCTCGAAGCTGCGCCGCGCCCCTCCCTCGCGCGCGATCGGGAACGCGTTGGCCAGCAGGCCACCGGCCACGGCCATGGCCGGGTTGTTCCAGACCCGCTCGGCTGAAGCGGCGACCGAAAGGCGCCAGCGCCAGACGAATGGCATCGATGACATCACGATCTGGTTATCGGTATGGAGGCAGTGGTTCGACGCGAAGAGCACCGGGCCCTCGAGGCCGGCCAGGTTCTCCTGGCCGCGAATCCCGATCCGGTAGAACACGTTCAGGATTGGGGCGGTGACGAGCTCCTGGAACGTCATCCCCACCGCACGGGTGAGCGGATGGAGCGGCCAGGCGAGGATGCCGGTCTCGTGCTTTGCCTCGCGTGACGCATCGACCAGGGCGGCGATCTGCGCCACGGTCGCCTCCGGGTCGAGCGCCGTGTCGTCCACGAACACGCCGAGCTCTTCCTCGAGGACGCCGAGCATCTCGACCCGCTGGAGCGAGTCCATGTTCAGGTCCGACGACAGCCGTGCCGTGGGTTTCACCAGGTCCGGGTCGATCTCGGCGATGGCCGCCACGATCCCGATCACCATTCCGAGCGTGCCTCCCACCGCGTCGGCCGCGATCGGTTCGCGACCGTTCGAACGGGCAGACGGCACCGTTGACGCTGCAGCTGCAGCCGCTTCTGCCGCATCGGCCTCAAGGCGGGCGATGACCTCGCGCTTCTTGACCTTCAACGTGTGCGTTCGCGGGAAGTCCTCGTCTGGCCAGATGGAATAGGCCCGGATCTGCTGGTGTGCGCCGACCAGGGCGTTGGCGTCACGAATGACCGCTGCAGCCACAACCTCCGCGTCGGCTCCGTCATCGGTCAGCAATACGGCGTGGATCCTCAAGTCCGGACCAACCGGGAAGCCGACCACCGTTGCGTCTCGGACCCGCTCGTCCTTGATGAGCACCGCCTCGATGTCCTCGGGGTAGACCTTCGTGCCGTCGGGCATGGCCAGCATGTCCTTCTTCCGCCCGCGGAGCGTGAGGAAGCCGTCACCGCTGATCTCGCCGATGTCGCCGGTGTGGTACCAGCCGTCCGGCTCGAGCACCTCCGCCGTGCGTTCGGGATCCTCCCAGTAGCCGGCGAACACGCCCGGGCTGCGGACCATGACCTCGCCGTCCTCCGCGATCCGCATCTCCACCCCGCCGACGGCCTGGCCAACCGTTCCCAGCCGGTTGTTCTCCTTGCGGGTGAAGCTCACCAGCGGCCCGAGCTCGGTGGCCCCATATCCCTGGAGGACATTGATGCCCATCTCCTCCCAGCGGCGTCCCAGCTCCGGGTCGAGTGCGGACCCGCCGACCCCGACGGTGTGCAGCCGCCCCCCGAAGCTCGAGAGGACCGGGCGGAACAGGAGACGCTTCACGAAGCGGGGAGCGGCCGCCGCCCAGCGGTGGAGCTTCTCGAAGGTCTTGCGCTTGCCGCCCTGGTCGACCTTCCGCTCGATCGCGTTGTCGAGCAGCTTCAGGCCCTGCGGGACGATGAGCAGGATGCTCACCTTGAAGTCCTTGAACGTTCGGAGCAGGACCGATGGCTGGCGGCTGACCGGGTACACGACGCTGGCTCCCGCGTGCATGGGCACCAGGAATCCGGGCGACTGCTCGAAGATGTGGGACAGGGGAAGGACCGAGAGCATCCGCTCCTTCGGCCCGATGGGGAAGACCTTTGGCAGTTCCTGGGCGTTGGACGCCAGGTTGCGGTGGGTCAGCATCGCGCCCTTGGGCTCGCCGGTGGTCCCCGACGTGAAGAGGACCTCCACGATGTCGTCGGGGCCGATGTCCGCGGCCGGCAACGGCTCCGCGCCGCGCGCGAGATCCGGGATCCGTTCGATGAGCAGGACCGGCAGCCCGAGCGCCTCCGCCTCGGCCGCGGTCTGCTGCGAGGCGAGGACGAGGCTCGCCCGCGTCTTGGCGGCGACCTTGGCGGCGAATTCTGGGGCGCTCCGGACGTCGAGCGGGACGAGGATCACGCCCGCATGAGTGGCGCCGAGCAGGGTGATGCCCCACTCCGGGCGGTTCACCGCCCAGATGATCGCCCGGTCGCCCTTGCGCAACCCCCGGTCGTGGAGGACGCGTGCGACCCGCGGGACGATGCGGCCGAGGTCGCGGAAGCGGGTGATGCGGGTCCGGAACCCGGGCTTGATCAGCAGGAACGGCTTGCGGTCGTAGCGACGGACCGCATCCTGCATCAGCTCGAGGACGGTCTCCACGGTGCTCCTCAGGTCCGGTCGGCGGACTTGCGGGCGAGCTCGGCCAGGGCATCGGAAGCGCCGTCTCGCATGGGCCGGAAGTGGCTGAACACGATCATATCCACGTCCAGGCCAGCGAGGCGCCGGACGGATGCACGGGCCAGGGCGTGGTCGTGGCTGAAGATCGGGCTCGCGAAGGCGAGCTTGCTGCGCCGGACCTGGAGGACGTCACCGGTGAACAGGATCCTCGGTCCCCGGGCGAACAGGCAGATGCTGCCCGGCGTGTGGCCCGGAGTGTGGATGACCTCGAGGCCACCAAGGACCGGGAGAACGTCCCCGTCGTTGAGCGCGACCGCCGTTCCCGGATGCGGAGTCATCGCCTGCAGGAGCCGGCCGCGCACGCTCTCCCCAGGGGGCGCGGCCAGCGCCTTCCGAACCGTGAGGCCAACTCCCTCCAGGTCCGTGGGATGGATGTAGATCTCCGCCGCCGCCGCGTCCGCGATCTCCCGGGCGCCGCCGACATGATCCGGATGACCATGGGTGCACACGATGCGTTCGAGGTCGTCCATCACCCGACCGATCCTCCCCAGGTACCGATCCAGCGCCGGCTTGGACCCGGCGAGGCCAGCGTCGATCAGCGTCAGCCGGTCCTCGGTCAGCAGGAACGCGCTCGCACCCCGCAGCTGGACAGCGTGGACATGGGGAGCGATCTCCATCGGTCCGACGATTGTAGGGGTCATGCTGGCGCGGTCCGGAGGCGCAGCGATGCCGGACGTTTTTGGCGGTGCCAGGCGGAACCGCGGAAATCGGCGCCGCGGTTGACCCCTGTTGGGCGCCAGGTCTAGGGTGGCGAGCATGAACCATCGATCGCGCCGCCTGCTCCTCATGCTGGTTGCCCTGGCCACACTCCTCGTGGCACCTGCCGGAACGCTTGCCCGGAAGCCGGCCGACAGCGGCGCCACGGCGGACGCGTGGGTGTTCCTGCCCAACCCGGTCGCTTCCAGCGGGAACCAGGCCCTGCTCGACAACAAGGACGCGGACTCCGCCGCGCTCGACGACGAGCTCATGCCCGTGGTCCTCACCAACCTCGACGGCAGCGGCTACCTGAACGGGGACTGGGCGAGCGTGCGCAGCAGTACCGGCCCGCTGGCATTCGAGACAGACGAGTCATTCCTCTACACCCGAAGCGACGACCGTTTCGAGCAGGTGATGGCCTACTACTGGGTCACCGAGGCACAGCTCTACCTCCAGTCACTCGGTTTCGGCAGTACGCTGCGACCGATCAACATGGAGTCGCAGGACGTGCGGATCAACACCTGGGGCGCCGACAACAGCTACAGCTGGGACAAGCACGATGTGCTGCGGTTCGGCAAAGGCGGTGTCGACGACGCCGAGGACGCCGACGTGATCCTCCATGAGTACGGCCACGCGATTCACGACAGCCAGGTGGCGGGATTCGGGGTGGGCTCCGAAGCCGGCGCGATCGGCGAGGGCTTCGGGGACTACTGGGCTGTGACCGTGAGCCTCGTCGTGGCCGGCATGCCAGTCGCCCCCGCGGCCTGCGTCGCCGATTGGGATTCGATCTCGTACACCTCGACCACGCCACACTGCCTGCGCCGGGTCGACACCAACCTGAAGTACGGCGATCTCGACGGGCGGGTCCACCACGACGGCCAGGTGTGGTCGCGGGCCCTGTGGGACATCCGGAACACGCTCGGCTCGACGATTGCCGACCGGATCATCCTGGAGGCCCAGTTCGACTTCGCGGCCGACACGACGATGGCGGACGCGGCGCTTGCCACCGTCGCCGCGGCGAACACCCTATACGGTGCCGGGGCCGCCGCCGCGGTCCAGGCCACGTTCGAGGCCCGCGACATCCTCTAGGCGCTCCGCCTACGTGCTCGCCACCAGCCTCCGATAGGAATCCAGGCGGGCGGGGCTGATGGCCCCGGTGCTGGCGGCCGCGGTGATCGCGCAGCCGGGCTCGGGGCCGTGGCTGCAGTCCGCGAAGCGGCACGCCCCGAGGTACGGCCGCAGGTCCGGGTAGCACCACGCTAGCTCCTCGGTGGGGATGTCCCACAGGCCGATCTGGCGCAGGCCGGGCGAGTCGACGACATACCCGCCGCCTGGCCCTTCCACGGGGAGCAGCTCGGAGAGGGTCGTCGTATGGCGGCCCTTGTGGAGGGCGCTGCTGACCTCCCCGGTCGCGAGGTGGAGCCCTGGCTGGACGGCGTTGAGCAGGGTGCTCTTGCCCACGCCCGAGGGGCCGGTGAGGAGGCTGATCCGCCCCGCGAGTCGCTCGCGGATGGTATCCACGCCTTCGCCGGTGTATGCGCTGGCGTACAGCACCTGGTAGCCAACGCGTTCGTAGAGGTCAAACGTGGCGCGCGCCACGTCCATCCCGCACAGGTCGATCTTGTTCGCCACCACGACCGCTTCCACTTCGTTGTGCTCGGCGATGACCAGGAAGCGGTCGATCATGCGCACGTGGGGGACCGGGTCGGCGCAGGCGAAGACGACGAGCAGCTGGTCGAGGTTGGCCACCAGCAGGTCCTCTTTCCACGTCCCGCGGTTGCCCGGCTGGCGACGCGAGAAGCGGCTGCGCCGTGGGGCGACGGCTTCGATGACGCCCTGGCCAGTGCTGCCCACGGCGCCGTTCCCCCCACTGACCACGCCGCCGGCGAGCGGTGTCAGCGTCACCTCGTCGCCGGCGACGACGAGATCCTCCGACTGACGCTCGCGTTTCAGCCGGCCGCGGAGCTGGCACTCGTAGGTGCCGGATTCAGTTGTCACGGTGTAGAACCCGCTGCGCGAGCGCAGCACGGTCCCATTGATGGGTGATGCGGACAAGGGAGCAACTCCAGTGAGGGGAAGGGAGTCCACGTCAGGAGCGCGCCCGTGCGCGGGGAGCGGCCGTCGGCCGGAAAATCAGGCCTGGAATGGCGCTCCGGGCAGGCGGGGGCGCGATCGGTGGACAACTGGCGTCGTCATCGTGCGTCTCCTTTCGCCTGCGGGTGATGTGCTGGTCGGACGGTATCGGGCAGCCCGGGTGCTGTCAACGCGGGCTGCCCGCCGTCGGAATGGCCGCTTCGTACGGCCGATCAGGCCTGGGGCTGTCCCCCGGTGCCGAAGGCTGCCTTGACCTCATCGGTATTCAGGTACCACAGGATCAGGGCCGGCATGAGCGCCTGGGCCAGGCCCGCGCCCGATCCGGCGTACGCCACCATCAGGAAGAAGGCGTTCACCAAGGCAAAGACCGCGACGATGGCCGCGAACATCCATGCCCACGACTGGAGGGCCCACAGGCCGAGGCCCGCGAAGATCCAGGCCACGCCGACGACCAGGGCCAGAATGCCCCAGATGCCGACGTTGTCGTACGCCGGCAGGTCGCCGACGATGTCGCCGAGCTCGACCCCAATCGCGCGCAGGCCAACCATGATCCACACGAAGCCGGCGGCCACGGCGAAGAAGCCGAGAACCGATATCAGGATGGGCGGGTTCCTCATGAATTCAGCTACCTCACGAACGATGTTCGACGCGGGGCTGCGCAGTGGTGTCAGCCCGATACGCCAGAATACGGCGGAGCGCGCCCCCCCGGTGACCATTCGCGCCACTGCCCCGCTACCGCCCATTGGTTGACCACCTGATGGGATCGGAGGATGATGGTCTCATCACCGACTGAAAACGTCGGATTAGATGGCGAACTGGAGATCCATTGGCCCTTCCCACGACCCCCAATCCCGCGCTGAGCCAGGTTCCCGCCGGCTACAAGTACGGCTGGCACGACTCGGAGATGAAGCCCCTGCACGTCATGAAGAAGGGGCTCAATGCCGCGATCGTGGAAGAGATCAGCCGAATCAAGGGCGAGCCGGACTGGATGCGCGAGCGGCGGCTGAAGGCGTACCGCCACTTCGAGGAGCGGCCGATGCCGACGTGGGGTGGCAACCTCGGCGAGATCGACTTCCAGGACATCTACTACTACGTCACCGCCACCGACAAGGCGGTCCAGTCCTGGGACGACGTTCCCGACTACATCAAGCGCACCTACGACCGACTGGGCATCCCGGAGGCGGAGAAGAAGTACCTCGCCGGCGTCGGCGGCCAGTACGACTCCGAGGTCGTGTACCACAACATCCAGGCCGATCTCGAACGGCAGGGTGTCATCTTCCTGGGCACCGACCAGGCGCTCCAGGAGCACGAGGACATCTTCCGCGAGTACTACGGGACGGTCATCCCCGCCAACGACAACAAGCTGGCCGCGCTCAACACCGCGGTCTGGTCCGGCGGCTCGTTCATCTACGTGCCACCAGGCGTCCACGTCGAGCTCCCGCTGCAGGCCTACTTCCGGATCAACACCGAGAACATGGGCCAATTCGAGAGGACACTGATCATCGCGGACGAGGGATCGAGCGTGCACTACGTCGAGGGCTGCACCGCCCCGTCGTACACGACGGCCAGCCTGCACAGCGCGGTCGTCGAGATCATCGTCAAGAAGGGCGCACGGGTTCGGTACACGACCATCCAGAACTGGTCGCACAACGTCTACAACCTCGTCACCAAGCGGGCGGTGGCCCACGAGGACGCGGTCATGGAATGGGTGGACGGCAACCTCGGCTCCCACTTGACCATGAAGTACCCCAGCATCTACCTCGTCGGCGAGCGGGCCCACGGCGAAGTGCTGAGCATCGCCTTCGCGGGGAGCGGTCAGCATCAGGACGCTGGCGGCAAGATCATCCACGCGGCGCCCAACACGACGAGCCTGATCACCTCGAAGTCGATCAGCCACGGGACCGGACGCACGAGCTACCGGGGCCTGATCAAGGTCTACCCCGGCAGCAAGAAGTCCAAGTCAACCGTCCGTTGCGATGCGCTGATCCTGTCGGACGAGGCGCGTTCCGACACGTATCCGTACATGGAAATCGACGAGGAGGACGTGACCATCGGTCATGAGGCCTCCGTGTCGAAGGTCGGCTCGGAGCAGCTGTTCTACCTGATGAGCCGCGGCCTGACCGAGGCCGAGGCCAGCGCCATGATCGTGAACGGGTTCATCGAGCCCATCGTCAAGGAGCTGCCGATGGAGTACGCGGTCGAGATGAACCGGCTCATCCAGCTCCAGATGGAGGGCGCGGTCGGCTAGACCGATGACCTCCGGGACCCAAACCTCCACCCCGATCCGGGTCAGCCCCGGCAGCCTGACGACCGATGTCCTGGCGGCACTGTCGGCCGCTCGTGGCGAAGCGGATTGGCTGCGGGACGCCCGCCTGGCGAGCGGCGCGCACTACGACGAGACCCCGTGGCCGACCGGCTCCGAGGAAGAGTGGCGGCGAACTTCGCTGAAGGACCTGCCGGTCGGGGCCACGCTCGATGAGACGGTGACGACCGAGGTCTCCGACCTCGACCCCGCGTCTGCCGAGGGCGGTGTCGTCTTCGCCCCGCTGGGGGAGGCCGCGGAATCCCATCCCGACCTCGTCCAGGCCCTGCTCACCGATCCCACGCCCGGCCCTGCCACGCACGCCGCGTTCTGGCATCTGGCCCGTGCGGCATGGACCACTGGCACCTTCCTGTACGTCCCACCGCGCACGAGCGTCGACCTCGTGCTCCGCGCCCGCACCGTGGTGGGGCGGGCGGACGGCGCCACGTTCCCCGTCACCCTCGTCGTCGCCGGGGAGGACTCCCAGGTGACGCTCCTCGAGGAGTTCAGCTCGCCCGACGGAGCTCCGAGCTGGTTCGGCGGCATCGTCGACTTGCGGGCGGAGCGCGGAGCCACCGTTCGCTACGCCAGCCTCCAGCTGCTCGGCGACCAGGCATGGCGGGTCTCCGCCCAGCGGGTCGTGGTGGGTCAAGACGCGAATGTCACGACCCTGAACGCGGAGATCGGTTCGCGGATCACGAAGCTCGGCCTCGAGGTCCAGATGGCCGGCCCCGGCGGGACGAGCAAGCTGCTGGGCCTGCTGGCGGCGGCCGAGGACCAGCGGATCGACATCAACTCGATTCAGGACCTAATGGCATCCCACACCACCTCGGACCTGCTGTACCTGTCCGCTCTCTACGAGCGTTCCCGCGCCGCGTTCTACGGCCTGACCCGCGTCCGGCCCGAGGCCAAGCAGACCAGCTCCTACCAGGAGTGCCGCAACCTCCTGCTCTCGCCGGAGGCGGGCGCGGAGCCGATCCCCGTCCTCGAGATCGAGACGAACGACATCCTGCGCTGTGGCCACGGGGCGACGGCCGGCGCGATTGACCCGACCCAGATGTTCTACGCGCAGACTCGCGGCCTCACCGCCGACGAGGCGGAGCGGATGATCGTCCGCGGCTTCTTCGAGCGGGCCGTGGCGGACATCGGTTCGGAGCCCATCCGGGCCCGGGTCCTCGCCGCCCTGGCGGCGCGCATCGGTCAGGAGGCGGCATGAGCGACCCCGCTGAAGTGCTGACCGGTCAGCCCGGAGCCGTTTCCGCCCGCCGTGGGTTCTCGACCGGACTGTCCGCCAGTGACGTGGAGCCGGGAACGGTGGTCACGGTGACCGTGCAGGGCACACCGCTGTGCGTGGGCCGCACGGTGGACGACCGCTGGGGGGCGATCGACGACGTGTGCACCCACGACGAGGGCGACCTGGGTGACGGGGAGCTGGACGGGACCGCGGTCGAGTGCCCCCGCCACGGCGGTCGGTTCGACCTGTTCACCGGTCGGGTTCTCGCCCTGCCGCCCGTCGTCCCGGTCCGGGCGTACCCTGTGCACGTGGACGACGGCGTGGTCATGGTGGACCTCCCATGAAGATCAGCACGCGCTCCGAGTACGGCATCCGCGTCCTCCTCGCCCTGGCCCGGGCCGAGGACCAGGAGCCGCTGTCCCTGACCACCATTGCCCGCAGCGAGCGCCTGCCGCACGCGTACCTCGAGCAGCTCGTGGCCGACCTCCGTCGCGGGGGTCTCGTGACCGCCACACGGGGGCAGGCCGGCGGCTACCGCCTCGCACGACCGCCGGAGCAGATCAGCCTGGCCACCGCCATCCGGACCCTGGACGGTCCGCTGCTCGAGATGCCGTGCGCGGGCGTCGAGAGCGCCGAGCGCTGCGACCGACGCGAGCCGTGCTCGGTCCACGAGGCCTACGAGCGGCTGTTCGCCTCCATTGACTCGACCCTGGGCACCACTTCCCTCGCCGAGCTGGCCGAGCAGGCCGCGAACGCCGGCGGGCCGCCCTACTCGCCAGACGTCCGGCGCCGCATTCGCGCCGCGGCCGAGGCGACGGCCACTGCCCAGGCCAGTGCCCAGTCCCAGACCTTGAACGGAGCCTCATGACCGACCAACTCGTCATCAAGGACCTCGAAGTCAGCGCCGGGGATCGCAAGATCCTCAAGGGGCTGTCGCTGACCGTTGCCCAGGGCGAAGTCCACGCCCTGATGGGCCCGAACGGCTCGGGCAAGACGTCCCTGGCCTACGCGCTCCTGGGCCACCCGGAGTACCGGGTCACTGCCGGCGACATCAGCTGGCAGGGCGAGAGCATCGTCAAGCTCTCCCCGGACAAGCGGGCACGAGCGGGGCTGTTCCTTGCCTTCCAGTACCCGAGCGCCATCCCGGGCGTGACGGTGGCCAGCTTCCTGCGCAACATCTACAACGCCGTACACCACCCGGCCCAACCATCCGCCGAGGACAACGGTTCCGCGATGCCGAAGTACACCGGCATCCCGCTCGCCAAGTTCCGCAAGCTGCTCGAGGAGAAGATGGCGCTCCTGAAGATGGACCCGGGCTTCGCGACCCGCTACGTGAACGACGGGTTCTCCGGCGGCGAGAAGAAGCGCCTCGAGATGCTCCAGCTCGCGATCCAGTCCCCGAAGATGGCGATCCTCGACGAGACGGACTCCGGCCTCGACATCGACGCGCTGCGCAACGTGGCCGACGGGATCAACGCCACCCTCTCCCCGGAGATGGGGGTGCTGATGATCACCCACTACCAGCGAATGCTGAACTACGTGAAGCCCGATCACGTCCACGTCCTCCTCGACGGGCGGGTGGTGATGTCCGGCGGCGAGGAGCTCTCCCACCAGCTCGAGGCCAACGGGTATGACTGGGTCCGCGAGCAGGTCGGCCTGCCGGCGGGGACCGGCGATGAGGCCATCGAGGAGCCCGCCGAGGCGGCAGCCCACTAGGAGCACCGGAGGCAGACCGATGGCCGTTCGCACCGACCCAGCCGCCGCACCATCCGCAATCCCCGGCGCCTTCAGCGGCACGGACAAGCGCGCCGACTTCCCCGTCTTCGAGCGCCCAACGGGGAGCGGCAACCGCCTGACCTACCTCGACTCGGCAGCGTCCGCCCCCAAGCCGCGGGTCGTGATCGACGCGATGGCAGACGCGTACTCGCACCACTACGCCAACGTGCACCGCGGCATCTACGAGCTGAGCGAGGACGCGACCCAGCGATTCGAGGCCGCCCGGCGCAAGGTCACCCAGTTCCTGAACGCCCCGACCGACAAGGAGATCGTCTTCGTCCGCAACGCGACCGAGGCCATCAACCTGGTCGCGTACTCATGGGGCCGAACGAACCTCCAGGCGGGCGATGTGATGGTCACCACGCAGCTCGAGCACCACGCCAACATCGTCCCGTGGCAGCAGCTGACCCGGGAGGTCGGCGCGGAGCTCCGCTACGTCCTCATCACCGACGACGGCCGCCTCGACCTGGACGACCTCGACCGCCACCTCGGGGCCAAGCCCAAACTCCTCGCCGTCGCGGCGGTGAGCAACGCCCTGGGCACGATCAACCCGATCCGCGAGATCACCGAACGAGCCCACGCCGCCGGTGCCCTTGTCCTGGTGGACGCCGCGCAGGCCGCCCCGCACATGCCCATCGACGTCCAGGCCATCGGCTGCGACTTCCTGGCCGTCAGCGGCCACAAGATGCTCGGGCCGTCCGGCATCGGCGCCCTGTGGGCCCGGCGCGAGCTGCTCGAGGCCATGCCGCCGTTCCTGACCGGTGGAAACATGATCATCCGGGTCACGATGGATGGTGCCGAGTGGAACGAGGTGCCCCAGAAGTTCGAGGCCGGCACCCCGGCCATCGTGGAGGCCATCGGCCTGGGGGCCGCCGTCGACTACCTGACGGACATCGGTATGGCGAATGTTCGCGAGCACGAGCGATACCTGTTCGAGCACGCTTGGTCCGCGCTGGGGGAGATCCCAGGCATCAGCCGGCTCGGGCCGGATGACCCGGAGATCCATGCCGGGGTGATCAGCTTTGTGAACGAATCCGTGCACCCGCACGACATGGCGACCATCCTCGACCACCATGGGGTGGCCGTCCGGGCGGGGCACCATTGCGCCCAGCCGGTCATGCAGCGGTACGACATCCCGGCCACCACGCGGGCCAGCTTCTACGTCTACAACGACCTCGACGACGTGACCGCCCTGGCGGACGCGGTGCGCGCCGCGGTCACCCTGTTCGGGGCCTGACCCAGCGACGCGAGATGGACAACCTCTACCGCGACTTCATCCTCGAGCACTACAAGAACCCCCACAACGCGGGGGTTCTGGATCCCCACGACCTGCACGCCGCCGACTCGAACCCGACCTGCGGCGACGAGCTGTCCATGACCCTGCTCCTGACCGATGACCGATCGGGCATCGCCGACGTCGCGTTCGAGGGCCGCGGCTGTGCGATCAGCCAGGCATCGGCCTCGATCCTGACCGATTCGCTCCGCGGCATGTCCCTCGACGAGGTGCGGGCGATCGACCCCAAGGTCGTGCTCGACGACCTGGGCGTGCCCATCGGTCCGGCCCGGCTGAAGTGCGCGCTGCTCGGGTACAAGGTCCTGCAGGGCGCCGTCACCGGTTCGAGCGTGGACTGGCCGGCAGAGGCGGAGGCGGTCTGATGCCGGAGCCAGGGACCTTCCGCGAGATCTCGGTCCCCGACGCAGTGAAGTCCGCGGACGGTCGCAGGATCATCGACGTCCGCGAGCTGGTGGAGTGGAACGAGGGTCACATCCCGTCGGCCACGCTCGTCCCGCTGGCGGATTTCGCGGCCACCATCGAGACGGTCGTGCCGGACAAGTCGACGCCGCTGCTCGTCCACTGCGCGGTCGGCGCCCGCTCCCGCCGCGCCTCTCACTACCTCGCCCAGATCGGCTACAGCGACGTGGTCAACATGCAGGGCCGACTGGCCGAGTGGAAGGCCCTCGGCGGCGCCTGGGAGATGCCGGCCCAGCTCCTGACCGATGCCGAACGAGCCCGCTACTCGCGCCAGCTGCTCATCCCGGAGATCGGCCAGGAGGGGCAGCGCAGGCTGCTGGACGCCAAGGTCCTGCTCATCGGGGCTGGAGGCCTGGGTTCGCCGGCCGGGTTGTACCTGGCCGCGGCGGGCATCGGGACGCTGGGGATCGTGGACGACGACGTCGTCGACGAGTCGAACCTCCAGCGCCAGGTGCTCCATACCGCGGAGCGGGTGGGCATGCCCAAAACCGAGAGCGCGGAGCTGACGCTCACCGCCCTCAACCCGGACGTCAACGTGGTGCGCCACCCGGTCCGGCTGGATGCCGGCAACGTGGACGAGCTGGTGGCGGCCTACGACGTGATCGTCGACGGCACCGACAACTTCGAGACCCGCTACCTGCTCAACGATTCGTCGGTCAGGTCGCGCAAGCCCGTGGTTCACGGCTCGATCTACCGCTGGGACGGCCAGGTCACAACCTTCGTCCCGTTTGCCGGTCCCTGTTATCGCTGCCTGTACCCCACCCAGCCACCGGAGGAGCTCGCCCCGGCTTGCAGCGTGGCAGGGGTGCTCGGCGTACTGCCGGGGATCATCGGTCTGCTCCAGGCCAACGAGGCGATCAAGCTCGTGCTCCGGGCGGGGGAGACGCTCGCCGGACGCATGCTCCTGTTTGACGCGATGACGACCTCGTTCGACGAGATCCGGCTGTGGCGTGACCCGGCGTGCCCGGCCTGCGGCGATGCGGTGATGCAGCAACGTGCCGAGCAGGCGCCGGCGGTGGCAGCGGCGTCATGAGCCAGGTCCGGATCCCGCCCGTCCTGCGCGAGACGGTGGGCGGCCAGCGCGACCTGGAGGCCAGCGGCTCGACGGTGAGCGAGGTGCTCGATGACCTCTTCGCTCGCCACCCTGCGCTCCGCGAGCGGGTGACGGCTGACGGCGCCCTGTCCGAGTTCGTGAACGTCTACGTCAACGGCCGCGACGTGCGATACGGGGAGGGGCTGGCCACGGCGGTCGGGCCGAACGACCAGGTCATCCTGCTGCCGGCCATGGCCGGAGGCTCGGCCTAGACCGATGGCGGCCGTCCGGCCGCCCGCGCGCATCCTGGCCGACATCGTCGAGGCCATTGGCCACACGCCGATGGTCGAGCTCCGCCGCCTCTCGCCCAAGACCGATGTTCGGCTGTTCGCCAAGATCGAGGGGGCGAACCCGACCGGATCGGTCAAGGACCGGATCGCGCGGTCGATGCTGGCGGAGGCGGTGGCGTCGGAGACGCTCCGGCCGGGTCAAACGATCCTCGAGCCCTCGAGCGGGAACACCGGGATCAGCCTGGCCATGGTCGCCGGGCGGATGGGGCATCCGGTCCGGATCGTGATGCCGGACAACACCACCCCCGAGCGGGAGCAGCTGCTCCGCCTGTACGGGGCAGAGATCGTGTTCTCGCCAGGGGCGGAGGGGTCGAACGGTGCGATCCGGATGGCGGAGCGGTTGGCGGAGGCCGACCCATCGGTGTTCATGCCGTTCCAGTACGGGAATGAGGCGAATCCCGCCGCTCATGAGCAGACGACGGGGCCTGAGATCCTCGACGCCGTGCCGGACGTGGACGTGTTCGTGGCCGGGCTGGGCACCGGTGGCACGTTGACCGGCGTGGGGCGCTTCCTGAAGCGGGCGCGACCAGGGGTACGGATCGTGGCCGCGGAGCCGCTCCCCGGGGAGCAGGTCCAGGGCCTCCGCTCCCTGGAGGAGGGCTACGTGCCCCCCGTCCTCGACCAGTCGGTCCTCGACGACCGCTTCCTCGTCGGCAACCGCGAGGCCGTCGTCGGCGTGCGGCGGCTGATGAGCGAGGAGGGGATATTCGCCGGCCCCTCATCCGGCGCTGCCCTGGCCGTCGCCCTGCGCGTGGCCGCGGACCTGGATTCAGGCTCCGTGGTCGTCCTGCTGGCCGATGGCGGCTGGAAGTACCTCTCCGCCGGGCTGTGGGAGCGTGACCTCGACGCCCTCGAATCCGACATGGAGAGCCAGGTCCTCTGGTGAGCGACGCACCGGGCCTGACGATCAGTTCTGCCCTGGCGGAGGAGCTGCTCGCCCACGCCAAGGCCGATGCCCCGAACGAGGCCTGCGGCATCCTCTCCGGCTCCTCCGCCGAGGGTCGAGCGACGACGTACCACCCGGCCCGCAACGCGGACGCCTCTCCGTATGTCTACACCGTCCATCCCGACGACCTGGTCCGCATCGTGATGGGTATCGACGATGCCGGCGAGGACCTCATCGCGATCTTCCACTCCCACACCCGCACCCCGGCAGAGCCCTCGCCCACCGACCGCCGCCAGGCGATGTACCCCGATGCCATCTACCTTCTGGCGACCCTCATGGATCGGGCCGCCACACCGATGCAGGCGCTCCGCGCCTGGCGCATCGACGACGGCGACGCCTCAGAGGTACTGCTCGGCATCGAGCCGTGACGGCGTTCGGCTACGCTGCGCGCCCATGACACCGTTCCCCGCATCGGTCCATCGCGAGCGACTGGCGCGCGCTGCTCGCGCGGCGGGCGAGCGTGAGATGGACGCCATCCTCGTCACGCCGTCGTCCGACTATCGGTACCTCCTCGGCTATGACGCGCCGCCGCTCGAGCGGCTGACATGCCTGATCGTGCGCCCGGACGCCGCACCCACCTTGGTCCTGCCCCACCTCGAGGAGCCACTTGCGCGGCATGAGCTGGGGTCGCTGGCCGGCGAGATCGACCTGCGCACATGGGAGGAGACCGAGGACCCGTTCGCTCTCGTCGGGGAGGTGCTCGGGGAGCGGAGACGCGTTGCCGTCCAGGACCAGATGTGGGCGAGGTTCGTCCTCCGCCTGCGAGCGGTGCTCGACGGGGCGGACCTGGTCGAGGCCGGTCCGGCGCTGAACGCCCTGCGTCGGACGAAGAGCGCCGAGGAGATCGAACGGCTGCGAAACGCCGCCGAGGCCGCCGACCGGGCGATGGACGCCATCACCTCCCAGCGACTGAGCGGGCGGACCGAGGCCGCGGTGGCGGCCGTGATCCGTGAGCTCCTGCGATCCGCCGGCCACGACGAGGCAGACTGGGCAATCGTGGCCTCCGGTCCGAATGCCGCCAGTCCGCATCACACCCCCGGCGATCGGCTCATCGCGGAGGGTGACTCGATCGTGCTCGACATCGGTGGCACGGCCAACGGCTATGCCAGCGACACGACCCGGACCGCGTTCGTGGGCGTCCCTCCCGAGGAGTTCCAGGACCTGTACGCGGTCCTCCAGGAAGCCCAGGCTGCGGCATGTGACGCGGTGAAGCCGGGGATCGCGGCCCGCGACGTTGACCGGGTGGCGCGCGAGATCATCACCGACGCCGGCTACGGACCGCTGTTCACGCATCGGACTGGTCACGGCATCGGTCTCGAGACCCACGAGGAGCCGTACCTCGTCGAGTCCAACCCGGAGCCGCTGCGCGAGGGCGACGCGTTCAGCGTCGAACCGGGGATCTACGCCGACGGCCGCTGGGGGGCCCGGATCGAGGACATCGTGGTCTGCACCGCGACTGGCGGGGAGCGGCTGAACCGCTCGTCCCGCGACCTGCGGGTGGTGGCTTAGCCCTCGCCCCGCATCTCGGCCGCGGTCATCCGGCCGAGCTCGTCCCACAGGTACACGATGGCGTCCATCCCGCCCCGGTAGTTCGCCATTGGCATCCACTCGTTGGGCGCATGGAAGTTCCCGTTCGGCGAGGCCCAGCCGACCATCACGCTCTTGATCCCGGTCTTCTGCTCGAGCGCCGGCACGTACGGAATGCTCCCGCCCGACCGATGAAACACCGGCGCCTTGCCGAACGCCTTCTCCGAGGCACGGGCCGCGGCCTCAACCGCGGGGTGGTCGATGGGCGTCATCGCCGGCCAGCCGTTCGACAGGGACTTCACGCTCACCCGACAGGTGGACGGGCCGATCCCCTTGAGGTGCTCGATCATCTGCGCTTCGATCTTCCGCGGATCCTGGTCCGGCACCAGCCGCGTGCTGAGTTTGGCGGCCGCCCAGCCGGGGATGATCGTCTTCGAGCCCTCGCCCTGGTAGCCGCCCCAGATGCCGTTGATGTCGAACGTCGGCCGGCCGGAGAGCCGCTCGACCAGGCTCCAGCCGCGCTCGCCGGTCATCGGTTCGGCGACCCCGGTCGCCTTCATGAACCCCTCGTGGTCGAAGGGGACCGCGGCATACGCCTCCCGTTCCGCATCGGTCAGGTCCACCACGTCGTCGTAGAAGCCGGGAACGGTGACGCGCCCGTTCTCGTCGACCAGCGAGGCCAGCATCTTCACCAGGATGTTGGCCGGGTTGTCGACCCCGCCTCCATACGAACCGGAGTGGACATCCTGGAACGGGCCCTGGACGCGGACCTCCCAGTAGGCGATCCCGCGCAGGCCGTAGGTGATGGCCGGGGTGCCCTCGTCGTCGTGCATGTCCGAGTCGGACACGATGCACACGTCGGAGGTCAGGAGCTCGGGGTGGGCGTCGATGAACTCGGTGACCGGCTCGCTGATGTGCTCCTCGTCGCCTTCGAAGATGACCCGCACGTTGATCGGCAGGTGGCCGACGCCCTTGAGCCACGCCTCGGCGGCGCGGAGGTGCATGTACAGCTGGCCCTTGTCGTCGCCGGAGCCACGGGCGTACAGGATGTCGTCCTCGTACCGTGGTTCGAACGGGGGCCGGACCCACTCGTCGAGCGGATCGGGCGGC
>DASTEQ010000039.1:0-3754 GCA_035709505.1 Candidatus Limnocylindria bacterium
GACCCGAACGTGGCGGATCCGACCAGCGTGCGCCTGATCTCCGCGATCGACTGGCCGCAGTTCAATCACAACGGCCACTGGATCGGCTTCGGCCCCGACGGCATGCTGTACATCTCGACCGGCGACGGCGGCTACGCCAACGACTGGGGCATCGGCCACAACGTGACCGACGGCAACGGCCAGGACCTCGCCTCTCCGAACGGCAAGATGCTGCGCATCGACGTCAACGGCTCCTCGGACGGCAAGGCGTACGGCATCCCCGAGGATAACCCGTTCACCGACGACCCGCTGGCGCTGCCCGAGATCTGGGCGCATGGGCTACGCAACCCCTGGCGCTGCAGCTTCGACATGGGCGGCGACAACGAGCTGATCTGCGGCGACGTGCAGCAGAACAGCTACGAGGAGGTGTCGATCGTCTCGAGCGGCGCCAATCTCGGCTGGCGCCGGATGGAGGCGACGCACTGCTTCGATTACGTGCAGCCGGACAATCATCCCACGGAGTGCGACACCGAGGGCCTGACCCCGCCGATCCTCGAGTACGAGAACTGCACGGCGCGGCCCGAGAACTGCAAGGGCATCTCGGTGACCGGCGGCTACGTCTACCGCGGCAGCCACCAGGAATGGGACGGCAAGTACTTCTTCGGCGACTGGAGCAAGTCCTTCGACCGTCCGGACGGCCAGCTGTTCGTGGCGACCAAGGGTTCCGACGGCACCTGGACCATGGAGAACGTCGAGGTCGCTAACATGGATTCCCTGCCCTACGTTCTGGCCTTCGGGCAGGACAATGACGGCGAGGTCTACGTGCTGACCTCGGTCACGACCGGGCCGGTCGGCGGGCTCGACACGATCTACAAGCTCGTTCCCGCCCAGTAGAGGTGGCCTGCGGGCGCCTGGCGCGCCCGGACGTTTGACCAGCGGGGCCTCTCCAGCGCTGATCGGGGGGGCCCCGCCCCCGCTCTTCATTTTGGCCCGATTATGCTGGGCGCGCGCCGTTTCCGACGGCGCGACGAGCGCTATGTTGACGTGGCAGGCATGTGAGGAGGTGAGGCGTGCCCAAGAAGGTCCTGGCGCCGGTTCTGATGGTGCTCATCGGGTATGCGCTGCTGCCCGGCCAGGAGGTGGCGGTGGCCGACGAAACCGAGCTGACCGAGGAGTTTTTGAGCGACCCCGAAAACATCCGGCTCGGGCAGGAGCTGTGGCGCCAGCAGTGCGTCAAGTGTCACGGAGCGGGCTCGTATCCGGGCAAGGCGCCGAAGCTGAACCCGCGCCGGCTGGCGCCGGATGAGATCTATCTGAAGACCACTTATGGGTTCGGGCGCATGCCGGCCTGGGAGCACGTGTTCTCCGACCACGAGCGGATGGCGATCACCGCGTACATGAAGAGCAGTCGCTTCTCGCCGTGATCGGCTGGCTGGTCGAACCGTCGACTGAGGTCACCGGCCCAAGATGAAATCCGGACAACCGCATCGGATCAGCGGAGGGACTTGGGGGGAGCCATGCGATTCGGGTTCGTGTTTGCGTTGGGGGCGGCAGCCTGGCTCGGCGCCGTCGCCCCGATGGATGCCGCGGCGCAGAACGGCGAGGATTTAGCGGACGTCGAGCGATTTACCGATGGCGACGCCGAAAACGGCGCCAGGCTGTACAAGCGCTACTGCAGCGGCTGCCACGGGGCCGATGGCCGCGGCGGCGCCCACACCTTCATGCCGCACATCCAGAATCTCACGCGAAAGGACTACATCGAGTTCATTCCCGACGGCTTTTTGTTTACAGTGATCGCCGAGGGGGGCGTAGCGGTCGGCAAGAGCGGTTACATGCCGGCATGGCGGGGCACGCTGTCCGAGCAGGACATCAAGGACGTCATCGCACATATCCGCACTCTCCCGACGTACTAACCACGAAACTGCGGTGGCGAAGCGTTCGCGACCGCGCTCAGGGGGACCGACATGAAAGGAAAATCCTGTCTCGCATGGTCGGCAGCAATCCTGCTCGGCTCGACCGCGATGGTGAGCGCCGACATGCAAGGCACCGGTGAGTCCGGTGGTTGGGAGAAGCGGATCGCGGTGGAGCCCGATCCGTCCAAGGTGGTGGTGCCGGAAGGCTACGAGGTTGGGGTGTTCGTCAAGGGGCTCGGCGCGCCATCGTCGGCCACCGTCGACGGCGATGGCAATCTCTGGGTCGCGGTGGCGCCGCCGCTGCTCGGGAGCCCCGAGGCCGATCAGTTCGAGGAGGCGCACGTCAAGGTGTTCGATCCGCAGGGCCAGCTGATCAAGGAGATCGGCAAGGGTCAATTCACCTCGAACGTGATGAACGAGATCTCCTACTGCCCCGAGAACGGCAAGGTGTACATCCCGGAATACGCCGAGAAAATCTGGGAGATCGAGGGCGTCAACGGCGAACTCAAGGTGGCGATCCAGGATCTCATGAGCGGCGATCACCGCAACGGTGGCGTGACCTGCCGGGACGGCTATCTCTACTTCGCCCTCGGGCTGCCCTCGAACACCGGCTTTGCCGACCCGGACAACCACGGCTGGACCGATGTCCCGAACGACCCCTACTGGGTCAAGCATGACAGCGAGGGCTGGGGGACCACGCCCCATGACGCGCCCTGCCGCGAGATCGTCCACACCGGCCTCAACGTCCGCTCGTCCGACGGCCGCCTGACCGGCGCCTGGCTGCCGGTCGGCATGCCTGCCGAGCCCGGCATGAAGATTCCGGCGAAGGTTCCGTGCCACGGCTCGGTGATGCGGGTTTCCATCGACCGGCAGGGTGATGACGGCGCCTACGCGCACGAGGACATGGAGGTCTACGCCTTCGGCTTCCGCAACCAGTCGGGCGTCGAGTTCGGGCCCAAGGGCTCGCGGTTCGAGAACGCGCTCGCGGTCTCCGACAACGGCGCCAACGACCTCGGCAACCGGCGGATCGCCAATGGTGCGGAGAAGATCTGGCTGGTGACCGAGATGGGCCAGGACGCCGGCTATCCCGACAAGGAAGGCTTCCTGTTTGTCACCAGCAAGCGCTATGGCTGGACGCACTACGAGGGCAACCCGATCGAGCGGCCGCACCCGAACCTGTACATCGGCGAGGAGCCGTTCGTTCCGACGATCTGGCCGTACAAGTTCCAGCATCACGTCGCAGGCGTGCGCGGCGTGCCGCTGACCACCGCCAACCCGAACCCGGACGGCTACATCAACCCGATCCTGGAATGGGACACCAACAACCCGATCGACGGCATCGCCTGGAGCGCGACGGGCTTCGGCAAGGACAATCACCTGTTCGGCGCGGTCTACGGCATCCTGGACACGGGGCCGGAGAGCCTGGAGCCGACCTGGCCGGCGATCCTCGATATCGAGTTCCTGGAGCCGGCCGGGATCAAGTGGTCCTACTTCGCGCGCAACATCGAGATGGGCCCGAACGCGTACCAGAAGCCCGAGAACCGGGGCGGGCTCGAGCGCCCGAATGACGTCGTGTTCTCCAACGACGGCCGGACCATGTACATCGTCGACTACGGCGAGGTGTTCACCGACTTCGAGATGCCCTCGCCGTTCTACACCGTGCCCAAGTCCGGCGTGATCTGGGCGATCACCCGTACGGGTTCGTAGTTCGCCGGGAGCCGATGGCGGGCGCCCCCACCCCGGCTTGGCGCGGGTTCCCCCTCCCCCGGCCGAAGCCGGGGGAGGGCACCGGGCCGGGGGGCCTCACCCTCCCCCGCTGAGGCGGGGAGGGATCGAGTCGGTTCGGTCTCAGCCCGCCGCCC
>DASTEQ010000040.1:0-4381 GCA_035709505.1 Candidatus Limnocylindria bacterium
CGCCGTCGATGCCGCCGGCCGGGGCGCCGCCCACGGTCGGGTGGCCGCCATCTGGAAGCAGTTCGGTGCGACCATCGGTCCGTGCCTTTCACGGTAGCGCGACGGTGCCTCGCCTACGATCTCTCGGAACGTGCGGCTGAAGGTGCCCAGGCTGGTGAAGCCGACGTCCAGGCAGATGTCGGTGACGCTGCGGTCGGTCTCACGCAGCAGAAACATCGCGCGCTCACCGCGCCGCCGCTGGAGGGACCGGTGCGGCGTCTCGCCGAAGGTGGCGCGAAATCTGCGGATGAAGTGCGCCTCCGACAGATGCGCCACGGCGGCCACGGCGCGCACGTCGAGCGGCTCGGCGTACGCGCGGTCCATGGCGTCGCGGGCGCGAAGGAGGTGCCGATTCGACTCCTCGACTTCCCGGCTCACGATGCAACGCTACGTCATCAGAACCGCGTGTGCTCACGCGGCCGAGGAGCGCAGGGAGGTGTTTCACCAGCCGCTCCGGCAGGTGGTGTAGGGTCCGACGAATGCCATGACCGACCAGGCCAGCGTCGTCCAGCGCACATACCTTGTCCTGACCCTCCTGTCGACGCTTGCCGCGTCGTTCATCTGGGGGATCAACACCCTGTTCCTGTTGGACGCGGGGTTGAGCAACACGGAGGCCTTCACGGCGAACGCCTTCTTCACCCTCGGCCAGGTCATCTTCGAGGTGCCGACCGGGGTCGTCGCCGATACCCGTGGCCGACGATTCTCGTTCCTCCTCGGGGCGGGGACCTTGCTGTTCTCGACACTCCTCTACCTGCTGATGTGGAACATCACCGCGCCGTTCTGGGGTTGGGCGATCGCCTCCGCCCTGCTGGGACTGGGGTTCACGTTCTTCTCGGGCGCGACCGAGGCCTGGCTCGTCGACGCCCTGAACGCGTCTGGTTTCACCGGCAATCTTGAGTCGGTGTTCGCCCGGGCTCAGATCGTGGGCGGTGCAGCGATGCTGAGCGGATCGGTCCTTGGTGGCTTCGTGGCTCAGCTCACCAATCTCGGCGTCCCATACATCATTCGCGCTGTCATGCTCGGCGTGACCCTCCTTGTCGCCTGGTGGTTCATGCGCGATATCGGCTTCACTCCCCGGCGCGGCGCGAGTCCGATCGGAGCCGTGAGGACGGTGGTGAGCGGCGCCGTTGACGGCGGGCTGCGCAACCCGCCAGTCCGCTGGCTGATGCTCGCGGCGCCCTTCAGCGCCGGCGTGGGCATCTACGCGTTCTATGCGATGCAGCCCTACCTCCTCGAGCTGTACGGGGACCCGTCGGCGTACGGAGTCGCGGGACTCGCGGCTGCGATGGTGGCGGGGGCCCAGATCCTGGGCGGGACCCTCGTCCCGTGGTTCCGCCGCTTCTTCCGCCGCCGAACGGACGCCCTGATCCTGGGAGCCGCCGCGTCATCGCTCCTGCTCGTGTTCATCGGCCTTGTCACCTCGTTCGTCGTCGCGCTCGCCCTGCTCGCGGCGTGGTGCATCTCCCTGGCCCTCATTTCGCCACTGCGGCAGGCGTTCATCAACGGCGTCATCCCGTCTGAGCAGCGGGCGACCGTCCTCTCATTCGATGCCCTGATGGGATCGGCTGGTGGTGTCGTTGCCCAGCCGGTGCTCGGGCGATCCGCGGACGTGTTCGGCTACGCGACCTCGTACGTGATCGCCGGGATCATCAGCGCTGCGGTCATCCCGTTCTCCTTCCTCGCCCGCCGGGAGCGTGCGCCGTCGGATCCGATCAGGGCCGCGGAGGCCGCCTGATGGCCCATGTGCTGGTGGCGCGGTGATCGCCCGACTGTTCCGATCCGGCGAGCACGAGCAGCTCATCGAAGACCCGAAGGACTTCCCCAGGGAGCCCGGAGAATCCGAGCTGCTGTGGGTCGACGTCGAACGCGGCGATGAGTCGCTCGACGCCGGACTGGCGGCCCTCGGCTTCGAATCGGCCGCCGAGCGCCTTCAAAAAGACATCACCCCGGGCGTCGTCCGGGCCGACGACGTCGTGCACGTGGTGGTGCTTGGGCTGTCCATGGAGGGGGACGGAGCGCAAGCCAGCCCGTCGCGCGTCGACATGCTCGCCCGGGGCAATGCGGTCCTCACCGTTCGCGATGAGGAGGTCGCCGGCCTCGGCGATCTGCTCGAGCTCGTTGAGGGCCGCTCGGAGCTCGGCGGCCTGGATGCGGCGACCTTCATCGCCCTCCTGATCGACGGCCTGATCGGAGCCTTCTTCTCCGCGACTGATGCGATCGAGCACGACATCGACCAGCTCGATGACCGCGCTCTCCGCGCCGCCCCGGAGCGGTCGTTCGTCCGCGAGCTGACGGTGCTCCGGCGGCGCGTCGCCCTCCTGCGCCGGACGCTGGTCCCGAACCGCGCTGCGGTCGCCGCCCTCGCCCGACCCGAGCTCGGGCTGACGCCGGGTGGCCCCGACCCGTGGCCGGCGCTCCTCGAACGCCTCGAGCGAGCGATCGACTCGGTGGAGAACGCCCGCGAGCTCCTGATCGGGTCGTTTGACCTGGACATGAGCCGGACCGCCCAGCGAACGAACGACGTCGTCCGCCTGCTCACCGTGGTATCGGTCACGCTCCTGCCGGCAAGCGTCCTGGCGGCCCTCTTCGGGATGAACTTCGAGTCCCCGATCTTCGAGGGGAGCGGGACCTTCGTGCTCGCGGTCGCGTTCATTGCCGCCGTTTCCGCTGTGATCCTGCTGGTCGCCCGATGGCGGAGGTGGCTCTGAGGCAGCTTGGGCCGTAGCCCTCAGCCGCCGGGCGGACGGGGGGCGGCTTCCGCGGCGCCACGCTCAATGAGGACGACCTGGTTGGCGCTCGCCTGCAGCCACGGCCCAGCCTCGCCATCCGGCCACGTGACGCGGATCTCGATCTCGTCGGCGTCGCCGATCCCGAAATGGATCGGCCCCAGCTGGCCGCTCAGGTGGCCGCCACCGACCGTCACTTCTCGCAGCAGCGTCCGCTCTCCGACCCGGGCCTCGATCCAGGCGCCGATCGCATCCGGATTGGGTGCTGGCTGGCGGAGGTCGATCGCGACCCAGTTGCCCATGGCAGCAGGCGCGCCCGCCTCGCCCGAACCGACGCTGCGCCAGACCAGCACGTTCTCGCGACGGTTCACGACGACGAGGTCGAGCAGGCCGTCCTGGTTCAGGTCGACGATGACCGCTCCCCGGGCCCGCGCGTAACTCACGATCCCGGCGTCCTCCGCGCCCTCGACGAACGTACCGTCCGCCTGCCCGATCAGCAGGTTGCTCGGGTCACGGGCCGCGTAGTCGGGCTGGGCTTCGACGTTGCCCTTGGCCACGAACAGGTCGACGAAGCTGTCGTTGTTGACGTCCTGGAACTCGGCGTGCCACGCGGTGGAGGGGAGCTCGACGTCTCCCAGGTACGGACGGTGCGCGGTCGCGCCACGATCGAGGGCCATATCGAGGTAGCGGGGCTGCGACGGCCCGTCGGCCAGCACCTGGAGCTTGTTGTCCGCCTGGCTGGTGAGGTAGTACTCCGGGTAGCCATCGGCGGTCAGGTCCGAGCTCGCGATGCCCATGCCCCAGATCCGGACCCGCTGCCAACCCTCCTCCGCGGTATAGAGTCGGGGGCCCTCGCCGGGCGCCACCCGCCACAGCTGCTCCTGGCCGTCGCCCTGCTCGGCGTAGTAGTGGCGGTCGTTCGACACTCGCAGATCCCGCCTCCCGGATCGATCCCAGTCGCTGAACAGCATCGACAGCGAGCACCAGCCCGGGCTCAGCGCCGTACTCGCCGTGAAGCCGTCCCCGGCGGCGGTTGGCCGGACGAGCTCGTTGTCGAAGCAGAGCCGGTCGGCATCGGTCGAGGCCGCGTCGAGGTAATGACCGATCGCCAGGGTCGGCCAGCCGGAGGCGGCCTCCCAGGTGGCGCTGAAAGCGGTGGTCCATGCCTCGCCGCCGTCGAATCCCCAGGCCTCGTTCGCCCGCTCGAATCGACAGTCGCCGAGTCCTCGGAGAAGGACGTTCTCGCCGTGGCGCAGGACGGCCAGGTCCACTCGTCCGTCGCTGTCGATGTCGATCGGATAAGCGCCGGTCACCCGCGGCAGGTCGGTCTCCCCTGATGCGAGCCGGTCGAATCGAAGCTCCCCCCCGGCCGGGCTGTCGTTGGTGAAGAGCGCGGCCGGCGCCACCCCGCCGGCCAAGTAGAGATCGGTCCGGGCGTCGTCGTTGCAGTCGAAGGCGGCGACACCACCGCCCACGAAGAAGTCGGCCTCGCCATCGTACCGATGGTCGATGCCGGCAACCGGGGCCTCTTCCACGAAGCGAGGGGCGGGCAGCGCGGTGAGCGCGGTGGGTCGGAGAGCGGTCGACACCCCGAGGACGGCGACCACCACGATGGC
>DASTEQ010000041.1:0-7306 GCA_035709505.1 Candidatus Limnocylindria bacterium
ACCCGGGGCTGGGCGCGCGGCGATCGGATCGTCACCTGGACCCTGGTCGTCACGTTCGTGATCGGGCTGGTCGCCTACCTCATCGGCTTCGCGCTGGCCAGCGAAGCGCTCAGGCTGCCCGCTGGGTGGCCGACGGAGCTCATCGGCGACCTCCTGGCGAACCTGGGCGTCGTGCTGTGGACGTCCGTCATCCTGGTCCTGTTCATCGAGGTCGTGCCGAACTGGCAGCAGCGTCGGGCCCAGACCTGGGCCCGAGGTGCGCTCTCCGCGCTGAGGGAACGCGGAGGCGAGGCAGCGCAGGCTGTCGCGGCCGAGGATCTCGTCGATCCGACCGACGCCAGGCTGGACGCGATCCTGGCCCGACTGGAGAGCATCGAGGAGGCTCTCGGTCGCGGTCGCGATCCATCGTCATGAGCTCGGACCGGCGCTGGCCGCTGCCGCGGCCGGGGGTCAAGCGAGCGTGGTGGCTTCGAGAGGCGTTGGCCACCGAGCGGATGGCCGGTGGCACGCTCCCGGCTCCCCCGCTGCGCGGGCAGGAGATCGCCGACGTCGCGATCGTCGGCGGCGGGTACACCGGGATGTGGACCGCCTACTTCCTGACCGAGCGGGACCCCGGCATGCGGATCGTGATCTGCGAGCAGGACATCTGCGGCGGCGGACCTTCGGGACGGAACGGGGGCTTCGTCCACGGCTGGTGGGAGCAGCTGCCGTACCTCGTGAAGAAGTACGGCCCCGCTGCCGGTCTGGAGATCGCGGCCGCCGCCGACGAGGTGGTTGACGGCATCGGGGCGTGGTGCGAGGAGCACGGAGTCGACGCGTGGTACCGCAAGGCCGGATACCTCGCGGCCCACGCCTTCCCCGCGGTGGACAGTGGGTTCGCCAAGTCGGTCGAGGCGGTCACCCGGCTCGGCGGAGCCGGGCAGCTCGTGACCTGGGACGAGAGCCGGGTCCAGCGGGTCTGCGCGTCCCCGGCGTTCCGCGACGGGCAGTTCATGCCCGGCGCCGCCTCGATCCAGCCCGCGCGGCTGGCCCGGGGCCTGCGCCGGGTGCTGCTCGAGCGGGGCGTGGTCATCCACGAGAACACCCGCGTCCGCCGCGTGGAGACCCACTCGGGGAGTGGTGGGCCAGGCCACCAAAGCGTGCGGGTGACCAGCGACGACGGATCGGTCCTCGCCCACGAGGCCGTGCTCGCGGTGAATGCCTGGGCGGCGGGGTGGCCGGGGCATCGGCTTCGTCTGCTGGCCTGGGGCAGCTACATGATCATCACCGAGCCCATCCCCGCCCGGCTCGCCGCGCTGGGCTGGACCGGGGGCGAGCTCATCAGTGACACCCGGTTCACGATCAGCTACTTCCGGACGACGCGGGATGGCCGGATCGCGTTCGGGGCCGGAGTGGGCGCGGCGGGGTTCGACGGGCGCATCGGACGCACCTTCGATCGTGACCAGCGGGCCGTCGACCGGGTGGCGGCCAACTTTGACCACCTGTTCCCGATGCTCCGCGACGTCCGCTTCGAGGACGCCTGGGGTGGGCCGATCGACATTACCGGCGAGCGCTTCCCGGTGATCGGGTCGCGGGAGGGCGGTCGCGTCCACTACGCGTACGGCTTCTCCGGCAACGGGGCGGGACCGGCGCGGCTGGCGGGGCGCATCCTGGCCGCGCTGGTCGACGACCCGCATGACCCGCTCGCCCGGCTCCCGATCGTGAACCGGCGGCAGCGGATCCTCCCCCCGGAGCCGTTCCGCTTCATCGGCGCCCGGGTCATCCGTGAAGCGCTGATCCGGCGCGACGACGCGCTGGATGCCGGCCGCCGTCCAGGCCTGGCGGTCCGTGCTCTGGCCCGCGTTCCGGGCCTGCTCGGCTACCGCTTCGAGCACTGACCGCGGGGCGACAAATCCGTTGACCCGCCGTGGAGCCGGGGCGTAGCATCGGCCGAACGACCGCGAGAATCTCCTCGCCGGCCGGATGAGGAGGAGGTCAGCCTGTGCTCGCCCGCACCCGTCCATCCCATCGTCGGCCCGCGGCGATCGCCGCAGCCACCGGCGCCACAATCCTGCTGTTGTCCGCATGCAACCTGATCGGCGGCGAGCCGCAGGAGCTGCTCGTCCTCGAGTGGGGCGGGTACGAAGATCCGGCCTTCTTTGTCGATTTCGAGGAGGCCAACCCCGAGGTTGCGGTCGACTTCGAGTTCGGCACCTCGGACGCCGACATCCTGGGTTTGATGCAGGGCGGCAGCCAGGCTGACGTCTTCCACTTCTACACCGGGTGGCAGGAGTTCTACGTGGACGAGGGTCTCGTCCGGGAGATCGACACGTCGAAGCTCACCAACTGGGACGCGGTTCCGGCCGAGATGCAGGCCCTCGGCCAGGTCGACGGCAAGCAGTACTTCATCCCGTGGGACTGGGGCTACAGCTCGATCATGTACAACACCGACGAGGTCCCCGAGGTCACCAGCTGGGACGTCCTGTTCGATGACGCCTACTCCGGCCACATCTCGATGTGGGATGACGGCCCCGGGGCGGTGACCGTGTCGTCCTACATCCATGGCTACGACGAGACCGCGATCACCGATGAGCAGCTGGTCGACATCGAGGCCGAATGGACGGCGCAGAAGCCGCTGAACCTTCACTACTGGGACTCGGAGTACGAGAACCTCTGCCCCGAGGTGATCAGCGGAGATATCTGGGTTGCGTACGCATGGCAGGGCTGCTTCTCGACCGCCCTGGGTGAGGGCGCGCCGGTGGCCTATGCCAATCCGGAGGAGGGACGGAACAGCTGGGTCGGCCTCTACGGCATCAGCGCTGATTCGGACAGCCCCGAGCTGGCGCTCGAGTTCCTCGACATGAAGATCGCGGAGCTGACGTGCAGCAACGCCCTGACCCTCTTCTACTACGGCTGCGCTCGGTCCGACGTGATGGAGAGCGTCGAGGACGAGTTCATCATCGAGGTCTTCGGTCTCGACGACCCGACCATCCTGGAGCGGACGAACTTCACCCCGATCATCACGGAGGAACAGCGCGACGCGTGGACCCAGATGTGGACCCGCGTCAAGGCTAACTGACCCGAGAACCGATCGGCCACAGGGCCATGTTGGGGCGGCGAGGAGCGCTTCGCTACCTCGCCCTCCCGCCTTACGTCTGGCTGGGGCTGTTCTTCGTCCTGCCCCTTGTCCTGGTCATTGCCATCTCGCTGCGCCCGGAAACGGGACCGATCGACTTCGACGATCCCTGGAACCTGTCGCTCATCCAGTACCAGATCGTCCTGGAGACCCCCGCCTACCTTCGGCTGCTGGGAATCTCGATCCTCATGGCGGCCACCGTCGCCGCGGCGGCAACTCTCCTGGCATTCCCCGTGGCGTATTTCCTGACCTTCCGTGCCCGTGAGCGGGCGACGTTCTACCTCGTCCTCCTGCTGATCCCGTTCGCCACCAGCTATCTCCTGCGGGTGATGGCCTGGCGGCTGATGCTGGGCCAGGAGGGCGCGATCAACTCGTTCCTGCAGTTCGCGGGACTGACCAGCGAACCCCTGGACCTGCTGCTGTACTCCCGGGCCGCGGTCGTCCTGACCCTCATCTACGTGTGGATCCCGTTCGCCGCGCTGCCGATCTACGCCGCCATGCAGCGGATCGATCGCGGCCACCTGGAGGCAGCGGCGGATCTCGGCGCTGGGCCGTGGGGTCGCTTCTGGCGGGTCACCGTGCCGCTTGCCCTGCCGGGGACGCTGGCTGCGTTCTTCATGGTCTTCATCCCCACCGTGGGCGAGTACGTGACCCCCTCTCTGGTGGGCGGGACGGAAGGGATCATGTACGGCAACCTCATCCAAGACTTCTTCACCAGCGCCGCGAACTGGGCACTTGGGTCGGCCTTCTCGGTGATCATGCTGGTGGTCACCCTGGTCCTGGTGGTGGTGGCCCTCCGGCTGGTGGATGTCCGACGGGTGGCGACGTGACCGCCGTCGCGCGACCCAGGAGCGCAGCCGGAATCGGCCGGACCCGCGTCCCGCTGCGGGCTACCTACCTGGCCATTCTTGGCCTGCTCTACTTCCCGATCGGGCTGTTGTTCGTGTTCTCGTTCAGTGAGAACACGGTCCTGACCTTCCCGATGGAAGGATTCACCCTCGATTGGTACCGCGAGGTGTTCAACACTCCGGCCCTGCTGGAGTCGGCGCGCAACTCGTTGATCGTCGGCGCCCTGGCCGCTAGCGGGGCAACGCTGCTCGGGTTCGGGGTGAGCGTGGCCGTCGTTCGCTTCCGATTCCGCGGTCGGGCGGGCCTCGTCGGACTGGCCGGGCTGCCACTGATCGTGCCGTTCATCGTGCTTGGGGTGTCCCTGTTCCTGCTGTTCATCTTTGTCGACGTCCCGCGATCGCTGCTGACCGTCGCCATCGGTCACACCGTGGTGGCGATCCCATTTGCGACCCTGATCCTCCTGGCCCGCATGATCGGACTTGACCCGAACCTCGAAGACGCGGCCATGGATCTCGGCGCCACCTTCCGCACGACCCTACGGCGCGTCGTGATGCCGCTCATGGGCCCGTCGATCCTTTCCGCATGGCTGACCTGCTTCATCGTCTCGTTCGACGAGGTGGCGATCGCCCTGTTCCTCGCGGGCGGCGACCCGACCTTCCCGATCTTTCTCTACGGCCAGCTCCGCTTCGCGCAGCGGCTGCCGGTCCTCATCGCGATGGCCGTGCTGTTGATGATCGGTACTGTCACCCTGACCCTGATCGCGTTCCGTCTGGCGCGGCGGAACGCCTGACGCTCAGTGGGGATGGCGGTGGGCAGCGGGGTGGGTTGACGCGACTGCGTCGAGCAGGCGACGGGAAGCGAAGGCCACCTCCGCGACCGCTTCGTTGAAGGCGGCCTCGTTCGCGGCAGACGGCTTGCGATAGCCGCTCACCTTGCGGACGTACTGGAGCGCGGCGGCGGTGATGTCATCGTCGGGCGCGACCTCGGCGCCGTCGCGAAGGACGTGGATGGATCGACACATGGCCCAAGGGTAGCGCGCAGGACGGTGATGGTCCCGTAATCAGAACTCGGGGAGCAGCTCCTCCAGCGAGTCGATGATCCGGTCGGCGGCCGCGACATCGGTCTCGGCGAACTGGGGCACCGCGATGCAGGTCAACCCGGCCGCCTTGGCCGATGCCACCCCGGCAGACGAGTCCTCCAGGGCGAGGACATCGGCCGGCGCGACGCCCAGCCGCTCACAGGCGAGGAGGTAGAGGTCGGGCGCCGGCTTGGAGCGGGCAACGTCATCGGAGGTCACGATCACGTCGAACGCCTCGGTCAGGCGGGCCGACTCCAGCGCCGCATCGACCAGCTTGCGTGGCGAATTCGAGGCCAGCGCGAGCGGCACGCGGCCGCGGAGGCGCGCGACGAGCTCACGGGCGCCGGGGCGACCGGCGACCTCCTGCTGGAGGAGGCCGTACATCGACATCACCATCTCCTCTACGAGCGCAGGCCCCGCGTCCGGCGGCTTGCCGAGCCGCTCGGCGAAGTACCGCGCGGTCCAGGCGAAGTCGGTCCCGATCACGGCCAGCTTGTCCTCGCGGGTGAAGACCTCCCCGTGGGCCGCGAACAGCCGCTCTTCGGCCTCCTGCCAGACGACCTCGGTGTCCAGCAGCAGCCCGTCCATGTCGAAGATCACCGCCCGATACCGATGCGGGGGCGCGCCGGTCACCGGCCTGCCAGCCTCATGACGCGGTCGTGAAGAAGGAGCCACCACGCGACGCGAGCGAGCGGAGGAGCGCGACGACCGCGTACCGGGCGTCGGGCGCGGTGGCCGCCAACCTGTCCAGCGTCGCGACCGCCCGGCCGAGGCCCCGCGCCTCGCCCCATGCCAGGGGACCCTGGGGCCAGTTCGTCCCGAGCCGCATGGCGGTGTCGATAGCCTCCGGGCTGGCGGTTCGATCCTCCACCGCGGACGCCGCCTCGTTCACGATGGTGGCCAGCACGCGTTCCGTGATCGCCTCCGCGGGGAGTGCAGCCGCTCCGACGCTGACGGCTGGCAACCCGGACCACGGAGAGCCGCGCTCGCCGGCGGCCGACCAGTCGTAGAAGCCGGCCCCGCTCTTGCGCCCGAGCCGCCCGGCATCAACCAAGACCGACTGCAGGGCCTGGGGCGCGTAGCGTGCGGCACGGTCGAAACCGGTCCACACGCTGTGGCTGACGGCGAGGTTGACGTCCAGGCCGATGGTGTCGACTAGCTCGAACGGGCCCATCCGAAAGCCGGCGTCGCGAAGGGCGGCGTCGATGGTCGGGGCGTCGGCCGCTCCCTCGCCGAGGATGCGCAGCGACTCGAGGTAGAACGGCCGTGCGACTCGGTTCACGATGAAGCCCGGCGTGTCCGCCGCTTCGACCGGCGTCTTGCCGAGCCGCGCGGCCAGGGCGGTGGTGGCCGCGACCACCGCCCTGTCGGTCCGGGGCGCGGCGATGACCTCGACCAGGGCCATGAGCGGGACCGGATTGAAGAAGTGCATCCCGACGACCCGGTCCGGCTGCGCGGCGGCGACCGCGATCTGCTCGACCGACAACGACGAGGTGTTGGTGGCGAGGACCGCCTCCCGCGGCGCGGCGGCCGAAAGGCGCCGGAACGCGTCGCGCTTGAGATCGAGGTCCTCGGGAATGGCCTCGATCACGAATCCGGTGGCCGTGAGGTCCGCCACCGAGCCCGCTTCGGAGATGCGAGCCATGGCCTCGTCCGCGGCTCCAGCGTGGAGCTGCCCCTTGGCCACCTTGCGCTCCAGGAAGCCGCCGATCCGGTCGCGCGCCCGCTCGTACGCCCCGTCGACCGGGTCCAGCAGCCGCACGCCGAGACCCGCCTCCGCCGCGACCTGGGCAATTCCGGCGCCCATCGTCCCCGCGCCGAGGACGCCGACCCGTTCGAGATCGGTCAACGGCCCAAGGGCATCAATGGCCGGTGAATCGGGGGTCCCGCTTCTCGGCGAAGGCGGCCAGCCCCTCGGCATGGTCGTCGGTCCGCCCGGCCACGTCCTGCAGCGCCGCCTCGTAGGCCAGCGACGCGGCGAGATCGGCCTCCTCCGCCTCGTTGATCGATCGCTTGGCCAGACCGATGGCCGCCGTCGGCGCGGCGGCCAGCCGTCGCGCCACCTCGCGCACGCCGTCGGCAAACTCGGTCGCGGGGAAGACGCGGTTGACGAGCCCGGCCGCCCCCGCTTCGGCGGCCGACATCGGTTCGCCGAAGAACATCAGCTCGGCCGCTCGGTGGCGGCCGAGGGTCCGGACCAGGGTTCGGGTCGAGCCTGAGTCCGGCACCAGGCCGATGCGGACGAACGCCTGGATGAATCGCGC
>DASTEQ010000042.1:0-2873 GCA_035709505.1 Candidatus Limnocylindria bacterium
CATGACGACGGGCCGGCCAGGGTGGCGCCGGGCGGCAAGCCTGGTCACCATAGCGATGTGGATCGCCGCTACAGCCTGCGGATCGCCTGCTGTCAGCCCTGCGGTCAGCGCGGCTCCGAGTGCGTCCGCGCCGCCGGCTGAGGTCTGTCGCCCGATCGATCTTCTGACCCCGACGGGCGAGCGGGTGGATCTCACCGGCACCTGGCAGGTGATCGGAGGCGAACCGTTCTACTTCGTGCATCAGGACGGCGACTGCATCTGGATCGCCGGGGTCTTCCTGAGCGTCGAGGGCGAGAGATTCAACCCCATCCTTCGGGGACAAACCTTTGGCTTCGACGGGCACCTGCTACCTGACTTCACCCTCCAAGGTCGGTGGGTGATCCTCGACCTCCCCTCCCGAACCCGCCTTTCCGCCACCGGCAGCTGGGCCCTCGACGTGGAGGTCGACCCATGGACGCTGCGAGGTCCACCCCGCGACACCCCCACCGGGCCGGTCTCTCTGTTACTGGAGAGAGTCTCCGACGGGTTTGTCTCGCCCTAACTCGGAGGTCGAATCGCGGAAAGCCGGCGCCCGACGCCCACCTCGGCTACCGCGGGTCCCCGCGATATGCTCCGTCGATGCGAGGGGTACGGATCATCGCGGCGGTGGCGGCCTTGTCATTCGCGCTCTTCGCGGGCGTCGTCTTCGTCGGGATGAGCCGAGTGGGCGATCCGAACGTCGTCCTGGCGGCGGTCGTGGTTGGCATCTGCCTCCTGGCCGCGGTCGTCATCGCCATCGGACCCGCGACGTGGGCCGGGGGGGTGGCGATCGCGCTTGGCATGCTCAGTGGTTTGGCCGCCGTGGGCACCTTCGGAGTGGCCGAGCCCGGCTTCGAAATGGCGTTCGACGTGCTCTGGCTGGGCATCACAACCGTCGCCTTGATCGGAGAGGGCCTCCGGCTGCTGCGACAGCCCGCAGAGCCCTAGATCCGGCTCCCGACGCCCACCTCGGTTACCGCGGGTCCCGAGAGGTCGATCGCCGGGAGTCCGGCAGACCGACGTTCGGCTGGTCCGCTTACCGGCGGCTCACCGCGGCCCCATCCCTGTAAGACCCAGCTCTAGCGCTTCTTGGCGTTGTCATCAACTTTGTCGTGGAACAGATCTCGCGCTTCGGACTCGGCCTGCGCGGCAGCCTTCACGCCTTGGCTGGCCCGGACCTTGTCGCCTTTGGCCGTCTCCAATGCCCAGGTCGCCGCTTTCGCCGCCTCAGCGGCGGCGGTTTTCGCCCGTCCGGAGGCTCGGCGGGCTCGCTCGGCCGCGTCCACCGCGGCGTCGGCGGCCTCCTCCACCTCCAGAGCGGCTTCCTCGGCTGCGGCGGCAGCGACGAGCGCCATCTCGGCGACCTTGGCAGCTCCTGTCGCGGCCACCGTGTCTCGGCTCGCCGCTCGCCAGTCGGCCAGGAGCTCCGCAGCCCTCTTCTCTTTCTTCTCGGCATCCGGCATTCGAACCCCTCCCGACGGAACAGACTGCCGGGATGATACGAATGCCGGAGGGCCCGAGGCGAGGCGCAGGCGCCCCGCCCCGGGCAGGAGGAACCGCAGGGCTGAAAGGCCCTGATCTATCTCGCCGGCTTGGGCACCACCTCGAACCCGCGGCGTGGCCTCGGCCCATTGGGAACGAGCTCAACAGCGCGGCGGGTGAGCGTGCCGTCGGCCGCCGACCGCATGGAAGGGGTGCTCACCGGCTAGCCCGTGGCTGTCAACTTGGCTGTCAACGACCCTGGATCGAACATCGGTTCGGGGTCGTTCCATGCCCGTCAGGTTCGGATTCGTGCTCAGAACGTGGTGCCGGAGGAGGGATTCGAACCCCCACGCCCCCAAAGGGGCAGCGGAGTTTAAGTCCGCCGCGTCTGCCATTTCGCCACACCGGCCCGCGACAGAATAGGCGCGTCGGCCGTACCGGGCCAAGGTTGGTCAGCGCACGCCCTTCTGGCGCTGGACGGTCAAGCGGAGTGCCTCCATCGACACGTCGTTGGCCGCGTCCCACAACTCCTCCTCCGTGGCGTGCAGCTCTGCAGGAAGCTTTCCGAGAGGCAGCCGGCGAGCACGCTGCGTCGGCCGGGCCGTTCCCTCGAGTAGCTCGGTCGCCGCAAGCAGCAGCGCCTTGTCGTCCCGAGGGCCATTGGGCCACAGCCGGTCGCCTTCACCGGATGTCTGGATTTCTCCGGCCCGCTCCCCCAGCCCGATGAGGTCCTTCGGTTTCAGGCGGCGCGCTCGAGCCGCGAGTGGCGCCTCCCCGTAGCGCCAGAGTTGCCGCGCCAAGGAGAGTGAGGAGGTGATGATCCGAAGCGGCATCGATCGAGGATAGTCGCTCCCCGCTCCGGTTCAACGACCCAGGAGCGCCTCGACAGCCGCCTCTCGTCCCGGACCGGCGGTGATGTCCAATGTCCGCTCCTCGCCGGTGACGTTCAATGTGAAGTCGTAAAACGGGCAGCACTCGGCTTCTCGCTGCGCCAGGTCGGCAACGGCAAACATCGAGTGATCTGGTTGGAAGACGAGGCGGACGCCGCCGCGGATGGGCTGGATCAGGCTCCGGTCCCGAAGTCTGCGCCAGTCCTCGAGGCGTTCCCGCCGCTCGGCGTCGGACAACGAGCAGGCAACGCCGAGAGCCCGATCAGCACGCGTATCGGTCATGTGAGGCGAGCCTGGTTCAATGGGGATCCCTCCCGGGCGACGGCATGGAAGCGTACCGCAGAGGTCGGCGACCGGGAAGGCCGTGCCTATTCCGGTGCGGGACTGCACCGATGCGGTTGCCATCACGACACGATGGGTCCACGCTGTGACCCCCGGCGGATACTGCGGATGGCTCCCACCCCGCGACGGGCGCAGGCTGAC
>DASTEQ010000043.1:0-6700 GCA_035709505.1 Candidatus Limnocylindria bacterium
TGGTGTTGCCCAGGTGAAGTCCTCATAGGCCGTGCCGGAGCCAGTCAGCTGGAGGGACTGGCCGAGCGCCTCGCTGCTGTTCTCGGACACGCCGATATCGGTGCTGGTCAGCCCGTTGGCCGGGCCGCCAACCGCCACGAAGGATCCCTCGTAGCTGAGGAACTGGACGGCTGTGGTGCTGGGGTCGACGAGCGCGATGCCGTCTGGCGACCCGTTCTGGATGCCATTGACCGGGTACGACAGAGACACGGTCCCCATCCCGTTCTGCTGGTTCGGGATGATTCCTGTCAGCGCGTCCGTGTCGTAGACGGCGCCGCCGCTGCCGTTGTACAGGACGATCGACCACCCGGTCAGGTCGGTGCCGGCGGGGCCGGCGATCTCGATCGCCTCCCCGGCATCGGTCCCCGTGTTGTCGTAGTGGATCTCGTTGATGAAGACCGATGTCGCGGCGCGGACCGGGCTCGAAGCGACGGGGAGCAAGCCCGCGAGGAGCGCCAGGGCGACGGCGGCAACCAGGAGCCGGTGGCGGGCGGGAAGGAACGTGCTGGAGGCTGACACGGCAATCCCTCGCGAACGGATCGGGTTGTGGCCGGCGTGGGCGCCACCGGTGTCGGGTTCACCCTACCCCCGCTCGGCGGAACTCGCCACTCGGCCCGACCGGCGAGGGGGGCTGGGACTTTCGGTGGCGATTCTCGGGCCGCGAAACGATGCGGCGACGCGGGCGCGGGCTACCTGGCGTCGAGGGTCGCGTTCCGGTATGAGCTGCGCTCAAGCCATCGGAAGAGGAAGAACGCGGCGAAGGCGTAGGCCACACCGATGCCGAACTCGATCGCGATCAGGCTCCCGACCTCCGCGAGGGTCGCGCCATCGATCGCCTGCCGGACCGCTTCCAGCCCATGGGTGAACGGCAGCACCTGGCTCACCGCCTGCATCCAGTCGGGGAGCGCCTCGAGCGGGATGTTCACGCCGCAGAACAGGAGGAAGAGGAACACGAGCAGGTTCGCGCCGAACAGCCCGTCCTTCAGGCGCAGCGAGATGCCGCCCTGGACCGCGCCGATGGCGGAGCAGGAGAACGCGGTCACGATCATGGCCAGGACCATGACACCGAGGGTCGCGGCATCGAAGCGCACGCCGAGGAAAATCCAGCACAGGGCAAAGCCGTAGGCGGAAACGAGGAACCCGTTGACGATGAACGGGATGAACCGCCCCCCGAACAGCGCGGCGCGGTTGGCCGGGCTGGCCATGAGAGCTGGCAACGTCCCGAACCACCGCTCGTTCGCAACGGCCATGGTCATGCCGTAGATCCCCGCCATGGAGCAGACTTGAACGGCGTTGCCGATGGCGAAGAACTCCGGATCCATCCCCGTGGCGTAGCTGCCCAGGGCGGCGAAGAACAGGATCTGGAAGGTCGGGGCGCCGAGCAGGGTCGGGATGTAGATCGAAGGCCGCGCCCAGTTGAACAGCGCGGTGTAGCTCAGCCGGCCGCCGTTCCAGAAGATCCGCCAGTTCGCGCGGAGCGACCCCGGCTGGGAGGGTACGGTCGAGGCGGGTATGGCAGTCATGGAAATCGGTCAGGCCAAGTTGAGGGTCGCGTCGCGTCGCGCCTTGTCGATGACGTAGACGAGGACCCGGCGGGCGACGACGTAGTAGACGAATGCCAGGACCACGCACATGACGATCGCCAGCCACGGCGGCTCACTGCCGATGGCGGCGCCGCGGATCGCCTCGACCGCCCAGGTCGGGACCAGCACCCAGCTGATCGGGCCCAGCCAACCGGGGAGGAGGGCGAGTGGCACGAGCATCCCGGTCGCGATCCAGACCGGGTACTCGAGGAGGTTGCTGAGCGCATTCGCGTGGCGGTACAGGACGAAGGTCGTCGCCAGCAGCATCCCCATGATCCCCAATCCGATGACCGCGGCCAGCAGCGAGAGCGGCAGGATCAACGGGTAGTTCGCCTCGAGCGGCATGCCGAACAGGAGCACGCCCCAGGCCAGGGTGGCGATCATCGAGTAGAAGCCGAACGTGGTCGTGGCCAGGGTCTGGCCGAGCAGGGTGAGGTCATAGCGCCGGGGCGCGGCGACCAGCAGCTCGAGGGTTGACTCCCAGCGCTGCCAGGCAATGGCCCCGCCCCCACCGAACAGGGTCGTCGACCACACGCCCATCATCCCGGTCCCCAGCGCGGCGAAGAGCAGGGTCTGCTCGCCGGCGGCCTCGCCACCGACCTGGAACAGGAAGAACGCGATCGTCGCGAAGATGATCGGCTGGACGACCGCGGTCAGGATGAAGAAGTCGCTGATCAGGAAGATCCGCATCGTGAACGCCCAGACCCGCGCGACCTGGTGCACGTTCGATCGGAACGAGGCGAGCGCCGACATCGGTCAGGCCACCGCGGCTGCCCGCGCGGCCCCGTTCCCGTCCTCGCCGCCGGTGGTCGCGATGAGGTGAACGTAGGCGTCCTCGAGGGTGGGCTCGCGGGCGGAGATCTTGCCGATCCGGGTGTCGCCCAGCTGCTGGATCAGGCGCTGGGTGATCTCGGTCCCCCGCTCCGACTGGACGAGGAGGATCTGGGACTGATCCTGGTCCTCGGTGTTCACCGCAATCACGTCCGGGTCGGCCCGCAGCCGATCGACGGCTTCCGCGGTGACGCCGTAGGTCTCGATCTCGACGATCGTTCGGTTGGCGATGACCGCCTTCAGGTCGGAGCCGGTGCCGGTGGCCACGATCTTCCCCCCGTTGATGACCGCGATCCGCTCGCAGAGCTGGTCCGCCTCGAACATGTAGTGGGTGGTCAGGAGGATCGTCTTGCCCGCGTCGACCAGGGCGGCAATGGTCCGGCGCAGCTCTCGGGCCCCCACCGGGTCGAGACCGATGGACGGCTCGTCGAGGAACAGGACCGGCGGGTCGTGGAGGAGGCCACGGGCAATGTGGAGCCGCTGCCGCATGCCGCGGGAATAGCCCTCCACCTTCTCGTTCTCCCGCCCGGCAAGGCCGACCAGGTCAAGGAGGGCGTCGATCCGCGGTCGCTGGGCCGCGGGCTCCACGCCGTACAGCTCGGCGAAGAAGCGCAGGTTGTCGAGCCCGCTGATCCGGTCGTACAGGCCCCGCTCGCCGCCGAACACGTAGCCGATCCGCTTGCGGACCTCGGTCGTGTCCGCGACGACGTCGTAGCCCATGACCCGGGCCGAGCCCGACGTTGGCAGGAGCAGGGTGACGAGCATCTTGATCGTCGTCGTCTTGCCCGCCCCGTTGGGCCCGAGGAGGCCGAACAGCTCCCCATGACGGACGTTGAAGCTGATGCCCCGGACCGCCTCGACCTCCAGGGATCGCCGTCGGATCACACCCGTGTGCGTCCGGTAGGTGCGGACCAGGTCATGCGCCTCGATGGCGAGGGTGTCGGCGGTCGAACCGCCGGTGGCGGTGCTCACGGGATGGCAGAGAGTAGCCGAATCACCAGCCGCGCGGCCACGACGGCCGAAGCGCCGGTGGGGTCGCGGTCGGGCGCCAGCTCGGTAAACGCGGCTCCGACGATGTGACACCGGGCGGCAGCGCCCGAGAGGAGGTCCCCGGCCTCGTCCCACGAGAGCCCGCCGGGGACGGGCGCGTTGACCGCCGGGCACAGGCTCGGGTCCAGACCGTCGAGATCGAAGGCGATGAAGACCGATGCATCGGTGGGGAGCTGGTCGAGCATCCACGCCACGCCGCGTTCCCGAAGTTCGCGCGCGGTGACCAGGAGCCCACCGGCGGCTTGCGCATCCTCCACGTCCCGGGGGCGGGCACTGCCCACCCCGCGCAGGCCGACCTGGGCAACCCGCTCGACGTGTGCCATTTCCGACGCGCGGCGCATCGGTGAGGAGTAGCCGTGGGTCACGCCCGCGACCTCGTGGCGGAAGTCGAGATGGGCGTCGACCTGGAGCACGGTCAGCGGCCCGTGGCCGTCGAAGGCGGCGAGGACCGGGATGGCGATCGAGTCGTCGCCGCCGAGCACGATCGGTGTCGCGTCCCGCTCGAGGAGGCTCCGGACCGTGGCCTCCGCCCGGGCTGCGTTGCCCAGCCCGTCGGCTGGATCCCCGGAAACGTCGCCGCAGTCGACGACCCGCTCGGCGTTGGAAAGCATCGCCCCGCCAGTGTCGAAGTCGTGATGACCGATGAACGGCGCCAGTCGCCGCGAACCGCTTCTGATGGCGAGCGGCGCCTCGTCACTGCCCGTGCCCGCGCCGTCCGGGTAGCGGACACCGTGCGGCACGCCGAGGATCGCGACGCCCCCACGCACCGATCCCGGGTCGGTCGCGGGCAGGTCGAGGAAGGTGGCCGGTGATGCGGGGACAGCCATGGGTAGTAAGGATAGGAGGGGACATCGGTACAATCTCGACGGGTCGACCGAAAGAGGAGCACATGGGCGAACTGCTGGCACTGGCCGGATTCGGGTTCGTGCTCGGCATGCGTCACGCCACCGACGCGGACCACGTGATCGCGGTCACCACCATCCTGTCGCGCACCCGCCGCTTTGCGCACACGAGCCTGATCGGCGCCCTGTGGGGGCTTGGCCACACGGTCACGGTCATGGCCGTGGGGATCGCGATCATCGTTTTCGGGGTCGTGATTCCTCCGGCGGTCGGGCTCGCGATGGAGTTCGGAGTCGCGCTGATGCTGATCCTGCTCGGCGTGCTGAGCCTGAGCGGTGGAATGCGTGCGGTCACCGAACGCCTGACCCCGCCGGCGCCGCTCCACGGGCACGACCACGAGCACCGCCACGCCCACGACGAGGGTTCGGACCTCCATCCGCATGAGCACGCCCACCTGCACGGCCACGGCACCGATGCCGCCCTGGACAGCCTCCGGGAGCTGCGTGACACCGTCGGCTGGTACCACCTCGGCCGACCGGTGGTGGTCGGACTGGTGCACGGCCTGGCGGGCTCGGCTGCGGTTGCGCTCCTGGTCCTGACCACGATCGGCGATCCGCAGGCCGCCCTCGGCTACCTCGTTATCTTCTGCGCCGGTGTCGCGGCCGGGATGGCGATCCTGACCACGGTGATCGGGCTTCCGTTCCTCGTCAGCCGAGCCCGGTCCGAGCGGATCAACCGCTGGCTGACCGTCGGGACCGGCGTGCTGTCCATTGCGTTCGGCCTCTATCTCGCCTACCAGATCGGAATCGTCGACGGGCTGTTCACCGGCGAGTACCACTGGGAGCCGGCCTAGCCGAAACCCGCACGTCCTCCGCGACCGGGATGGGTACCATCCGCCGGATGGACCTCGCCCGGATCCTGTTCTGGCTGCACGTGAGCGCCGCGTTCGCGTTCGTCCTCGCCCACGGGGTCTCAGTCTTCGTGAGCCTGCGGCTGCGGGACGAGCGGGATCCGGCACGCCTGGGTGCGCTCCTGGACCTGTCCCTGTTCGCGGTACGAATCGCGACCCTGATGCTGATCCTGGTGACCCTCACCGGGATCATCGCCACCTTCGTCGGCGAGTACTGGGGGCAAACCTGGATCTGGGCGTCGCTCGGCATTCTCGTCGCCCTGTGGGCATGGATGTCGATCCGTGGCGTCCGGTACTTCGACCAGGTCCGTCACGCCCTCGGCAAGCGCGGAGCCTACGATCGCAAGAAAGATCCGGACCCGACGCCGAACCCGGGACATCTCGAGACCCTGCTGGCCTCGTCTCGGCCCCTCGAGCTGACCGCGGTCGGTCTCATCGGCCTGGCGGCCATCGTGTGGCTGATGATCGCCAAGCCGTTCTCGCCGTGACGATCGCCTGCTCATGAGCACGCTCACGATCCTCGCCCGCTACGCCTACATCGCCGGGGTCTGGCTGTTCCTGGTCGCGATCACCGTCCAGGTGCTCATCGCCGGCCTGGCGATCTTCGGGGACCCGCGGGACATCGACCTCCATCGGACCCTCGGCTATCTCCTCCACCTCTCCCCGGTCGCCATCCTCATCGCGGCGGCCGTGGGTCGTGTCGAGCGCGCCACGTTGCTCTGGGTCGGGGCGCTCGTCGCCGTCACGCTCATCCAACCCCTCCTCCCCGCTATCGGGAGCGACAACCCACTCGTCGCCGCCCTGCACCCGGTCCTGGCGCTCGTCATCTTCGCGATCGCCGCGCGCCTGGCCTGGGCCAGCCCGGCGCTGCTCCCCGGCCGGCAGGCGCCGGGGGCGGAGGACGCCCACTAGACTCTGCGCGTGATCGGATCGGTTCACGTGGTGGGTACCGGTCGGGCCGGCACCACGCTCGCCGGACGGCTGCGGGACGCTGGACTCGCCATCACCAGCGGCCGGGAGGTCGAACCGTCGGCCGAACTGGTGCTCATCGCGGTCCCCGATTCGGCCATCGGCGAGGTCGCGCGTGCGGTGCCCATCGGTCCGTGGGTCGCCCACGTCTCGGGCGCCACGTCGGTCACCGAGCTGTCGCCCCACGAGCGGCGGTTCAGCCTGCATCCGCTGCAGACCCTGACCACGGACCGTGGGCCGGAGCAGCTCGAGGGTGCCTGGGCCGCGCTCACCTTCGAGACGCCCGAGGCGGGTGAGGTGGCCCACTGGCTGGCGGAGCGCCTGGACCTTCACCCGTTCGTCCTGGCCGATGCCGACAAAGCCCTCTATCACGCCGGCGCGGCGATGGCCTCCAACTTCCTGGTGACCCTGTACCGGGTCGCGGCCCGGCTGCTGGTCGAGAGCGGAGCGCCACCCGAGGCCCTCGTGCCGCTCATGC
>DASTEQ010000044.1:0-4884 GCA_035709505.1 Candidatus Limnocylindria bacterium
ATCCGGGGATAACCCACTATCCGTGCCGGCCCGCGGCTGGCACCGTGAGGCACACATGCCCTCGACCTCATCCGCCCTCTCCGCGAAGCTCATCTTTCCGACGAAGGAGATCGTGGAGGAGTACTACCTCCCGATCATCTATACCGCCTGCCGGACCTGCTACTCGGAGCTGCTGCCGGACGTCATCTGGGACAAGGCGGTCTCCCGATCGGTGGCCGACGAGAAGCAGCAGGCCCTCGTCCGCAAGGTCATGGAATCGGGACACGGCTCGACGATCGAGCACGTGAACTTCACCTTCGCGATCAGCGGCGTGACCCGGACCCTGTCCCACCAGCTGGTTCGGCATCGGGCGGGGACGGCCTTCGACCAGCAGTCCCAGCGCTACGTCTCGTTCAAGGCCCGCGACAACTACACGATCCCCGACTCGATCACCAAGGGCGACCTGCCCGACGACCTGGCGGGGCGCTTCCAGCGAGCGGTGGACGAAAACCTCGAGCTGTACGGCCAGCTGCTCCAGGCCGAGGTCCCGGCCGAGGACGCGCGGTTCATCTTCCCGAACGCCATGCAGACCAACCTGATCATGACCGTGAACCTCCGTCAGCTCATCCATATGAGCGGGCTGCGGCTGTGCACCATGGCCCAGTGGGAGATCCGCCAGCTGTTCAAGCAGATCCGGCACGAGATCTTCCGGGTCTCGCCGTTCTTCGGCTCGTTCCTCGCCCCCAAGTGCGTGCCACTCGGCTACTGCGACGAGATGGGCAACCGCGACGAGCACTGTCGGATCCGCCCGCACCGCGACACGGTCATGGCCGTGTGGGAGGCCTACCGAGGCGGAGAATTGGCGGAGACCGATGGACCGATCGTCCCGGAGACGTCACCGTTTCGGCCGCGACCGAAACGGACCGATCGGGTGGCCGTGCCGATGGAGGCGCCGGAGGCAGCCGTCGGCCAGGCCGCCCAGGCCGACCGCTTCTGACCGATCGCCCGGGCTAGTATCCCGGCCCGGATCCCCCCTGGGTGCACGCGGCGATCAGCAGAGGGAGAAGCGCAACCGCCACCCAGATGAGGCGCCTTCGTATGGAGTCTGCTCGTCGAATGGCGCGATGGTACCCAGTCACCCGTTCGGCTCCTTTCGGCCGGCCAAGAGGCGCTTCACCGATTCCGCCGCCCGGCGGACCCGGGTCTCGGGCCTCTTCGCTTCCGTCACCCAATCGGCATACGCCTTCTGGTGGCTGTAAGCCAGCTTGTCGAAGATCGCGCGCGCCTGCCTGGAGCCTGCGAGAGAGGCGGCCAGCTCCGGCGGTGGCTCGATGACCCGCGGCTCGGTATCGAGCTCGAACCGGATTCGGACGCGGTCACCGCGGTCGATCCCGATCGCTTCCCGGTTCGCGCGGTTGACCACGACGTAGTACTCGGTGCCGTACCGAGCGGGCGTGGTCCGGAACGTGTGGCCGCGGATCGTGACCTTGACCGGCGGCCGGTGGCGGCCGAATTCGGCCCGGAAGTCGACCGGGACGATGAAGTAGTACTCACCGCCCTCGCCGGTGAGGGTCGTCGTCGTCGTCACGGGGCGCCCGGCCATCGGTCAGTAGTTCTCCTCGCCGATCGCAAACTCGCGGAGCGCCGCGTCGCAGGCCTCCGCATGGGCCTGGGCCTGGGCCACGAGGAACGGGGTCATCTTGGTCGAGTCGACGATAAGGACTGTCCGGCCGCGCTCGGTGGCGCCGAGGACGATCCGATCCTCGCCGTGGAACGAGATGCTCCAGTTCGACTGGAGCTGGACGAGCTCGGCGAGGACGACATCCTCGGTGAAGGACCAGTCGAGGTAGGCGGCGTCCAGGGCGGTGACCACGTCACGGAGCTGGTGGGTCACATTCCGCGAGATTCGTGCCAACCCGACGACGATCCGCAGTGACGAGAACGGATCGCCAGCCCGTGCTGCCTGGGGCGGGGCTATGTTCGGATCCGGCATCCCCTCGGGAACGGCTCCCAGCAGGGGTTGGTTGGCGACGGTCACGGCGGATCGAGTATGGCCGATCGCGGCCGATTAGCCGATGCGCAAGCCCAGGGGGCTGCCCGGGTCAGGTTGAAGTAGGAAGACCTCGCCGTCCTCTCCCATCGCTCCGAGGACCAGGACCTGGCTGTCCAGGCCCGCGATTCGCCGAGGAGGAAAGTTCACCACCGCCACGACCTGCCGACCGACGAGGGCCGCCGGGTCGGGGTAGGTGACCGTCAGCTGGGCGGCGGAGTCCCGCTCGCCAATCTCCGGGCCGAAGTCGATCCGAAGCCGATACGACGGCTTGCGGGCCCCGGGGAACGGCGTGGCGGACACGACGCGGCCGACCCGGATGTCAACCTGCTGGAAATCGGAGAGCTCGACCACCCGGCGACGATATCAGCCGCCGGCTACTCGCCCTCCGGCTCGTCTGGCTTGTTCGGGTTGCCGCCCGGCCCCCATCCGTGACCATTGCCCGGCCCCTGTTTGACTGAATCCGCCTGATCCTGCCCGTTGCCGCTCATGATCCAGCCGATGCCCGGACCGATATCGATGCCCAGCTCCCGTGCGATCTGCCTCCACCCCATGCCCGCGTCGCGCATGGCGGTGACCTCCGAGGGGTCGACGCCAGCCGCGTCCGCGAAGGCAAGGACGCGCACGGCCCCGCCCATGCCGTAGCTTTCGGCCAGGCCGGTCAACGCGCTTGCATCGGTCGCAATGCCGGCGTCGTCGAGCAGCTCCACCACGCGGTCGGGGTTGCTCGCTTCCTCGGGATCCGCGCCACCCTCGCCGCCCACCGCGAGGGCGCCGGCCGTGGCGGTCAGGGTGATGAGGACGACCACCAGGAGCAGAAGGCGGAGCGTTCGATTCACAACGGCAAGGTACTACCCGCGCAAGGACCCGGCAAGAAGGGTCGGTGCGCCCCAGCAACGGCTTGTCGGGGGAGGTTCGCTAGTACTCTCGACCCGTGGCCGCCGCCGAGCCCAACCGGTAGCGTCGGGGCGTGACCTTCTGGAACTGGCGGCGAGGGAGTGGTGGGTCGGCGACTTCCGGGTCGGCCGCCCTCGCCAACGGCACCGACCTCGCCCCTATCGAGCTCTATACCGCCGACACGCGAGTCGTCGGGTGGATCGCGTCGAACGGGCAGCGCGTCACCGATCTGCTGCTCGCCAACGCCGAGCTGCGGCTGTGGCAGCCGCGCGGCGGTGGGGACGACATGTCCGTGCGCCCCATGCTCGACAAGTCCGGGGAGTGGCGCTCGGTGAAGACCGAGGACGTGGTCGTGGTCATGCCGCCCGAGTGGCGCACGAACCGCCAGCTGCGCCTGCACCGCCGGATCCAGCGCGTGGCCGCCGACGTCGGACCGTTCACCGTCACCGGCAACCTGCACATGGCTCCGGGCGCCCCATTCCCCGAGCCATTCCAGATGCAGGGATTCATTCCCCTCACCGAGGCGCACCTCCTGCATCATGGTGAGCCCGCCTTCGAGCATGTCGTCTCGGTCGTGATCGCCAACACGGCCCACATGAACAACATCGTCCCTCTGGTCAGCTTGGCCTAGACACCCGCGACCAGCGCGGCCGCGCTGACCCGGCGCCGGAGTCGCCCGCGATAATCGGCCGGTCATGGCCGCGCTGCGCTCCGTAATCGATCCGAGCTCGGAGGCGTTCACGGCCAACGCCGACGCGATGCGGGCGCTGGTCGAGAGCCTCCGCGGTCGGACTGCGCAGGTCGCGCAGGCCGGAGCAGGCGGCGACGAGAAAGCAATCGCCAGGCATCGCGACCGGGGAAAGCTCCTGGTCCGCGAACGGGTCGACCGGTTGATCGACCCCGGCACGGCATTTCTCGAGTTCTCGGCCCTTGCAGCGAACGGCCTGTATGACGACGACGCGCCGGGGGCGGGAATCGTCACCGGTATCGGTCAGGTGGAGGGCGTTGAGTGCGTGATCGTGGCAAATGACGCCACCGTCAAGGGCGGCACCTACTACCCGATGACCGTCAAGAAACACCTCCGCGCCCAGGAGATCGCGCTCGAGAACCGACTTCCCTGCCTGTACCTCGTCGACTCCGGCGGCGCGTTCCTGCCCCTCCAGGACGAGGTCTTCCCCGACCGCGAGCACTTTGGCCGGATCTTCTTCAACCAGGCCCAGCTGTCGTCGCGTGGGATTCCGCAGGTCGCCGTGGTCATGGGTCAGTCGACCGCCGGCGGGGCCTACGTTCCTGCCATGAGCGACGAGACCGTCATCGTGCGGGGGACCGGGGCCATCTTCATCGGCGGTCCGCCGCTGGTGAAAGCGGCGACCGGGGAGGAGGTCAGCGCCGAGGACCTCGGTGGGGCCGAGGTCCACACCGTGACCAGCGGCGTGGCCGACCATTACGCCCTGACCGATGAGCACGCCCTCGCCATCGCTCGCTCCATCGTCCGCAACTTCGCCTGGCGGAAGCCGGACCCGCCATGGGATTCGGCCGCCGCGCGGCCGCCATCGGTCAATCCCGATGAGCTCTACGGCGTCATCCCGGCCGACCCGCGGGTGTCCTACGACGTCCACGAGGTCATCGCCCGCTTGGTCGACGACAGCGAACTGCACGAGTTCAAGGAGCGGTACGGGGAGACGCTGGTGTGCGGATTCGCCCGGCTCGAGGGCTACCTGGTCGGGATCCTGGCCAACAACGGGATCCTGTTCCGCGAATCGGCGCTGAAGGGCGCCCACTTCATCGAGCTGGCGTCGCAGCGGAAGATCCCGCTCGTCTTCCTCCAGAACATCACCGGGTTCATGGTCGGGCGCGAGTACGAGGCCGGTGGGCTGGCGAAGGACGGAGCGAAGCTCGTGACTGCGGTTTCGACCACGGCCGTTCCGAAGTTCACGGTGATCATCGGTGGCTCGTTC
>DASTEQ010000045.1:0-3416 GCA_035709505.1 Candidatus Limnocylindria bacterium
GACGACGGATCGCCCAGCCGCCCGAGAGCTTCGCTCGCCTCGATTCGGCGCGGCGTCTTGTCGGATTGGAGCGCCTGGATGAGAGCGGAGACGTCGCGCGCGGCCTCGAGCTTCTTGACGCTGGGCGGTCCGAACAGCCTCAAGCCGTGGCACCTCGTGAGGACTCCGCGAGCAGGTAGGTAGTCATCCGGCCCACCCCCTTGACGTCCACTGCATCGCGCTCCTCGAAGGTGTGGGCATCGCGGATCAGCGCCCAGGTGGAGGGTGCGACCTGGATCCGCCCCGGAACGCCAGAGGTCTCCATCCGGGACGCCAGGTTGACCGTGTCGCCCCACAAGTCGAAGAAGATTCGTTTCTGGCCGATCACCCCGCCAACCGCCGGGCCACTTGCCAGACCGATGCGCACATCCAGCTCCAGGCCGAGCCGGCTTCGCTCCTCGGCCAGCACGGTGAGCATGCCCCGGGCCACTGCCAGGGCTGCCTCCGCATGGTCATCTCGGGGCTCCGGCGCGCCCGCCACGGCCATGTACGAATCGCCGATGGTCTTGATCTTCTCCACCCCGTTCGCGGCTGCCAGTGCGTCGAATCGGCTGAACAGACCGTCCAGGAAACCGACAACCTGCTCCGGTTCGGTGTGCGCGGCCCATGGCGTGAAGCCGACCAGGTCCGCGAACAGCACCGTCGTCTCCGGATAGGCGTCCGCAATGCGTTCCTCGCCGTGCTTGAGCCGCGCGGCAATCGGGATCGGTATGGCGTTGTAGAGCAGCTCGTCCGAGCGAGCCTGCGCCTCGCGCCGCCGAAGGTCCGAGTACCGAAAGAGCAGGAAGACGATCGTGGCTGGACCGGCGACGGCGAAGGCATATAACGCCAGCTGGATGGGGTAGGCGAGTGGAGGAATCGTGGCGCTGACGAGCGGATCAAGCGCCACGACGACGGCCAGAGCGCCCAGGAAGATCAGGAACCAGGCGGTCGCGCGTCGCGGACCCAGGGCCAGCATCCCGTATGCCGGCGCCAGAAATGCCCAGAACATCGCGGCGCCCGCTGCCGCGACCCCGCCCAGCATCACGACGGCCACGACGGTGAAGACCACGCCCGCGGACAGCAGGACCACGACATAGCGAACGAGTCGATGGCTTCGGGCCAGGACCACCAGGTTGACGGCGCTGATCAACGAGAGACTGAGTCCCAGCGGGAGGGCCAGCGCCCGCTCCGGCACCGCGCCAACCACCGACAGGGGCGCGACCACGCTGATGTACCCCGCCAGGACGCCGAATCGCTTGCGGAGGCGGAGGTCGTCGTCGTCGCCGGCGTCGTCCGCAATGGCGATCAGCCGATGGCCCAGGTCTCGCAGCGCCCTCACCAGAGCATTGTCTCGGGCACCGGCCGATAGTATTCCGCGATCCGCCCGTGGGGCCGCGAGATCAATGACCGATGAGCTTCAGCGTGTGATCGTCGGGGTGCTGTCGACGATCCCGTTCGTGGCGGTATTCGTGGCGCTGATGTATCGGGTCGGGGAGTTCCGGCTGCTCCCCGGAGAGCGGGGCAAGATCCTCGCAGGCTTCGTGATCGGGTACCTGATCGTGGTGGGATTCTTCGTCCTGCTCGGGGCGCTGCCGCCGACCCTCGACTTCGTCCTCATCCTGGCGACCGCCGTGGCCAGCATCGCGTTCCTGCCGATCGCGCAGAGGCGACAGAAGCAATTCGTTCGGGATCAGCCCCCGGAAGACCGAGCGGAACTCGAGCGGAGAGGTGCGTTCTTCAGAACCGTTCGTGGGCGGGCAGTCTTCGTCGTGCTCGGCGCAGGTCTCTTCCTCTGGGCCGTCATGGCCGCCATCGTCTTTCGCTAGGTCGGGCCGATGCGGAGGCTGACGACCTCGGTCGCTTCCTGCTTGCCCTTGAGCTCCAGGCTCCGACGCTCGAGTGACGGATCGAGGCCGGCCGCCTCGGCCGAGGTGACGGTCAACAGGATCTCACCCGGGCCGGCTGCCCCCGCCAACCGGGCCGCCACGTTCACGCCGTCGCCGAGGAACGTGACCTCGACGCGTCTGCCATCGCCGATGGCCCCGAACCACACTCGTCCGGTGGTCACCCCTGCCCCCACCGGGACCCACGGTCCCGCGGGATCGGCATGGCCGGTCGCCCGAAGCAGCTCCTCGGCGGTCTTCACCGCGCGGGACGACGTGTCTTCCCCGAGGAATGGCGGAAACGCGGCCACCAGCTCATCGCCGACGAACTTGTCCACGATTCCGCCATTGGCGTACGTCACGTCGGCGGCCACGGTGTAGAAACGGGCCAGGGTCGCCTTGAACTCGGTCGGGGTCATGGTCTCCGCCAGCGTCGTCGATCCCCGGATGTCTGCGAAGAGCATCGAGCCGTTGATCTCGGCTCCGGGGCGGTACTTCAGCATGTACTTCTCGCACGTGTTGCACATGTTCGGGTTGATCGTGGATTGCTTCTTGCCGATCAGCCGCATGACGTGCCGGCCCGGGCCGTGGAACGGTGAGGCGCAGAGCTGGCATCGTGGGCCTGCGGGAATGCGGCTGAAGACCCGGCGTCCCACGCGCCTGAACGTGTCCGGGCTCTCCAGGTACTTCTCCCATCGCCGCTGTACCTCGGGATCGACCGGCGGAATCACCGGTGTGGTGCTGGTCATGGCCGCGTCCGCCTAGCTGCGCCGCGCGGCGTGGAGGTGGACCGGGCCGCCCACGCCCTTGAGGTCGACCGCCCCGAGATCGGTGAAGTCGACCGAGACGTGCTCGCAGGCCTCGACCACGGCCTCGCTGACGAGGACCTCCCCGGGGCGGGCGTATTCCGCGATGCGGGACGCGATGTTCACCGTCTGCCCGTAGTAGTCACCGCCCTGCCGAACGACGGGCCCGGCGTGCAAGCCGACGTGGGCGGGCGGCAGCCCGGCCTTGACCACCCCATCGGCCATGTCCAGGGCGGAGACGACCCCCGGTCCGGGATCGCGGAACCAGAACATGACCCCGTCGCCCAGCCACTTCACCGCCTTCCCGCCGTGCGAGGACGATGAGCGCTGGACCAGGCGGGTCAGCTCGCCGGCCAGGGCCGCGGCCGCCTCGTCCCCGCGTTCATCGGTCAGGCGGGTGTAGCCGGTGATGTCGAGGAAGCACATGGCCGGTGGCTTCTCGACCCGACCCGCGTAGCCCGCCTGGTTCAGCACGTACTCGAAGCCGTCGATGATGTTGCTGGTCCATTCCCGCGCCTGGTGGGCGCGGTAGAGGGACTGGACGGAAGCTTCGGTCGCCGGGGTGATGGTCTCGGTCAGCCGTTCGTCGGCCACTTCGTTGGCCGTTCGCCCGAGCTCGAAGCCGCGTTCGATGACCTCCGAGCGCCACCACGCTGCCTCCGACTCGGCGATGCGCCGCAGGCTTTCGCCCTGCACCCGGAGGAGC
>DASTEQ010000046.1:0-2004 GCA_035709505.1 Candidatus Limnocylindria bacterium
GGCCGCTCCACAGTCCACCGCGTGCGAACGCCACCCCGGGTCCTCTGGCTCTTCGCGCTGTGGGTCGGGGTCCTCACCCTGCTCACCGGCCCGCTCCTCCTGATCAACCCGCTGTTCATCGGCTGGCTGCAGGAGCGCCATGACGTGGCGGACGGGCTGCACCTCCCCCAGGACGAGCTCGACCGGATCAACGGCGAGATCGTGTGGGACATCTTCTCCGGCGGCGACTTCGACGTGACCTTCGCCAACGGCGAGCCGGTCCTCGACACCGAGGAGCGGTCGCACATGGCCGATGTCAGCCGCCTGGTCCGCATCCTCGTCATCCTCGATGCGGTGGCCATCGCGTTCGCGGCCTGGGGCGGGAGACTCCTCCGAACCGATCCCGCGCGCCTGGGACGGCTCCTCATTGCCGGGGCGGGCACGGCCGGGGTGGCGACGGTCCTCATGGGCGTGTTCGCGATCGCGGCGTGGGACAGTGCGTTCACCCTGTTCCACGAGCTCCTGTTCCCGCCTGGGACCTGGTCGTTCCCCCCGGATTCGACCATGATCCTGCTCTATCCGCCCGAGTTCTGGTTCGAGGCCGCCATGATTGCCGCGGTCCTCATCCTGGCCACCTCCGCCACGCTGTCGTTCGGTGGGTGGCTTCGCATACGCGAGGCGAACGAAGCGGCAGCGTGATCACCGTCGAGGAGGCGCGCGAGCGCCTGCTGGCATCCCGCCCGGTGCCACGGACCGAAAAGGTACCCCTGAGCGTTGCGGTTGGCCGCGTGCTCGGTGAGCCCTCCCTCGTGGCGCCCATCGACGTGCCGCCGTTCGCCAACTCGGCAATGGACGGGTTCGCCGTCCGTGCAGCGGATCTCCCTGGACGGCTCCGGATCATCGGCGAGGTGGCCGCCGGAGCCGGTCAGCTGCCAAGACTGGAGATCGGGACCGCGATCCGGATCTCGACCGGCGCACCGATGCCACCGGGCGCCGACGCGGTCGTGCCCATCGAACAGGCAGCCGATACCGGAGCGACGGTGGACGTCACGGCGCCCGTTGCAGCCGGAAACCATGTGCGCGAAGCCGGCCACGACACCCGGATGGGCGACGAGATCGATCTCCCGTCGCCGCTGACACCGGCCGCCATCGGCGTCCTGGCATCTCTGGGCCTGGCCGAGCTCACGGTGCGCGCCCGCCCCCGGGTGGTGATCCTGTCCAGCGGGGAGGAGCTGACGGCGCCCGGCACCCCGCTGGCCGAGGGGCACATCTACGACGCCAACACGCCGGCCCTGGTTGCGGCGGTCACTGAGATGGGCGGGGAGCCCGTCCCGCTCGCGCGGGTCTCCGACGACCCCGCCGCAGTCGAAGCCGCTCTCCGAGACGCCGCCGAGGCCGGCGACCTGGTCCTCACTTCCGGTGGGGTCAGCGTCGGGGCCCATGACCACATCCGGGACGCCATTGAACGCCTCGGTCGGCTCGACTTCTGGCGTATCGCGATGCAGCCGGGCAAGCCGCTGGCGGTCGGTCGCATCGGCCAGACCAAAGTCATCGGTCTGCCGGGCAACCCGGTGAGTGCGCTGGTCGTGGCCGAGATCCTGGTCCGTCCGCTCATTCGTGCGGTGCTCGGTCTCCCGGGTGATGGGCGCCGCCATGTCACGGCCGCTCTCTCGGAAGATCTCCGCAAGGACCCGGAGCGCGCGGCGTACCTGCGGGTGGTCGTGCGCGAGACCGATGCTGGCTGGGTCGCCAGCCCAGCCGGGGGTCAGCTTTCATCGCAGCTCCGCGCACTGGCAGCCGCGACGGGCCTGCTCGTCGTCCCGATCGGGGAGCCGGCTGGACGAGCGGGCCACCCGTACGACACGATCCTCCTGTCCGATCCCGATCCGGTGGCAGGCTGATCGACGATGAAACCGACACACCTCGATGACGAGGGCGCGCCCCGGATGGTGGACGTCAGCGCGAAGCCGATCACCGCTCGACGGGCCGTTGCCGAGGCGACGGTCCGGATGCATCCCGAGGTCC
>DASTEQ010000047.1:0-9841 GCA_035709505.1 Candidatus Limnocylindria bacterium
GCAAGGCGCGGGCCGACACCGTTCACCGTCATCAACAGCTCGAAGAACGCAAGCTCCTCCGGCTTGGCGAAGCCGAACAACGCCTGCTGGTCCTCGCGGACGAGGTGATGGACGAGCAGGGTGGCCTCCGAACCGACGTGCAGCTTCCCGAGGAGGGCGGGCGAGACCACCACGCGGTATCCCACGCCGCCAATGTCGATCAGCACGTGGTCGACGCCGATGTGGCTGACCGGCCCGCGCAGCGAGCCGATCACCGGCTGCTCCCCGGCGCCAGGGCGCCGATCGCGACCGCCAGCGCGTCGGTGGCGTCGTCCCCCGCCCCGTTGAGCCGAACCCCGAGCAGCCGCTCGACCATGACCGCGACCTGCTGCTTGTCAGCCGCCCCGTTGCCGCAGACCGCGAGCTTGACCTCGTTTGGGGTGGGCTCGGTCACCGGCAGCCCGTGGCGGGCCGCGACGAGGAGGGCCACGCCACGTGCCTGGCCGACGGCCATCGCGGTCTGCACGTTCCGCTGGAAGTAGAGGCGCTCCACGGCAACCCGGTCGGGGTGGTGCTCCTGGACGAGGAGATCCAGGGCCGCCTCCAGCTCTGCCAACCGCGCGGAATCGGTCTGCGCCGGGTCCGTGCGCACGGTGCCGGCATCGACAAACCGCAGGCTCGCGCCGTCCGAGGCGACGATCCCGAACCCGCAGGCTGCCGTTCCGGGGTCGATGCCGAGCGCGATCATCCCCCGACGACCGAGGCCTCGAGCTGCTCCATCAGGGCGTCGGGGATGTCGAAGTTGGCATAGACCGACTGGACGTCGTCCAGGTCCTCCAGCCGCTCAACGAAGTCGAGGACCTGTCGCGCGCCCCTCTCGTCGCCGATCTCGACCTTCGTCGTCGGTTCCATCGACACCTCAGCCGTCTCAGGGGGAAAGCCGGCGGCGGCCAGGGCGGCGCGAACAGCCTCGAGGTCGGCGGGATCGGACACCACCAGGATCGCGCCGCCCTCCGGCGAGCCGACATCGATCGCTCCGGCGTCGATCGCCGCCAGCGAAACCTCGTCCGGGTCGTTGCCGTTGAGCGGCACCGACAACACGCCGCGGTGCTCGAACTGCCAGGACACCGGGGCGAAGGATCCCCCCGCCCGGGTAAAGATGGCCCGCACCTCGGCCGCGGTGCGATTCTTGTTATCGGTCATGGTGGCCACGATGACCGCGACATTCTCCGGGCCAAGCCCCTCGTACGTGATCTCCTCGTACTGCTCGGCGTCGCCGCCTGATCCGGTGGCGCGCTCGATCGCCCGCTTGATGTTGTCGGCGGGCATCGAGTTCGCCCGCGCCTTGTCGACGGCCATGCGAAGCCGATAGTTGGCCTCCGGGTCCGGGCCGCCCTGCCGGGCGGCGGTGATGATCTCGCGGGTCAGCTTCGTGAACAGCGCCCCGCGCTTGGCGTCATTCGCCCCCTTCTGGCGCTTGATCTGGGACCACTTGCTGTGACCGGACATCGGCTCTCCGCTACGACTCGACCGTCACCGAGGACGACCGTGCCCGATTCTACCCGCCCTCGACCGCACCACCCGAAACGGCGGGCTCGCCGGCCAGGAGGCGGGCCAGCGGCTGGCTGACGGTCGCGAACAGGGCAAGGATCGGCACCGCCAGGAACATACCCAAGATCCCGGCCACCGCCCCGCCGGCCGGGATGGCGAGCAGGATGATCGCCGGGTGAAGGTGGACCGCGCGGCGGTACACGAGGGGGGTGACGACGTTGCCCTGGATGATGTTGAAGACGACCGTGTAGATCCCCATGATCACGATCGTGGCGGGGTCACCGAACGCCACCGCGATCAGGAATGCCAGACCGGTGGTGATGAACCCCCCGACATACGGGATGAAGCAGGCGAAGAAGGAGAGGATCGCCACCGGAACCGCGTAGGGCAGGCCGAGGATGACCATGATCGCCAGCTGGGAGACGGCGCCCACCGCGGAGATGACCGCTGTTCCACCCATGTAGCCGCCGAGGACGGCGACCGAGCTGTCCATCGTGGCCTCCAGCTCGTCCCGCTGCCAGGGGTCGAGAGGGCTGAGGATCTGCTCCCAGCCCTTCCTCCCGTCGCGCAGGAGGTAGAAGGTCAACAACCCGGCCAAGAGGAGCACGACCAGCAGCGAGGAAGCGGCCCCGAGGATCCCGGCGACCGCGCTTACGACGTTGGTGCCTACTTCAGCGGACGCTTCGGCCAGCCAGCCCATGGCGCCGGACGTCCCCTCGTCGACCTCCTCCGCGCCGGCGATCCCCCCAGCGATCGCGTCAGCCAGGCCCGGGCCGAGTGCAGCAACCGCGATGATCACGATGGCCAGGATCGCGAGCACGGATCCGCCGGTGACGGCCATCGCCGAGCGCTGGTTTCCCCACCCGCGCCGGCGAAGCGCGCGGACCAGCGGTACGACCGATGCGGCCAGGATGGCCGCAAGGAGAATCGGCGCGACGACCAGTGGCAACTGTCCAAAGACAATGATCGCGCCGATCGCAACCGCCAGGACCGCCAGCAGGCGCCAGCCCCACTGGGCCAGGCGATCGAGCCACGGGGGCACATCGGTCCCAACCGCAGCAACTGGCGGCTCGAGCGCGGCAATGACCGATGCGGTAATCGACGCCACGAACACGGTGATCGGCACCGCGGCGAACACGCCGACGATGCCCGCCACCGCGGCACCGGCGGGGAGCACGATCAGGATGATCCCCGGGTGGAGACCCACTCGCGATCCATAGACCACCGGTCGGAGCACGTTGCTCACGATCAGCCGCGTCACCGCGATGAGCACCAGCATGACGATCGCCGCCTGCAGCCCGACCGACGCCCACGTCACGAGCAGGATCGTGCCGGTCGCGATCAGGCCGCCGATGTACGGGATGAATCCGCCGAGGAAGGCGAGGACCGCGAGCGGCGCCGCGAGCGGTACGCCGAGCACGGTCAGGTAGACGAAGTTCGAACCGGCGACCACGCCCGAGAGGACCGCTGTTCCGCGGAGGTACCCGCCCACCCGGGCGAGTGCAACGCGCCCGGCGTCGTTCAGCCGGTCACGGCGCCATCCGTCCGTCACTTCGATGGCTCGGCCCCAACCCTTCTCCCCATCCTGCAGGAGGAAGAAGGTGAGGAAGAGGGCGAGCAGCGCGACGGTCACCGCGTTCGCGACGCTGCCGACGATGGCAGCCAGGTTGTCGGTGACCCAGGCCTGGATGCCCACCGCGATCTGCGCCACATCCTCAGCCAGTTCCGGTGACCCGGACGCCTCGACCTGGGTCCGAACGGCCGCGATGCCATCCTCGATCGCCGCCACCAGGCCGGGGAGGTAGGGCGCGAACGCCACTACCAAGAGGACGATGAGGGCTCCCGCCACCACGACCGCCGCCCCGGTGACCGCGGCCGCGCTGGCCGAGGCGGACCATCCACGCCGGCGCAACGCCTGGCCGAGCGGAGCGAACGTGGCGGCCACGATCAGGGCCACGATGACTGAAGCGGTGACTGTCCCCAGCGTGAAGGCCAGCCATGTCAGTACGGCACCGAGCGCAAAGAGCACCGCGATCCGCCAGCTGAAGGCGCCGGCGCGCTGGAGCCAGCGCGGGACATGGCCGGCTGAACGGTCGGTGGTCATGTGGCTCGGAGTATTTCAGGCCGCGAGGACGACCGACACCGCAAACCCGCTGATCGGCCGCCACTTCCTATAATGGCCGCCCCGCCGAAGGAGACGCCTTGAAGCCGACCACGCCCGATCGGATCCGCAACGTCGCCCTCATCGGCCATGGTGGATCCGGCAAGACCAGCCTCGCGGAAGCCATGCTGTTCGACGCCGGCGCGATCCCGAGACTCGGATCGGTCGAGTCAGGCACGGCGGCCCTCGACTGGGAGCCCGACGAGCAGCGGCGGCATCAGTCGATCAACCTGGGCATCGGCACGCTCGAGGCGGATGGCACCCGGATCACACTGGTCGACACCCCTGGCTACGCCGACTTCCAGGCCGATGTCGTGCAGGCCCTGGCCGCGGTGGACGCCGCGATCGTGGTGCTCGACGCCTCGGCCGGGGTCGAGGTCGGGACCGAGGCGGTCTGGCGCCTGGCCGACGAGCGGCGTTTGCCGCGAATGGTGTTCATCAACAAGATGGACCGCGAGAACGCGAACTACGACGCCGCGCTCGACCAGCTCAAAGCCGCCTTCGGACCGAAGATCGCGCCGGTCTACTTGCCCATCGGCTCGGCGGACACATTCCGCGGCTACATCGACGTGGTCGAGCAGCACGCGAGCGTCTACGACAACGGGGAGGCCAGGGAGGCCCCCATTCCCGACGAGATGCGCTCCGCCGAGGAGGCACGCCGAGCGGCCCTCATCGAAGCCGCGGCCGAGGGCAGCGACGAGCTCATGCTGAAGTACCTCGAGGGGGAGGAGATCAGCGACGAGGAGATTGAGACGGCCCTGCACGCGGGGACGCGAGACGGTTCGGTGGTTCCGGTCTTCGTTGGATCTGCGATTCGCAACATCGGCGTCCGCGAGCTCACCCGGATGATCGCCCGCCACGTCCCGTCTCCGGCGGAGGTCGGCTCGCGGACGACGAGCGATGACAAGACCATCGCTCCCGACCCGTCGGGCCCCTTCGTGGCCCAGGTCTTCAAGGTCACGGCCGACCCGTTTGTCGGGCGGCTCAGCTACTTCCGGGTCGTCTCCGGATCACTGAAGGCGCAGGGCCATCTCCACAACGCGAATCGGCGGGAAGACGAGCGATTCGGGAACATCCTCGGCCTCCAGGGCAAGGACCAGGTGAACCTTCCGCAGGCGGGGCCGGGGGACATCGTGGCCGTCGCCAAGCTGACCTCGACCCATACCGGTGACACCCTGGTCGCGGACCGCGCTTCGGCGCTCCAGCTGCCGGCCCTCGAGTTCCCGCAGCCGACCCTCCAGGTCGCGGTCGAACCGGAGTCAAAAGCTGACCTCGACAAGCTTGGCCAGGCCCTCAACCGAATCGTCGAGGAAGAGCCGTGCATGCGGGTACACCGCGAGGAGGCCACGTCCCAGACGATCCTGACCGCCATGGGCGACACCCATGTCGACGTCATCGTCGAGCGCCTGAAGCGCAAATTCGGGGCGGCGGTCAAGACCGTCGCGCCGCGGGTCCCCTACCGCGAGACGATTCGCCGCCCGGCCAAGATCGACAACCGGTTCAAGCGCCAGACCGGCGGCCACGGCCAGTTCGGGCACGTGGTGATCGAGTTCGAGCCGAACGAGTCGGGCGAGGGGTTCGTGTTCGGAGATCGCATCGTCGGCGGGGCGGTGCCCAAGCAGTACATCCCGGCCGTCGAGAAGGGGCTCCGCGAGAAGATGGCGGAGGGGGTGCTGGCCGGCTACCCGGTCGTCGACGTGAAGGCCACCCTGGTGGACGGTTCGTACCACACCGTGGACTCGTCCGAGATGGCGTTCAAGATCGCGGCATCACAGGCGCTGACCCGGGCGTTCGGCGAAGCCGACCCGACCCTATTGGAGCCGATCCTCGAGGTCGAGGTCACGGTCCCCGACGAGTACATGGGTGATGTCATGGGCCAGATCACCGCCAAGCGCGGGCATGTCCTGGGTATGAACTCGGTCGACGGGACGCAGCACCTCCGGGCCCAGGTCCCGCAGGCCGAGATGTTCCACTACGCGACCGAGCTGCGGTCAATCACCCAGGGCCGGGGCCGTTTCGCTCAGACACTCGACCACTACGCCGAGGTGCCGCACACCATCGCCGAGAAGGTCATTGCCGAGCACCAGGCGAAGGCAAGCACCGCCCCCGAGCGAGGGCACTGAGAGCTCCCCGGCTGGCTCAGGTCAGGTTGACGCGCGCGGCGGATCGCTTCCCGACCCGCACCTCATGATTGGTGCCCGCGGCGAACATCCGGTTCTCATCCGCCTGCACCTCGCCGTCCACGCGGACCCCTCCCTGGCGGACGAGGCGACGCCCCACGCTCCGTGACGACGCGAGGCCGGCCACCACCAGGAGGTCCGGCAGACTGATGCCGGCCAGTGGGACGGAAACCTCCACCTCCTCAACGTCGACGAGCGACACGCCCTCTCCCCCGCCGACCTCCCGCTCCCAGCGCTCCTCGGCCTCGTCGGCGGCAGCGTCGTCGTGCCAGCGGGACACGACCTCCCGGGCGACGCGCTGCTTGGCCGCCTTCGGATGGATGCGGTCGGCCTCGAGCTCGGCGACGAACGCCCGCGCCTCGTCGTCTGACCATCGGGTGACGAGGCCCGCCCAGTTCGGGAGGAGGTCATCGGGGATGCTCATCGTCCGGGCATACATGTCGTAGGGCGCATCGGTCAGGCCGATCGCGTTGCCCAGCGACTTGCTCATCTTCTGCACCCCGTCGATGCCGACGAGCAGGTCGGAGGTCATGATCTGCTGTGGGGCCTGCCCGTAATCGCGTTGCACGTCCCGCCCGACGAGCAGGTTGAAGGTCTGGTCGGTGCCGCCAAGCTCGACGTCGGACTCGACCGCGACCGAGTCGTAGGCCTGGAGCAGCGGGTACATCGTCTCGTGCATCGACACCGGCGCACCGTCCGCCAGGCGCTTCGCGAACGTGTCGCGCTCGATCATGCGGGCAAGGGTGAACCGGCTCATCAGGGCGAAAACCTCCCGCAGCCGGAACTCGTCGAACCACTCGGACTGCCAGCGCACCTCGGTCCGTGACTGGTCGACGACGAGATGGAACTGGGCGAGATACGTCTCGGCGTTGGCCCGGACGTCCTCCCGCGAGAGCATCGGCCTGGTCGCGTTCTTCTCCGACGGGTCACCGATCTGAGCCGTCGTGTCCCCGACCACCAGGACCGCCGTATGGCCGAGATCCTGGAAGGCCCGCAGGCGCTCGAGGACGACCGCATGCCCGAGGTGCAAGTCCGGACTGGTGGGGTCGATGCCCAGCTTCACCCGCAGCGGCCGGTCGCCGCGGAGCATCGCGCGGAGGGCCTCCGACTCCACGACCTGGGCCACTCGGCGGGTGAGAAGGGTCTCGATGGCCGCGTCCCGATCCATTGGCCGATGGTACCCGGCCCGTTCGCCGTCCGGCCCGCCCGCGGGCGTCCTCGGGGTTGCTCTGTTAGAGTTCGCGGCCGTGACATCGTCACCTCCGCCGCCGGCGGGCTATCCGCCTGCCCAGGCCGGCGCCGCATCCCGCATGCGCATCCAGCCCCTCCCCGCCGTGATCTTCGCCGTCTTCGGCGTCCTGGCGGGCGGGATGGTGCTGGCTGCTGTCCTGCTGTACTCCTCGTACGCGAGCTCGCTCCCCGACGTCACCGTCCTCGAGGAGTACGCGCCCGACGAGGGCTCGATGGTGGTCTCCGCCGACGAGCGGGAGCTGGCCACCTTCGCCGAGACGAACCGACGGGTGGTGGACTACGAGCAGATCCCGACCGTCATCGTGGACGCCACGGTCGCGGCCGAGGACCATACGTACTGGGAGAACCCGTGCGTGGACCCGCGGGCCATCGTCCGCGCCATGCTCCAGAACGTGTCCGCCGGCGAGGTCGTGTCAGGGGCATCGACGATCTGCCAGCAGCTCGTGCGCAGCGTGCTGCTGCCGCCCGACCTCATGGCTGATCCCACCCGCCAGCTGGAGCGAAAGATCAAGGAAGCCATGCTCGCCCTGGAGCTCGACGCGGCCTACCCGGGCCTCGAGGGCAAGGAGCAGATCATGGAGTTCTTCCTGAACGAGATGTACTACGGCAACAACGGCTACGGGATCTGGGCAGCGGTGGATCGGTACTTCGGCAAGGACTTCCTCCTCGTTACCGGAACGCCTACCGATCCGGGCGCGAGCCCCGGACCGAGCGTCGCGCCAACCCCGGTCCCGACACCTTCCCCCAGCCCGGGGGCGAGCCCCGCACCCGAGCCGCCGCCGGACCCGAACGTGGTCACCCCGGCCGAGGCCGCTCTGCTGGCGGGCCTGCTGAGGGCCCCGTCCGAGCTCGACCCGACCCAGTACGCCATCCCTGCCACCGACGACGCGGGCCAGCCGATCGCAAACCTGCTCGAGGTGCCGCCTGACGCGCAACCGATTCTCATCCGCAACGACGTGCTCAACGACATGGTCGAGCTCGACTACCTGGCCGAGCTGGACCGCAACGCGATCCTCGATGAGCCGGTCTACGTCATCGTGCCCGAGGTCCCGCGCTACCTCGCCCCGCACTTCGTGTACGCCACCCGGCGGGAGGTGGCCGAGCTGCTCGGCTCGGAGGACATCATCGACCGCGGCGGGCTCACCATCGAGACGACCCTCCAGTACGAGGGCTACCAGGTCTCCGCCGAGAAGTGGGCCCAGGTCGTGTACGACCTGGACCGCCTGACCGACGCGGAGCTCGCCGCGCGGTACGGCACGAACGCGATGAACTGGATCAACCAGCTGCAGGGACGAAACATCGGTAACGACGCCATCGTCTCGCTGAACTACCGCACCGGGGCGGTAGTCGCCTACGTCGGGAGCGCCAACTTCTACGGCGAGGTCACGCCCATCCACCAGCCGCAGTACGACGTCGTGGGCCAGGCCTTCCGTCAGTCGGGGTCCGCGTTCAAGCCGATCACCTACGCCACCGGTTTCGAGACCGGGGCGATCACGCCGGCCACGATGTTCATGGATGTCGAGACCGAGATCGTGCCCGGCTACGCGGTCCACAACGCCGACAACCGCGAGCGTGGCCCGGTTCGCGCCCGCGACGCGCTGAAGTACTCGCTGAACATCCCGGTCACGAAGGCCCAGCAGCTCATCGGCACCGAGCAGGTCGTGGACCAGGCCGAGCGGCTCGGTCTCGAGTGGGACCCGAACCAGGATCCCAACGTGGCCTCGCTGACCCTCGGCACGATCGGCGTCCGGATGATCGACCTCGCCGCGTCCTACGGTGCCCTGGCCAACGGCGGCGTCTACCACGCGCCGTACCTGGTCGAGCGGATCCTCGACCGAGATGGGAACGTGATCTACGATCGCGCCACCGACGGCCCCGAGCCGGTGCAGGCCATTTCCGCGCAGGCCGCCTACCTGACGACCGACATCCTGGCCGACAACACCGATCCAGCCCAGAACTCGCTGTGGGGCCCACGCTTCCAGCTGCTGACCGATGCCGGCCGACGGCCGGCCACCCTGAAGACGGGCACGACCACCGACTTCCGGGATCTCCAGGCCTTTGGCTTCCTGGCCGCCGATGCCGATCCGGAGATCGATGAGGGCGCGATCATGACCGGGGTCTGGGTCGGCAACAGCGACTTCTCGTCGATCGACTCGGTGTTCGCCGCCGACGGCCCCACCTTCATCTGGCACGACTACATGGCGGAGGTCACCGCGCTCAACGCCCTGCCCATCCGCGACTTCGTACGGCCGGACGGGATCTCCGAGCGGGAGGTCGACGTCATCACCGGCCAGGCGCCCGGCGAGCACACGACGCGGACGATGACCGAGCTGTTCATGGCCAACGGGCCGAGCCTCGATTCCGACGATTCTCACGTCGAGCTGGCGATCGAGGCGGCGACCGGCCGCATCTGGCAGGAAGGCTGCGGCGACTTCGTGCCCGCCACCCCCGAACCGCCGACCGGGCCGCAGCCCAGCGGCGAGCCCGAGCCGCCGCTCGCGCCCCTCCTGTCGGTCTTCCTCGACCTCGTCGGTTGGGACGAGCCGAACCAGGTGTGGGAGGCGTCCAACCGGGCGTGGATCGACACGTGGAGAGGCCGCGAGTCGAGCGTGCCGCGCGGACCGCTCGGCGCGCTGGACGCCCCGCTCGCGCCGACCGAGGAGTGCACGCCGGGCGAGATCCCGACCTCGACGCCGACCCCCGAGGCGACCCCAACTCC
>DASTEQ010000048.1:0-10440 GCA_035709505.1 Candidatus Limnocylindria bacterium
CGAGGAACTCGGTCCCGGCGCCGATCCCGTACCACACCAGGCCCAGCGTCCATACGAGCTGGTACGGCTGCCGCCGTCGGAGCCACTGGGCGCCGACCATGGCCGCGAACACGAACGACAGCAGCGAGCTCAGGAACGGGAGGACGACGTGGGGTTGCACCGCGTTGACTGCCTCCAGGATGTGCGTGGAGCCCACGTCCGGGCTCGAACCGGAGACCTCTTCCTTACCAAGGAAGTGCTCTGCCTACTGAGCTACGTGGGCCCGGGCGGCGACAGTCTAGCGCGAACCAGGGCGGCAGCCGCCATCGCGGGCGGAGGGGTCGGTGACTGGTGGGCAGGGAGGGAATCGAACCCCCACAGTCGAAAGACGGCTGATCTACAGTCAGCGGAGCTCACCACCTGCTCAACCTACCCACGGTGGGAGGCGGAGTATACCGATGCCTCTGTCGGCCGCTCAACAGGATGGAGCCGACGGAGGGAATCGAACGCACCCATCGGCCCACGGTGCCAGCCCCCGGTGTCCGCCGATTGGTGTGCTGCGCTGCCCCTCTCATCGGTCCGCTGGTCGCCGGTCGATTGCGGCAGCCGTGGCTGCCGGGCATCTCTCCCGGTATGCGCCTATGCCAAGGTGATCGGCCGACCCCTGAGTCCCGCGACCATGCAGAGCCCCACATGTGGTCCGCGAGTCGAGACTCCGACCGAGTGAGCGACGCCGCCGAAACTCAGGTCGGGACGAGCGTGTTGGCGAAGACTTGCCACGCGAGGGCCGATTTCGCGACCAGGCTCAGGAGGACGTACACCCTCTCCCCGAACAGGTAGTCCCGCCAGGGCCCGACCTGCCGGTACTGGAGCACCATGTTGAGCGCAAACGAATTGAAGAAGAGGAAGAGCGAGACGAAGATCGCGTACACGAAGGCGGGGGGCTCGGCGGCCGATCCGGGGCTCAACAGGTAGATCCCGATTGCGATCCACGGCACGATCCCGGCGATGCAGCCGAAGATGAACGGCAGCCATCGCCCGCTCCCAGGCTCCTCGTAGTGCTCCTGGAGTTGGCCGAAGAGGATCATCGCGGCGTTTACGCCGAAGATAGCGATGAGTGCGGCGATGTCCGCGATGCCTGTAATCATCGCGATCAGGACGATCATCAGCGACGCGCTGATCGAGTACTCGATCCAGCGAGCGTCGTTCCTGTTGCGCAGCAGTTGGCCCCGGTAGGTGCCCCAGCCCACCGTCCCGACGAATAGGTGCGCCGCAGCCGAGAGGAACAGGAACGCGGCGACAGCCGGGCCGAGCGGGATCGTGAATAGTTCCACAGTCGCTGCGGGCGACCCGGGCGGACCTTCCATGAACGCGGCCGTCACGGGCAGCGCGAAGTCGTTTGAAAGGAGCAGGATCGCGACGCCCTGGACGAAGTGGAGGGTGGCCATGACGAGGTTGTAGGGCCGGAGCCGTCCAAGGCTCCTCCTGGACGCGTCGGATGCCATGTGCGCCCTCCGCTGCGGTCTCCGTTTCTATCGTGCTGCCTGAGCGTGGGGCATACAAGGGCTGAATGGCCCGATATCGCCACGGGGACGCGCATCCGGATGACACCGCCAGCGTCCGGGCCAGGACTGCCCCGCGTGTTGGCACCAGCCGGAGGCGTGGAAAATGGAGCCGACGGAGGGAATCGAACCCACAACCGGCGGTTTACAAAACCGCTGCTCTGCCGTTGAGCTACGTCGGCCTCAGGTCGCCGATTCTAGCCCCCGCTGACGGACGACCTCGAACAGGAGGAGGGCGCCGGCGGCGGCCGCGTTGAGGCTGGCGACCTTGCCGGCCATCGGGAAGCGGACCAGGACGTCGCACCGCCGACGGGTTGCGCCGGTGAGGCCGGCGCCCTCGCCGCCCACCACGACGGCGATTGGGCCGCCGAGATCGGTATCCCAGGCCAGGGCCGGGGCGTCCTGGTCGGCAGCGACCAACCGGATGCCGCGCGCCTGAAGGTCGGCGAGGGCCGCACCGAGGCTTTCGACGGGGGCGAGGCGAAGGTGCTCGCTCGCGCCCGCCGAGGACTTGACCGCGGCCGCGCTCAGCGGTGCGGAGCCTCGCTCGGGGAAGATGACGCCATCCACGCCCGCCGCCTCCGCGGTTCGGAGCACCGCGCCGAGATTGACCGGGTCCTGGAGCTGCTCGAGGACGAGAATGAACGGCGGCCGATGCGCGGCAGCCGAGACGGCGAGGATCTCCATGGGATCCGACCATCGCCGTGGCTCGACCTCGAGCAGGAGGCCCTGGTGGCCGTCAAAGCCGGCAAGGCGGCCGAGCGCATCTCGGTCGATCACTTCCTCGCGTACCGAGGCTCGTGCGGCGGCGGCACGAATCGCTTTCAGCTCCGGGCTGGGTCGGAGGCCACGGGCGATCAGGAGTCGTCGAGGCACTCGGCCGGCGGCGAGCGCTTCCGCCACTGGCCGACGGCCGCCGATCCATTCGGTCACGCGGTGCGCTCGACGATCGCCACCGCCCAGGCGGCGATGCCCTCCGAGCCGGGAAAGCCCAGCCCGTCCGTCGTCGTGCCTCGGACGGTGACAGCCTCGGTCGGCAGCCCAGTCAGGTCGCCGATGCGGGCCCGCATCTCGTCTCGTCGTGGGGCGATGGCCGGCCGCATGGCGGCAATGGCGAGGTCCACGCTCCGTGGCGCCCACCTCGCCCGCCGGATTCCGTCCACCGCGCGCCGCAAGAAGTCCGCGGAGTCGGCATCCCGCCAGGTCTCGTCCGCCGCCGGAAACATGGTACCGATGTCGCCCAGGCCTGCCGCACCGAGCAGCGCGTCGGTCACCGCGTGAAGCGCGGCATCGCCGTCGGAGTGGCCGACGAGGCCTCGAGGCTCATCTGGAAACGCGAGACCGCCGAGCCGGAGAGCGCGCCCAGCCTGAAGCCGATGCGCGTCCACGCCCACGCCCGCCCGAACGGAGGCAGTTGCGCCGGGGAGCGCCACGTCCGGCGGCTGGAAGGACACCGCCCGTGAGCGGAGAATCGCCTCGAGGATCGGCAGGTCGTCCGGATCGGTGAGCTTGCGATTGGCTGGCCCACCGGCCACCGCGCGGACCGGGACGCTGATCGCCGCCAGCGCCGCGGCCTCGTCGGTCGGCTCCTGGCCCTGAGCCCGGGCGGCCTCGAGCGCCGCGCGGAGGATCCCCAGGCTGGCGGCCTGTGGGGTCTGCGCGGCGCCGAGGTCGGAGCGGTCGACGGTCTCGATCACCATCCCATCTCGGATCCGCTTCAAGGTGTCGTGGACCGGGATCACGGGGATCGCCCCGGCACCGTCGATAGCTGCGCCCGCCACCTGGGTCATGAGCGCCACGGTGGCTGCCGGTCGGGCGGCGTCGTGGACGAGCACGACCGTGGCCTCCCCGACCCCGGCATCGGTCAACGCCTCGAGGCCGGCTCGCACCGAGTCAGCTCGGGTCTCCCCGCCGGCGACCAGCCGGCATCGGTCCGTCGCGGTTTGTGGGATGGCCGCGGCGAATCGGTCCAGGCCATCCGCTGGCACGACCACGGCCACGGTCGTCATGCCCGGAACGGCGAGCAGCGCGTCGAGGCTCCAGCGCCAGATGGCACGGCCGAGCGGCTCGTGCCACAGCTTGTCCGGGACGCTCCCCATCCGACGGCCGCGGCCGGCCGCCACCAGCACTCCGGCCAGCGGGGCGGGGGCTTCGGTCACCCTTCGCGTGGCTGGGCGAAGATCATCCGGCCGGCCACCGTTTGGAGGACGCGGGTGACGGTGATCGGGACCTCGGTGTCGATGAACCGGCTCCCGCCCTCGACCACGATCATGGTCCCGTCCTCGAGATAGCCCACGCCCTGGCCCGGCTCCTTCCCTTCCTGGATGATTCGCACGCTGAGCTCCTCGCCAGGATGGACCACCGCCTTGACCGCGTTCGCCAGCTCGTTGATGTTGAGCACGCGGATGCCCTGCAGCTCCGCCACCCGGTTGAGGTTGTAGTCGTTGGTGAGGATCGCGGCCCCGGTGTCGCGGGCGAGGGCCACGAGCTTGGCGTCCACCTCATCGATCTCCGGATAGGTCGCCTCGCTGATCTCGACCGGCGTGACCGAGTCCTTCTGCAGGGCCGCGAGCATCTCCAGACCGCGGCGACCGCGGTTGCGGCGCAGCGCGTCCGGCGAGTCGGCGATGCGCTGCAGCTCGTCGAGGACGAACCGCGGCGCGACGAGCGAGCCGAGGATGAACCCGGTCTTCCCGATGTCGACGATCCGGCCGTCGATCACGGCGCTCGTGTCCACCACGACCTTGTTCGGGACCCCGCGACGGCTTCCGGGAAGGGCGCCGCCGAGAGAATTCAGGATCGAGTCGCGCTTGTAGACGAACGCGCCGGCCATGATCGCCGCCAGCGCCAGGGACACCACGACCGGCAGCCATGCGCCGACCTCACCGCCGATCGCGGCGAGCGGAATTCCGATTAACGCCCCCATCAGCAGACCGACCAGCAGGCCAATCACGCCGAGGACGAAGTCGGCCGCCTCCGCCTCCGACAGGCGGCCGACGGCCCACCGCGTCGGGTACAGGGTCACGTACGGCATGGCCAGGTAGCCGAACAGCAGTGTCGCAACGACGATGGCGACGAGGAACGCCGGCCGGTTGGCAGGGTCGATCAGATCGCCGGTGCGATCGAGGATGAGCAGCCCCAGGCCAAAGCCCAGGATGATGCCCAGCAGCGCCCCCGACAGGCGGACGATGGTCTGCATGAGGTTGATGATTCCGTGTGGTGGCCGTCGCGCGAGCCGGTCACGGATGGATGAACCGATGAATTCAGGATGAAATCCGCGCGAATCCCGCCGAGGCGGGCGGCCACACTAGCACTCCAATCCACACCAGTCCAGATCGACCCGCCGCTCCATCCGGCCCGCGGCCGGACCCCACTCAGTTGCCGACTTTGACCGGCTGCTTGCGGGTGCTCTTCTTGCCGATCGTGACGTTGCCATCCGCGTCGGCATCGACGACGATCTTGTCCCCCGGGCCGAACTCCGCCTGGAGCAGCCGCTCGGCGAGCGGATCCTCGATCAGGTTCTGGATTTCTCGGCGCAACGGCCGGGCGCCAAATGCCTGGTCGAAGCCCCTGGTGATGATCGCGTCCTTCGCGGCGTCGGTGACGGTGAGCTCCATCTGCTGCGCTGAGACCTGCTCGAGGACGCGCGCCAGCTGGAGGTCGACGATGGACCGGATCTCCTCGCGGGTCAGGCTCCGGAACACCACGGTGGCGTCGATCCGGTTCAGGAACTCGGGGCGGAACAGGTTCTTCAGCTCGCCGAGGACCTTGTCCTTCATCCGGTCGTACTCGGCTACCGCCACCGCGGCCTCGTCGCCGCCAGCCCGGAAGCCGATGGACGAGTCGCGCTGCAGGAGCTGGGCGCCGACGTTGCTGGTCATGATCACAATCGTGTTCCGAAAGTCCACGCGACGGCCCTTGGCATCGGTCAGCTGGCCGTCTTCGAGGATCTGGAGCAGGATGTTGAAGACCTCCGGGTGCGCCTTCTCGATCTCGTCGAGGAGCACGACGCTGTAGCTCTTGCGTCGCACGGCCTCGGTCAGCTGGCCTCCCTCGTCGTACCCGACGTATCCCGGTGGGGCGCCGACCAGGCGCGAGACGTTGTGACGCTCCATGAACTCGCTCATGTCGAGCTTCACGAGCGCTTCCTCGGAGCCGAACATGAACTCTGCCAGTGCCCGCGCGAGCTCGGTCTTGCCGACGCCCGTTGGGCCGAGGAACACGAACGAGCCGATAGGCCGCTTGGGGTCCTTCAGTCCGGCGCGTGCCCGGCGGACGGCGGAGCTGATCGTCTTGATCGCTTCGTCCTGTCCAACAACTCGCTTGTGCAGCGCGTCCTCCATCTGGAGCAGGCGTTCCTTCTCCTCCTGGCTGATGCGCACGACCGGGATCCCGGTCCACATGCTGACGACCTGGGCGATCTCCTCGTCGTCGACCTCGGGCGTCTCCTTGGCCGCCTCCTCGTGCCACGTCTTGCGCAGCTCGTCGATCCGCTCCCGGCCAGTGGCCTCGTCGTCGCGGAGGCGCGCGGCGCCCTCGTAGTCCTGCGAGGCGATGGCCTCGTCCTTGCGCTTGATGATCTCCTCGAGGTCCTGCTGCGCCTCCTTGACGCTCGGTGGCGCCGACGCGTGACGGAGCCGAACCCGAGATCCCGCCTCGTCGATGAGGTCGATCGCCTTATCGGGCAGCGCGCGATCGGCGACGTACCGGACCGAGAGGTCGACCGCGGCACGGAGCGCCTCATCGGTGTAATGGACCCGGTGGTGCTCCTCGTACCGCGCCCGGATGCCGAGCAGGATCTCGTTCGCCTGGTCGATCGTCGGCTCGTCGACCATCACCGGCTGGAAGCGGCGCTCGAGGGCGGCATCCTTCTCGATGTACTTGCGGTACTCGTCGAGCGTGGTGGCGCCGATGCATTGCAGCTCCCCGCGCGACAGCGGCGGCTTGAGGATGTTCGCCGCGTCAATCGCGCCTTCGGCGGCGCCCGCCCCGACCAGGGTATGCAGCTCGTCGATGAACAGGACCGAGTCGCTGCTCGAGCGCAGCTCCTCGATGATCTTCTTCAGCCGCTCCTCGAACTCCCCGCGGTACTTCGTGCCAGCCACCAGCGAACCGATGTCCAGGGTCAGCACCCGCTTCTCGAGGAGCGTGTCCGGCACGTCACCGGACACGATCCGGTGCGCGAGCGCCTCGGCGATGGCCGTCTTGCCGACGCCCGGCTCCCCGATCAGGGCGGGGTTGTTTTTCGTCTTCCGACCGAGGATCTGAATGACCCGCTCGATCTCTTTCTCCCGACCGATGACCGGGTCCAGCTTGCCGGACCGTGCCAACTCGGTGAGGTTGATCCCCAACTGGTCGAGGGTCGGGGTCTTCGACGAGCGCTTCGGCTCCTGCGCGGGGGCATTGGCGCTCGACTGCGACAGGACGTGGATGACCTGGTGGCGGACCTTGTCGAGGTTCACGCCCAGGCTCTCGAGGACGCCGGCCGCGATTCCTTCGCCCTCCCGGACGAGGCCCAGCAGGAGGTGCTCGGTCCCGATGTAGTTGTGGCCGAGGCGGCGAGCCTCGTCGATGGCGAGCTCGATGACCCGCTTGGCCCGTGGCGTGAGACCCACCTCACCGACGACCGGCCGCTCTCCCCGACCGATGATGAACTCGACCGCCTGCCGCACCTTGGACAGCTCGACGTTCATGTTCTCAAGCACGCGCGCGGCTACCCCCTCGCCCTCACGCACCAGCCCGAGCAGGAGATGCTCGGTCCCGATGTAGTTGTGGTTGAAGCGCTGTGCTTCATCCTGGGCCAGGGTCAGGACCTTGCGTGCCCTATCGGTGAACTTGTCGAATCGGTCCATAAGCCTCGTCCTTGAGTGTACGGCACCGCCTGGGGGCGGGTGTCGCATGCCGCTCAGGGTGGGTCAATAGGTGATACGGGCCATCCAGCGCAATGGATCAGTGCAAGGGATGGCGCGTGTGCCGGCCCGCGGCCGGCTCAACCCTCGGCGGGTTCGCTCGATGCGCTTGCCTCTGCGGCGTCCGGAGCCGGCTCTTCAGCCGGCTTTTCGGCTGTCTTCGTCGTCCGCTTCCGACTCTTTGTCGGCTTGGCGGCAGGCTCCCCGGATGCCTCGGCAGGCTCGGGGGCCGCTTCAGCGACGGGGTCGGCCACAGCCTCGGCGACGGGCTCGGCAACGGCCTCGGCGGCCGGAGTCTCGTCGGCCGTGGCCTCTGCAGCTGGAGCCTCATCGGCCGGAGCCTCGGCGGTCGCAACCGGCTCGTCGGCGACGGCCTCGGCCGGTGGCGCGTCGGCGACGGCCTCGGCCGGCGGCGCCTCATCGGCCCGGAACTGGTCGAGCAGGCCCGACTCGGCAAATGCCGCGGCCATGGTGTTGTCGATGCCCTCTTCGGGCTCCGCCGTTGCGTCCTCTGGTCGGTAGTCGCGGTCCCGTCGGTCTCGGCGGTCTCGCCGCGGCCCGCGATCCCCTCGTTCCGTGCGTTCGGGCCGGTCGGTGCGCTCGGCGCGCCCGCTGCGATCCTGTCGCTCGCCGCTTTCACCCACCGGTCCTTCGGTCATCTCGTAGGACGGCTGGACGGTCGGAGTGGATCGGTCTTCGGTCTGCTTGAGGCTGAGGCCCAGCCGATGACGCTCGGAGTCAAGGCTGATGATCTTCAGCTGCAGCTGCTGGCCTTCCTGGACGACATCGCCCGGATGGGCGACACGACTGTTCGACAGCTCGCTGATGTGGATCAGGCCCTCGAGGCCCTCTTCGATCCGCACGAACGCCCCGAAGTTCACCAGCTTGGTGACGGTTCCGTCGATGACGTCGCCGATCTTGTACTTCGCCACCGACTCCTGCCACGGGTCGGGCTGGAGGCGGCGGATCGAGAGGCTGATGCGACCACGCTCGTGGTTGATGTCGATGACCTCGGCCTCGACCTGCTCCCCGATGGCGTAGGCCGTCTCCGGGTTGTTGACCTTGTTCCAGGACAGCTCGCTCTTGTGGACGAGGCCGTCGATCCCGCCGAGGTCCACGAACACGCCAAATGGCGCGATGCTGCGGACGGTGCCCTGCACTCGCTGCCCAACGTTGAGGGAGCTGAACAGCTCGTCGCGCTTCTCGCGGCGCTCCTCGTAGACGGCGACCTTCTCGGACAGGATGAGCCGATTCGCCTTGCGGTTGACCTCGAGGATCTTCAGGCGGAGCGTCCGACCGACGAACGGCTGGAGCTTCTCCGCGATCTCCTGGGCGGCGTCACGTGGCTGCTCATCCCGCGGGCGTCGCGGGAAGTCGACGATCTGCGAGATTGGAACGAAACCACGGACGCCGAGGTCGACGATCAGCCCGCCCTTGTTGTGGTCGATGACGCGGGCCTCGACGATCTCGCCGGCCTCGAAGCGCTCCTGCATGGCCCGCCACTTGCGTTCCAGGCCCGCGCGGCGGACAGACAGGACGGCGTGGCCCTCGGGCGACTCGGGCTGGAGGACATAGACCAGGACAGGGTCGCCGACCTTCAGCTCCTGGCGCGGTTCGTCCCCGTCACGGGGCCCGCCACGACGGCCCAGCAGCTCACGGTTCGAGACCACGCCCTCTGACTTCCCGCCGAAGTCCACGAGCAGCTCGTCGGGGTCAATCCGGACCACGACACCTTCGACCACGTCCCCATGGCGCAGGTTCTTGACCTCATGGTCCGGGTGGTCCATGAACTCGGCCATGGTGGTCGGCTCGGGGCGCGGCTCCTCGGCCTCTGCCTCCTGTGCCGCAGGCTCCTCACCGACCGTCGCGGCAGCCGCAGGCTCGCCTGGGTCAGGTCCTCCTGCCGCCTCCCCGATGTCTTCGGCGATGTCTGCCGCCTCCGCCGCCACGACCACAGCTTCAATGGCTTCGGCCAGCTCGACCTCGGCGACAGCCTGCGCCTCCAGGGCCTCTGCCACCTCCACCGCGGCAACCGCCTCGGTCACGTCAGCCACGGCGCGGGCCTCGTCCACCAGCTCCGGCGTGGGCTCGGGCTCCGCGACCATGGTCGCGGCCTCGGTGGTCGGGGTCGTCGGCTCGTCCGTCATGTCCACCGCCGAAGTGGGTCCGGCCGACGGCTCGTCGGTCGGGGCGGCGGGCTGAGGGTCTTCGTCCAAGTGCGTGTGGCTCCTGTCGGTATCGGTCTCCCTGAAAACAGAACCGCCCTCCGCATGCGGAGGGCGTCAGCCCGGATTGTGAACGGTCCTGGTCCTCGTGAAGACGACTCGGTGCTCTCCTCCTGGGCGAAATGACGGGCGTCCAGCACGCTATGGGGTTGTTCTGTTCAGAGGCCGGCGTAGCATACCATCAGGGTCAATGGTGGCCGATCGTGCCTGAGCTGCCGGACATCACGGTCGTGGCCGAGGAGCTGGCACGGCGCGCCACGGGTCGGGAGATCGCCACGGCCACGGCGCCCGCGCCGATCCTGCTCCGTGCCACCGACCAGGACCTCGCCGCCCTTCCGGGGATGACCCTTGGCCCGGCTTTCCACCGCGGCAAGTTCCTCATCCTGCCGCTCGTTCGAGGCGGCCGGGAGGAACGCCTGCTGGTGGCCAACCCGATGCTGGCTGGGCGCTTCTGGCTCCTCGACGCCCCTGGAGAGAAGGTCCGAGCCCGAACCGGGCTGCGCCTGAGCTTCACCGACGGCGGGGAGCTCCGTTACGTGGACCGCGAGATGCTCGGCAAGCTGTACTTCGTCCAGCGCGAGAACCTCGATGACATCCCGGGCTGGGCGGAGATGGGCCCCGATGCCGACGATCCGAACCTGACCCTCGAGGCCTTCCGGGCCCGGATTCGCCGTCATCCCGGGGAGTTGAAGAATCTCCTGCGCAACCAGCACTTCGTCTCCGGGATCGGCAACGCGTACAGCGACGAGATCCTGTGGACCGCCC
>DASTEQ010000049.1:0-2186 GCA_035709505.1 Candidatus Limnocylindria bacterium
GTACGTCCTGTCGGTGAACCGCCCGGATCCCGAGGCGGGCGTGCTGCTCGGCGGCCCATCGGTCGCGATCGACCCTTCGGGCACGCCGATCGTGGAGACGACCGACCGGATGGCGCTCGTCACCCTCGAGCGGGAGGAGATTACCCGGGCCCGGGTCGCGTACCCCGGCTACCTGCCGGTATGGCCCGATCTCTACGCCGCGGGGTGGGATGAGGTGGCGGCTACTCGACGAGGATGAACCGGCCCTCAGCAAGAAGCTCGGACCCGCGGTACACCCGCATGACGAAGGTCCCCGGACCGAGCGCATCGAGGAGCGCGTTTGTCTCCACCGTGAAGCCGTCGACCAGCGCGTTGGGGTTGATCCCGGTGATGACGTTGTCTTCCGGGGGGATCACGACCGTCTCGGTCTGATCCTCGTTGATCCGAGACACCCCCTCCCCGATCTGGGTTACCCCGAACGGCGCGGTGAGCTCGACCGAATGGGCAAACGTCGTGCCCGCGGTGAACGTATCGGTCGGGTTCGTCACTCGCTGGGTCTCGGTGTTCAGGCCCAGGCCAAAGGTGAGCGTGCCGGGCAGGACCGGACCCGGGGTGAGGGAGGGGCCGGGCGAGCCGACGCTGGCGCTCGGATCTGGCGTCCCCAGTGCCGGGGTCGGCTCGGCGCTGGCGGACGGCGTCGGGGTGGCGACGGCGACCGGCGCGGGCGGCAGGATGCCGCCGACCAGCAGGCCGATGACGATGGCGGCAACGATCGTGCCGAGGGCCGCGAAGATGGCGATCAAGGACCCCTGGTCGACCCCGGCCATCGATCGGGCCAAGGGGGAGGACGTTGACGGGTCAGCGGCCGAAGGTCGCATCGCCGCCCCGCAGGAACGGCAGACCGTGGCCCACGCCGGGTTGGCGCGGCCGCAGTTCGCGCACTCCACCGAGCCCTCGGCCATCGGCGGGGAGCCTAGCACGGAGCTCGGCTAGGCCCGGACCTCCTCCCGCATGAAGCGGATGTAGGCGTACGCGAAGCAGGCCACGGTAATGGCCACCAGCACCACGACGTGGGGCCAGACGAGCAGCAGGCTCTGGTCCAGGGACAGGAGGGTCGGGATCTGCTGCTGCGCCTGGTCGAGCTCGCCGAGCGTTGCGGGGACCGAGGTCTGGGTGACGGATGGGTTGAGCAGGACCGTCGACGCCTCGGTGTAGAGGGTCGGCGGCAGGAGGCGGTTCAGGAGGGCGTGCCACTGGTAGGAGGCCAGCTGCTCGGCGGCGGGGAGGGTCGTGTCGATGGGGACCACGATCGCCAGGGCCAGGTTCAGCAGGAAGCGCCCGAACAGGGCGACCAGCAGCCACACGCCAAAGCCCACCAGCGCCGCGGTCGCGGCGCGCTTGAACACGACCGACAGCAGCGTCCCGAAGGCCAGCCACATCGCGACGTAGACAAGCGTGAGGGCGACCCACGCGATCAGGCGGAGCAGCTCGGATCCGGTCGGTACCACGCCCAGCCGGAGCAGCCCGAAACCACCGATCATCAGCACGACGGAGATCAGCACCAGCGAGATCGTCACCAGGGCCGCGCCAAACTTGCCGTTGATCACCGCGTCGCGATGGATCGGCTGCGAGACGAGGCGCGGGAGGGTGCCCTGCGCCCGCTCCCCGTTGACCGCGTCGAAGGCGAACGCGATCCCCAGCAGCGGCGCAGTCAGCCCGACGAAGGCGGCGACGGTAAAGTCGAGCCCGAAGATCGCGAAGTCGGGCGGACCGATGATGAACATCGCGATGAAGACGGCCTGGAGTCCGCTCACATCCTCGGCCAGGCTGCGGATCTGCTCGGCTGCGATGAAGAGCGGCAGCGCGGCCGCCAGGCCGAGGATCACGAACAGGACGATGAAACGGAGGCTGAGCAGCTGGTCCGCGAACTCCTTGCCGGCCACGACCAGCCAGCCGGAGCTCGGTGGGGTGGAGATCGGCTCGTTGGAGACCGGACTGGAGGTGGTCTCGGCGCTGGTCATGCGGCCAACCCCGAGGTCTGGAGGGCGCGCCGGTAGATCTCGTCAAGCGACGCGCTGACCGAGCGGATCGCGGTCAGACCGAGCTGGTCGCTCGCAGCCGCCCCGAGCACCGCCTCGCGAACCTCGCGGTCGGCCGATGCCGGCTCGACGGCGAGGACCCACGGCTCGTCCGGACCGGCTCCGGGC
>DASTEQ010000050.1:0-12611 GCA_035709505.1 Candidatus Limnocylindria bacterium
CTCGAACTGGTAGCCGTTCGCGTCCGACAGGTCGCGGTAGTTGTTGGTAAACGGCGTGTAGCCGGCCATGCCGATCGGTCTCCTGACGGTGTTCAGCCGATCGTAATCCGATCCGGACCCTGCGCGGTCCGCAGGTTCACACCCCAACTGCGATCCAGCCTCTTGCGGGGCAGGCTCTGGTCATGGCTCATTCCCATTGCCAGCCCGCAAGGATTCGTGGTCAGTCGGACCGAAGCTCCCGCTCGGCCGCGGCCTCGATCTCCGCAGCCGCCTGGCGTAGCGTGTCGGCGACCTCGGCGGAGGCAATCTGGCCGTTGCCCTCGAGCTCGTTGATCGTGCGATTGAGCTCGCGGGCGGCCCGGTTGATGTCGCCGCCGTTCATGTCGTCGTCGGCGAACGCGTCTGCCCGGTCGAGGAGCTCCTCCGCGGCGTCGCCGTCAATCGTCCCGTCCTGCTCGCCGGCGGCCACGACCTGCCCGAATCGCTCGAGGGCCGCGTCCAGGCTGACGGGCGTGGGCACCGGTGTGGGGATCGGCGTGGCCGTCGGCGTGAATGATGGGATTGGCGTGACCGATGGCGGCACCGATGTCGGCGGCTCGGATCCGAGATCCGCCGATCCCGGCGGCGCTTGCGCCACGGCGAAGAGGGCGACCGCGATCAGGACGGCGAGCCCGATGGCCGCCGCGACGCCCGGTCGCCGACGTCGCGGAGGCGGTGACGGCGGCGCTGCGGCGTGCGAATCGGGAGAATGCGCTTCTGCCGGGGTCGGTTCGGCAGCAGGGTCCGCGGACATCGCCGCGGACGCGGCGACCGCGGGAATGGCGAGGGCCGCTTCGGTCATGTCATCCGACGCGCTGGCCACTGCCGGATCGGCATCGGTTTCCAGCCAGCCTCGCAAGTCGGCGGCCAGGAGGCCGGCCGAGGCCGGGCGGCGCTCCGGGACGGGATCGAGCGCCCGGCGGACGATCTCGCCCAGCGCAGGCGGAGCATCGCCGATCACCAGGGGCGGGGTCTGCTGGGCCTCGACGAGCTCAACCGCGGTGTTCACCGCATAGGGCGGATCACCGGTGAGCATCTCCGTCAGCAAGACCCCGGTGGCGTAGACGTCCGCGGCGGGACCGACTTCCTCGCCCCGCACCTGTTCCGGGGCCATGTAGCGAAGGGTTCCGGTCACCGTGCCCGTCGCGGTCAGGTGCGTCGCCTCATCAGCCAGCAGGCGGGCGATTCCGAAGTCGACGAGCCGCGCCTCGCCGTCCGGGCCGAGCAGGACGTTCGCAGCCTTCACGTCCCGGTGGATGACGCCACGCTCATGGGCATGTTCCAGGGCTTCGGCGATTTCGGCACCGATCCGGGCGGCTGCGCGCGGCGGGAGGATCCGTTCGCGCCGCAGCCTCGCGGCGAGCGACTCGCCGTCCACGAGCTCCAAGATGATGGCCGCCGCGTCGGCATCAACGGCAACGTCATAGATCGCGACGATCCCCGGATGCGAGAGGCTGGCAGCCGCCTGAGCCTCCTGCGTCAGTCGCGCGCGGGTCGTCTCGTCGGCGAGCAAGTGGCGGTGCAGGACCTTGACCGCCACCGATCGCTGGAGGACCTGGTCGGTCCCCTGCCAGACCTCGGCACTGCCTCCCATCGCCAGCTGCCGGTCGAGCTGGTAGCGATCGGCCAGCGAGGCGGGCAGGCGCGGTCGTTCGGGCTCGGTCTCCGGCACGGCGGACATGCTAACGGTGACTCACGCAGGTGTCCCTGGACCTGGTCGCGCTGCGCCTCACGGCGCGGTAGGGCTGCTACTCTGCCGCGATGAAGGGCGATCGGGTCGAGGCCGTGGTCGACACCGGACAGGGCACCCAGACCTTCGTCATCGAGGCGACACGAGCCGGCCGACGGCTGGAGGTGGCCACCAGCCGGGGCGTGGTCGAGGTCAGCGAGGTGACCCGCTCGGGCACGCCTGTTCGGACCGGGCGATTCATGGCCAGCCGGCTGATCGCCCTCGTCGAGTTCCCGGCCCACGAGGGCCGCGAGTCGCAGGTCGAGGTCTCCACTCGCCGACGGATCACGACCGTCGGCGAAGACTAGGTGGGTCGATCGGCCGACCTGGTCCTGGCCGGTGGGCTGGTCGAGCCGATCGCGCCCCGCCCAGCTTCGGCTGATGCGGTGGCCGTGACCGACGGGCGCATCAGCGCGGTCGGGACGATGGCGGAAGTCGAGGGGCTCATCGGTCCGTCCACCCGGGTCGTCCGGCTCAACGGAGAGACCGTGCTCCCCGGGTTCCAGGATGCGCACAACCACGCGGTGTACGGGGGGCTGATGCACACCGGATGCAACCTCCACGACCTGCCGGACGAAGCGGCATACCTGGAGGCGGTCCGTGCCTGGGCGGAGGCTCATCCAGAGCTGGAGTGGATCGTCGGCGACGGGTGGCACTACGGCACGTTCAGCAGCCCGATGCCGCATCGGTCTGCCCTGGATCGGGCGGTGCCGGATCGCCCGGTCTACCTCACCGCGTACGACGGCCACTCCGCGTGGGCCAACACCCGCGCCCTCGAGCTGGCCGGCATCGGTCCGGAAACCGCGGACCCGGAGCATGGCCGGTTCGAACGGGATCCCGACGGCATGCCGACCGGAATGCTGGTCGAGGACGCGACGGCTGTCGTCGATCGGCTGGTGCCCAAGCCGTCGCACGCAACCCTGGTCCAGGCGCTCCTCGACAGCCAGCGACAGCTGCATTCCTGGGGGATCACCGCCTGGCACGATCCGGCGGTGAACCCCGAGTGGCTCCCGGCTTACCGGGAGGCGCTGGCCGATGGACGGCTCACCGCGCGGGTGGTGGCGGCGCAGCAATGGCAGCCGTGGGGCCGGGATCCCGAAGCCGATCCCTTGCCGCGGCTGCTCGCGGATCGCGAAGCGTCGAGGAGCGTGGGCCTGCGCTCGGACGTCGTGAAGTTCTTTCTCGACGGAGTGTTCGAGAGCCAGACCGCGTATGTGCTCGAGCCGTATCTTGAGGACGGCCGACCAGGGGCCAATCGGTCACGGCCGGAGTACGTTCAGGACGAGCTGAACACCGCGGTCGCCGACCTCGAGCGCCACGGGTTTGACTGCCACTTCCATGCGATCGGGGACGCGGCCGTGCGGCAGGCGCTGGACGCGGTCGCGGCAGCGCGCGAAGTCAATGGACCGCGAGATGCGCGGCACTCGATCGCCCATATCGAGCTCATTGACCCAGTGGACATTCCCCGGTTCGCTGAGCTCGGCGTCGCGGCGAACATGCAGCCCTTCTGGGCCCACCTGGATGATGAGACGCGCGACATCCAGGTTCCCGTCATCGGCCCGGATCGGTATGACGCGCGGTATGCGTTCGGCGACCTGTTCCGTGCCCGGGCCCGCCTGGCGATCGGGAGCGACTGGACGGTCACCACCGCCGACCCGCTGCAGATTCTCGAGGTGGCGATCCGCCGGATCTTCCCCACCCGGCGCGACGATCCCCCCTGGCGACCGGACCAGCGGCTCGATCTGGACACCGCGTTGGCCGCGGCGACGGTGGGTTCGGCCTGGGTCAGCCGAATGGAGACCGATTCCGGCACGATCGAAGTTGGCAAGCGCGCCGACCTGGTCGTCCTCGACCGCGACCTCCGCGCCATCCCGGACGGCCTCCTGGCCGATGCCAGGGTGCGGCTCACGTTCGTCGCAGGCGAGACCGTTTATGAGGGCTGAACAGCCCTGACGTTCATGGTGCGACCGGGTTGAAGCTCACCCCGAGCAACGCCATATTCGTGGACTTCTTCGACGTCCAGGTCATCGCCACCGAGCTGGCTCCGGTCTCCTCCGACCCGGTGCCGCGGAGGTTGTTCAGGCCGCTGGTGGTGTTCGTGTCCCAGCGCTCGGTCTGGCCGCTGCCGGCGGTGTAGCCGGTCGTGCTGTTCTGGCCGTAGAGGACGTCGAGGACGAGGCCGCCGCTGACCGAGGGCACGGTGACCCCGATCGCGGTCGCGTTGGCCCCGGCGCCGACCGGGGTCCCGATGGTCGCCACCCCGGCCAGGGCGTGGAGGCCCATGATCCGTTTCACGCTGCCGCTCAGGGTGTGGGCCACCGCCGATCCGGACTGGCCGGGGGTCGGGTTGAGGAGGGCCCAGATCTCCACCGCCCCGCCGGAGGGGGCCACCCGGCGGCCGACGAAGGTCAGCGCCTGGTCGGCGCCGGCGTTGGCCGGATCCGGCTTCCAGGTCAGTGAGGTGACCGTGACCGTGGTCGAGCTCACGCTGACCATGGCCACCAGCGCGTTGCTGGCGCTCGGCAGGCTGAACCCGATCGAGCCCGCGTTCGAGGTCGCCGAGCCGAAGTTGCTGACCGTGCCCCCGGTCCGGCTCACCGTCGGTGGCGGGGCGGCCGGGGTGGCCGACAGCTCGTTCGAGAGCGGGCCGGGGTCGACCGCGTTCACGGCGCGGACCTGGTAGTAGTAGGTCGTCCCGTTAGTGACGTCGGTGGTGTCGGTGTAGGTCGTGCCCAGCCCGACGGGAGCGACGTGGAACGCCTCGGACCCCGGACTCGTGCCGCGCCACACCTCGTAGCCGGTCAGCGCGCTGCCGCCATCGGCCGGCGTCGTCCAGGCCAGGGCCACGCTCCCGTCGCCGGGGGTCGCGCTGGTCAGGGTCGGGGCCGCCGGGGCGGTGGGGGTCGGCGGGGTTCCACCCGCAGCGAGCGCCGCGCGCAGGGCGTTGGCCAGCGGCTCAGGCGTACCGTCCGGATCGTCCGCCCACGTTCCCTGCCCGCTGCACGTGCCGTCAGCACCGGCCACCGTCCCGTCGGGGCACTCGCCTGACTCGCGGAGGAAGGCGACGGCCGAGGCGGGCGTCAGCCCCGGATTCGCGGCGGCCATGAGCGCAACCACGCCGCTCACGTGCGGGGTGGCCATGCTCGTCCCGCTCTGGGTGGCGTAGCCGCCGTTCTTGGTGGTCGAGAACACGCTGACGCCCGGGGCGATCACGTCAACCGAGGCGCCGTAGTTGCTGAAGAAGGCGAACGTGTCGTCGCAGTCGAACCAGCCCAGGTCCGGGACCAGTCCACAGCCGGCGAGCCCACCGCGGGCCGCATCGAAGTCGGCCAGCGCCGACACGCTGACGACCTCGGGGAAGGCGGCCGGCACGAAGGTTCCGGCGTTGACCGCCGAGTTGCCGGCGCCGGCGACCATGATGATTCCAGCCGCGTACGCGTTGCAGACCGCGGTATGAAGGGGATCGGTGACGCAGTCGCCCCAGCTGCGGTCTTCCCCAAAGCTCATGCTCATGACGTCGACGTCGTTCGATGGGTTGCCGTCGGCGTTGAGGGCGAGGACGTGATTGAAGCCGCACAGGACGAGCGCCTCGCTCGAGTTGCCGGCGTCATCGAAGATCTTCACCGGCACCAGCCGGGCTTCGGGGGCGACGCCCACGACCCCGACCCCGTTCAACGGCGCCAGTGCCGTCCCCGAGACGTGCGTCCCATGCCCGTACCCGTCCTCCGGCGGGAGCGCCGGATTGACGCAGTTCTTGCCGAGGCTGTGGTCGATGGCCCCGACCAGGTCGGGGTGGTCGACATCCACGCCGGTGTCGAGGACCGCGATCCGGGCGCCGTTCCCCCGGAATCCTTGGTGGAACGCGCTGTTCGCGGGAGTGTCGTTATCGAAGGCCCAGATCCGCTCGATGCCGTTTGGCAATGACTCGATCAGGTGCATCGGCCGATCCGGGGTCACCGAAGCGACCTGTGGCAGCCGAGCCAGCGCCTGGGCCGCGGTTGCCGACCCGTGGAACTGGAATCCGTTCACCGCCAGCGGGAAGACAAGGCCGACGCGTCCACCCGCCAAGCGGGCGAGACCGGGAGCGTCGGCCGCGGGGCTGACTCCGGGCTGGAGCTGAACGATCCACGAATCGTCGACCACGTGGGTCGCGGCAATCGTCTGACCGGATGGCGAGCTGACCGGCCCACGAGCCGAGACTGGACCGGCGAAAAGCGGGACCAGCAGCAAGCCGATGACCACCGCGCCTGCGAACCGGGAGCCGGTGACGCGCGCGAAACGGTGGCCGGGGACGCTGGCCGACTGACGAGTACTCAATATGGGCACCAAGATGATTCCGTGACGCCGGATTGTCCTCCCGATCCGCCGAAAGGGGAAGGCCCCTGGTGCTGGTCCGCACCGCCTTCCCGTCCGCCGGCGGATAGGACCTTCGGACGCTCGGAACCGCTGTCCCGTCAGGCGGGTTGAGCCGTCTCCGGCCGCCCCACGAGGCGGACCACCACGGTCGAGACGGCAATGCTCAGCGCTACGGCGGCGAGGATGGCGGTGTACAGGATCACGTCGATCGCGCCGGCCGCCAGACCCACCGAGGCGAGAACGAACGAGAACTCGCCGATCTGGGCCAGGCCCACCGACAGCTGGAGCGGGTTCGCGCTCAAGCCGGTGATCCGAGCCAGCACATAGACCACCGCGGCCTTTGCCACGACCACCAGCGCAAGGACCAGCGCCAGCCACGGAAGAGCCTCCGGGAGCCGCGATGGATCGATCAGCGTCCCCACGGCCACGAAGAACAAGATGGCGAACAGGTCGCGGAAAGGCAAGATCCGGCGGCGGGCCTCGGCCGACTCATGGCTCTCGCTGATCGCCAGCCCGGCGATGAAGGCCGCCAGCGCCATCGGTATCCCAAAGACGAACCCGCCGAGCCCGGCCAGCGCCAGCCCGGCTCCGATGGTGACGACCAGGAACAGGTCCTTGTCCTCGTGAACGGCGCTCAGGGCGCGGGGCAACACCCAGGCCGCCACCCAGGCCAGACCGATGAAGGCGGCCAGTCCCAGGAGTGACAGGTACCACGGCCGGTCGCCGGCGCTGAGTGCGGCCAGCAGGAAGCCGAACAGCACGACGCCGGTGACGTCCTGCAGGATGGCCCATCCGACCAGGGCCTTCTCGGTGGGGGGATCGGTCCGGCGACGCTTGCTCCGGGTGATGTTCAGGACGACGACGCTCGATGAGAACGCGACCGCCAGGCCCAGGACGGCACCGGCCAGCGGACCGATACCGGTCGCCAGGCCGACGACCACGCCGAGGATCGTGGTGATGACCATCTGCACCGGCGCCGCCCAGACGAGTCCGCGCTGCTCGCGGCGGAAGTCGAACAGGTCGATCTCGATCCCGACCTCGAACAGGAGGAGCACGACGCCGATGTCGGCGAGGATGTGCAGCTGCTCCGGCTCGGCGACCCAGCCGGGAGTGAACGGTGACACGATGATCCCGACTGCCAGGTAGCCGACGACCGCCGGCAGGTGGAACCGGCGTGCGAGCCAGCCGGCCGCGGCTGCGGCCAGCAGCAAGGCGCCGATCTCGAGGATGGTGGGGGCCGTGATCTCCATGCCGGGCGTTCCCGGCTACCGCTTGCGCGCCAGCGTCAACCCGTCGGCGATGGGCACCATGGCCAGGCTCACCCGCCCATCCTCGGCCAGGGCCTGGTTCATGCGCCGGATCGCACGGACCGAGGGGTCGTCGACGGCGGGGTCGGCGACGTCGCCTCCCCAGAAGACGTTGTCGATCGCCAGCAGGCCGCCGGACCGCAGCAGGGCGAGAAGGCGGTCGCTGTACTCGGGGTAACGATCCTTGTCGGCGTCGAGGAACGCGAAGTCGAACGTGCCGGCCATCCCCTCGGCCAGCATGGCATCGAGCGTGTCGAGCGCCGGGCCCAGGCGGAGCTCGATCTTGTCGGCCACGCGTGCGCGTTCCCAGTAGCGCCGTGCGACGTCGGTCCATTCGCGGCTGATGTCGCAGCAGACCAGGGTGCCGTCGGCGGGCAGGGCGAGCGCGACGGTCAACGACGAGTAGCCGGTGAACGTGCCGACCTCGACACAGCGCCGGGCGCCGATCAGCTGGACGAGTAGGGCCATGAGCGCACCCTGCTCAGGCGCGATCTGCATGTCGTGCTCCGGCATGGCCGCCGTCTCGTCGCGCAGCTCCCGGAGGAGGTCGGGCTCGCGGACGCCAACCTCGAGCAGATACTCGTGGAGGTCGACGGGAAGGCCCAGCGTGGCGTTCGACACGGGCCTGCCTCAGGCTCCCGGCGGGTCGGACGGCGGCTTCGGGGGCGCGGGCGGCTCCGGGGGCGGGGCCTCGGGTGCCGTCACCGCGGCGGTGGCAGGAGCGGTGACCAGCCCTGCTGCTGCCGGCGTGAATGGCGGTGTTTGGGGTGGTGGCTGCCGCCTGGACCACCACTCCCCGAAGGCAACACCCATGGCTCCCAGCCCGAGGAGGATGACCACCAGCTTGACGATGCCGCCGATGCCCGGCAGCGACGTGGCCGCCACCACGATCAGGGCACCGAGCGCGAGGAGGGCGAACTCCTGCCATCGGCTCTTTGCCCAGCCGCGCTCCACGAGCTGCGCCAGCGCCAGCCCCACGACCATATCGGCGAGGAACGACGCAGAGACCACCAGCGCGAACGTGGTCACGAACAGGTCGAGGATGCCGAGCCAGATGGTGATGCCGGCCAGCGCGTCCAGCGTCACCGATCCGAACGCGATCGCCAGCAGGATCATCAGCAGGATCACGGCGATGAACTGGATGAGGTAGCCGAGCAGGAGCCCGAGGCCGATGCCGGCGCTGGCCAGGGGACGCCGCCGGAGGGCGCTTTCCGAGGCGCGGACCGCGCCGGGGACCAGCAGCAGGCCCAGGGCCCCGAAGAACAGGACCGTGACCCACTGGCGGAGCCCCTCGCCCACGACTCGGACGGGCTCGGACGGCGGCTCGCCCGGCACGCCGGGATCGCCGGCACGGTCCTCGAGGGTCACGTCTTCGCTGCCGCCAACGGTGCCATGGCGCTCGTACCTGGAAGCCGTGCCGAGTACATCTCCGGCGACGGCGCCATCCATCCGGACGTCACCGGCCGCGAAGATCAGGTCCTCGCCGACTTCACCTGACTCGGTGACCACGATCGTGCCCGCTCCGGCCAGGAGGTCCTCGCCGACCGTGCCGCCGACGGTGATCTCGCCGACACCGGCCCGGACGTCGCCCGTGACCTCACCAACAAGGAAGACCTCGCCCGATCCCACGACCAGGTCCCCATCCACCGTGCCGTTGATCGTGACCGTTCCCGCCGCGGCGACCAGGTCGCCCTCTACCGTTCCGTCGACGACGAGGGTGCCCCCAAAGACGTACAGGTCGTGGGGGACGGTCTCTCCGGCCTCGATCGTGATCAGCTCGCCGCTGAGGATCTTGTCGGCGGCCCCGCCGCCGGCAACGGCCACGCCAACCCCAAGACTCAGCAGCCCGAGCAGCCCGATGAGCGCGAAGCGGATTCGGCCCAGGGACATGACGTGGCTCCTCTCAGGCAGGTGGGCGGTTCAGGACTCCGAGGTTGGCCCGCCACGGGCCGACCTCGTCGACGTAGCGGAAGGCCAGGGCCTCCTGGGCTTGGCGCAGGTGGTTCAGGTCGTGAACGGCCCATGCTGACAGCAGCTGGCGCATGGTGACCTCGCCCAGGCTGGGATGGAGCCCGCGTTTGTCGAGCGCGGCCCCATCGGTCAGCAGTGGGCGGACCGCCTCGAGATTGCCTCGGCGAAGGGCGCTGAACCGGTCGAGGACCTGCTCCAGCGACTGGCCCGCGTAGCGGGCAGACTGGTCACCGTGGTCGACCGGCGGGAATGCCTCGGTCGCGCCGACCTCGGAGATCATCTTGGCCCGGACGAGCCAGTCCTCCTCCTCGATGTAAGTGAGGTGGCAGACGACCTGGTAGGCGCTCCAGTTCTCGGGGTCAGGGCGTGACTCGGTCCACTCGCTCGACATCCCGGCCAGCTGCTCGCGAAGCGTCCCCGGCGTGCGGTCCAGGAGCGACAGGGTGTCATCGAGGTGGAAGGTCACGACATCTCGATCGTACCCGACTACCCTGCCCCGGTCATGGACGTGTACCTGGAGACCGGCCCGAAGAAGTCGTTCGCCTGCGCGCTCGATTGGCCGGGCTATTGCCGCAGTGGCAAGACCGATGACGAAGCGCTCGCGACGCTCGCGCGCTACGGAGACCGATACCGTGCCGTCGTCGGGCGCGAGTCGGGGTTCAGCCCGCCGGGTTCGGCCAGCGACCTGGTCGTTCGAGAGCGGCTGAAGGGTGGCAGCGGGACCGATTTCGGCATCCCGTCCGGCGAAGCCAAGGCGGATGCCCGACCGGTCGACGCGTCAGAGCTGTCCCGGCTGCGCTCGCTGCTGACCGCGTCATGGGCGGCTTTCGACGCCACCGCCGACGCCGCGACCGGTCGGGGGCTCCGCACCGGGCCCCGTGGTGGCGGGCGCGACCTCGACAAGATCGTCGACCACGTCCTGGGCGCCGAGGAAGCATATGTCAAGGGGATCGGCCGCTCGACGGCCGACCTGCGGGCCGCGATTGCTGGCTCGCCTGACCGCATGACGGCCGTCCGGGCACTCGCCCTCGAGACCATGGCGGACCGGGCACGAGGCGTGCCGCTCCCCGAGAACCCGCGCCGCAAGGCGAAGATCTGGTCAGTCCGCTACTTCGCCCGCCGGTCCGCGTGGCACGCGCTGGATCACGCCTGGGAGATCGAGGATCGAGCGGAGCCGCCCCTGCGCTAGGTCGTCGCGCGGCGGACGACGACGAAGCGGTTTGTCCCGCGGCCGAACTGCGAGCCGAGCCTGGCCATCACAGGATCGGCAGCAGGTGGCGCACCACCCGCGCCCCGTTGGCCGATGCCTCGTCCACGAATCCGGCGAAGACCTCAGGAGAGGGCGCCTGCTCGCCGGCAAGGTCCGACAACGCACGGATCACGAGGTGGCGGACCCCGAACAGCTCCGCCACCTGGGCCAGGGCAGCGCCTTCCATCTCCACCGCTGCGGCGTGGTGGTCGTTGTGGAGCCGGTGGCGGGCCTGGGGCGAGTCCACGAAGACGTCGCCGGTGAGGATGGTCCCAGTGACGATCCGGGGATCGCGGCCGGCGACCGGGAGCAGGGTGAGGTCGGCGAGCCGAGCCTCGACGGAGGCCAGCAGGGTCACATCGGTTCGAAAGCCCAGATAGTCCGCGGGGTGGAAAAACGGCAGGTGGCCCGCCTGGTGGACCTCGATTCCGTGGTCGTGGAGGACGCCCGCGTCGTGCTGGATGAGCTGGTCGGCGACGACGACATCACCGATGCCGAGGGCGGGGTCCAGTCCGCCCGCCACGCCGGTGAACACCACGTGCGGTGGCCGCACTTCGCGCAGCAGGAGCGCGGTGACCGCCCCCATCGCCACCTTGCCGATGCCTCCTTCGGCCAGGACGACATCGCGGCCGTCGAGGACGCCTGTCCAGGCGCGGGCCGGGATGCCGAGGTCGAGGGCATGCGGAGAGTCGAGGGCCTCCCGGAGCGCGGCGAGCTCCGGCTCGAGCGCGGAGACGATGGCTATTGGGCGCGCTCCGCTCACGCGCCCGATGCTACCGTCCGCGGTCCTTCCGGGCTTCCAGCACTGCTTTCAGCCGGGCGAGGTCGGCGGCGAGGTCTGAGCGGGTCGTGCGGTCGACGAACGGCATCATGAATCTCCGGAGGCCAGGAGCCTGCGTCTCCAGGTCGACCAGGACGCGCGTGCCCTGCCCGTACCCGACGACGCGGTAGCTGGCGGTTGAGCCCCGCAGCACGCCGACGGTGACCATCTCTCGCCACTCGCGCTCGGTGTGATCGAGGTAGGTGTACTCGACCTCGGCCAGCCGGTTCTCATACCGCGTGCGGCGCACCGTGAACTTGCGAGTGCCGACCCGGATCGGTCCGAGCGGACGGTGCGTGGAGTGGATGACGTCGAGCTGCCATTCGATGTCGTGGCGTGGATTGGACAGGTATGCCCAGACGACGTCAGTCGGCCGCTCGATGGCGACCTCGAGATGGATGGCGCCCACGACCGGAGCGTACCCTGCACCGGCGCCGCCCGACCGGCTCTCGGCGACCGGCGGCATTCATCGGTACTCTGATGCCGATGATCATCGAGGTCGATGGCCTCGCCAAGTCGTTCGGCGAGATCGAGGCGGTCAAGGGCGTGACGTTCGGCGTGGAACCGGGCGAGATCTTCGGTTTCCTCGGCCCGAACGGGGCGGGCAAGACGACAACCATCAACATGCTCTGCACCCTGCTGAGCCCCGGCGCCGGGTCCGCACGGGTCAACGGCTTCGATGTCCGGCACGAGCGGAGCGAGGTCCGCCGCTCTATCGGTCTGGTCTTCCAGCAGACCACCCTCGACGAGTACCTGAGCGCGGAGCAGAACCTGCGCTTCCACGCCCACGCGTACGGCATCCCGGCCGATCTGCGCGAGCAGCGGATGACCGAGCTGCTGAACATCGTCGATCTCGCCGACCGGCGGAAAGGCAGCGTTCGGACCTTCTCGGGCGGCATGAAGCGTCGGCTGGAGATCGCTCGCGGCCTGCTCCACCACCCCAAGGTCCTGTTCCTCGACGAGCCGACGCTCGGCCTCGACCCGCAGACCCGCCGCCTGATCTGGGACTACCTTCGCAAGCTGCGCGAGACCGAGGGGCTGACGATCTTCCTGACGACCCATTACATGGACGAGGCCGAGCATTCGGACCGGATCGCGGTCATCGACCATGGCCGGATCGTCGGGCTCGACACGCCAATC
>DASTEQ010000051.1:0-2407 GCA_035709505.1 Candidatus Limnocylindria bacterium
ACCGGTCCGCCGCTCCCCAGTTTCGGCGCCCCAGGCAAGCAGGACGCCCAGGCCGGGGCCGCCGGCGCCCCGAAGGTCATACGACGCGGGGGTTCCGATCTGGCTCAGCAGGTTGGCCGACGCCGTCGGGCAGAAGGGTGCCAGGAGGTGGCCCAAGATCCGGCACGCCTCCCCCATCGTGGCCAGCACGGCGCCGACGCGATCCACCTCCCCCGCCTTGTACAGCGCCCATGGCGCCTGCGACTCGGCGAAGCCGTTCGCGGCCCGCGTGAGCGATGAGAGGGCCAGCAGCGCCTCGTCGAAATGGAGCCGCTCCACCGCTGCGCGGTAATCGGCCACCGCGCCCTCGGCCACCCGCCGGAGCTCGGCATCGGCCTCGGAACCGGTTGCGATCGGCGGCAGGACGCCGCCCAGGTATCGGTTCGACATCGAGACCGTGCGGTTCACGAGGTTGCCGAGGTCGTTGGCGAGGTCCGCGTTATAGCGGCGGATCATGCCGTCGGCGGTGACATCCCCGTCGCGGTCGAACGGGATCTCGCGCAGGACGAGGTAGCGGACGCCGTCGACGCCGAACGTGGCGATTGCCTGGTCCGGGTCGAGGACGTTGCCCCGGGTCTTCGACATCTTCTCGCCCTTCATCAGCATGAACCCATGCGCGAAGACCTGTTTGGGCAAGGGCAGCCCGGCGCTCATGAGCATGGCCGGCCAGTACAGGCAGTGGAAGCGGGTGATGTTCTTGCCGATGACATGGACGTCCGCCGGCCACCACTTCGCGAACGCTTCGGGGTCACCGGGGAAGCCGGCGCCGGTCACGTAGTTCGTGAGCGCATCGAACCAGACGTAGATCCGATGCGCCTCGTCACCCGGGAACGGGATCCCCCACCCGGTGCCCGACCGGCTCACCGAGAAGTCCTGGAGCCCTTCCGAAAGCCAGCTGAGAACCTCGTTGCGGAAGTGTTCGGGCTCGCAGAACGACGGATTCGACCGATACAGCTCTTCCAACTCGCCCTGGTACTTGCTCAACGCGAAGAACCAGTTCTCCTCCTCCAGCCACTGGAGCTCGAGCGTCGGGTGGTCCGGGCACTTGCCGTCAACGATCTGCTGATCGGTCTTGAACTCGTTGTCACCGGCGCAGTACCAACCTGCGTACGTGCCCTTGTAGATGTCGCCGGCGGCCTGCGCCCGACGCACCATTTCGACCGATGCGTCGCGGTGGTCGGGATCGGTGGTCCGGATGAATCGGTCATAGCTGACGCCGAACCGATCGAACCCGGCCTGCCAGTTGGCGGCCCACTCGTCGACGAGCGCCCTGGGGTCCGTGCCGCGCTCCTTGGCCAGACGCTCGACGTTGGCCGAGTGCTCGTCCATACCGGTCAGGAAGCGCACCTCGCGTCCGGTAAGGCGTTGGTAACGAACGAGGGCGTCGGCCCCGATGGCCTCGAACAGGGAGTGGAGGGCTGGACCGGGACTTGGGTAGAAGATGGCGGTCGTGAGATAGAACGGATCGGCCGCCGTGACTGCCTCGCTCACCCCGAGGGTCCGCTCATGCGGCGGCTTCCCCCGGCTCCGCGCCTCCGTGCGGCCGCCCCTTGGGCCAGTACAGCTCCTTGCGAATCTGCTCCGGCGGGAAGCCGCGGGCAGCAGCCAGCTCCTCGACGGCGGTGATCATGTCCGGGTTGCCGCACAGGTAGATCGTCGTGTCGGCCGGCGTCAGGTTGTGGTGGTCCATCTCGCTGGCGACGACCGCCTCGACTCGACCGGTAAGGCCGTCCCAGTCCGGGTTCTCGGCGGGCCGCGACACGGTTGGGCCGTAGTGCAGTGGGATGCGTTGGTCGGCCTCGAGCTCGGTCAGCCATTCCCGCCAGGCGAGATCCGAGACGTGGCTTGCCCCGTGGAGGAGGTGGATCTCCCGCTGCTGCCCATTGGCCAGCAAGGTCTCGATCATGCTCAGGTACGGGGCGAGGCCGGTCCCGGAGGCCACGAACAGGCAGCGGCGGCCGTCGTCCTGGAGCACGAACTTCCCCTTTGCGCCCTTGATCCCGATCGTGTCGCCGACCTTCAGCTTCCACAGCAGCGGCGTGAACTCGGCGCCGGGCACGAGACGGATGAAGAACTCGTATTCCGAGAGGTCACCCGAGGGCGAGGAGATGGACATCGGCCGCTGCACGATCTTTCCGCTGGGGTCAGGCAGCGCAAGGGTGGCGTACTGCCCGGGGGTGAAGGGGAAGGGCTCGCCGTCGGCGGCCACGGCACAGATGACGAGGCCCGGGGCGACCTCGTCCCAGCGCGTCAGGCGGCCGTTGTAGGGATATGCCTCGGCCATGGGTGCTCCGGTGTCGCGCGGCTCCAGCGCGAGCCGCCTCTGGGCGGACCGATGGCCGCGGGCGGCCAGTATATCGGCGCCGGA
>DASTEQ010000052.1:0-26992 GCA_035709505.1 Candidatus Limnocylindria bacterium
CCCGAACGACGTGGCCGCCGGCGACGACCTCGAGGTTATCGTCGCCCGCGGGGCGGTGCGCAGCCGGGTCACCACGATCCACCCCGGCGAGATGGAGGAGCTGCTCGGATGACGGACGAGATCCCCGCGCCCCCGCCCGACGACCTGTCCGCGCGACCCTTCGACGAGCTGGTTGCCGAGCTCCAGCGGATCGTCCAGACCCTCGAGGCGGGACGCGTCGGGCTCGAGGAGAGCATCGCGCTCTACCGCGAGGGGCTGCGTCTCCACGCCGCCTGCGAGGAACGGCTGAAAGCGGCGGAGCTGACCATCACCGAGCTCGGCCGGCGCGGTCTCGCCGGCGCGGAGCCGGAGCCGGGAGCGGCGGCCGGGGAGGCATCGGCCGAGGGTTGAGCCCCGGACCCGGCCGGGCGGTCCCGGCCGGGCATCGGTCTATACTCGGCTCCGTTTTGACCGCGAATCCGACTCTCCTCGAGCGTGTCACCGAGCCCGGCCAGCTGCGGTCGATGACCGACGCCGAGCTCGACCAGCTGGCCCTGGAGCTGCGCGAGAAGATGATCCGCACCGTCCAGCGGACCGGCGGCCACCTGGCCTCCTCGTTGGGCGCGGTGGAAATTGCCATCGCCCTGCACCGGGTGATGGACTCGCCACGCGACCGGATCGTATGGGATACCGGCCACCAGGCGTACGCCCACAAGCTGCTCACCGGACGCTCGGCTGCGTTCGGCAGTCTGCGCCAGGTCGATGGCATTGGCGGCTTCCCGCGCCGCACGGAGAGCGACCATGACGTTTTCGACGGTGGTCATGCCGGTACCGGGGTGAGCATCGCCGCAGGCCTCGCCGCCGCCCGCGATCTGCGCTCGCCGGGGGACCCGGGCCGCCAGCAGCGGATTGCGGTCTGCGTCGGGGACGCGGCCCTGGCCAGCGGTCTCACGTTCGAGGCGCTGAACCACCTCGGCCAGACTCACCATCGGCTGCTCATCGTGCTCAACGACAACGAGATGAGCATCAGCCCCTCGGTGGGTGGCATCTCCACCCGCCTCAACCGGCTTCGCCTGTCCCGGGCCTACCAGGGCACGAAATCGGCCACCACCCGCGTCCTGCCCAGGATCCCGCTCATCGGGCGCCCGGCGTACCGCGCCCTGGCCTGGGCCAAGGAAGGCTTCAAGCGCTCGTGGGCCAAGGTCTCGTTCTTCGAGGACATGGGCATCACCTACATCGGTGTCCTGGACGGCCATGACCGAGCCGACCTCGAGCAGGCGTTCGAGTCGGCGTTCCACATCGACCGGCCGGTGCTCATCCACGTCAAAACGATCAAGGGCCGCGGCTATGCCCCCGCCGAGCGCGACAGCCAGGCGTTCCACGGGGCGAGCCTGCCGCCCATCGACCTCGGCCTGATCGACCCCACCGAGGAGCCCCTGCCGTCGGCCGATGCGGCCCGACGCAAGCCGAAGACCTACACCCACGTCTTCACCGAGGAGCTGCTCCGCCTGGCGGCCGCCGACCCGCGAATCTGCGCCATCACCGCCGGGATGCCGACTGGAACCGGGCTGGCCGCATTCCAGGAGCGATTTCCGGACCGATTCTTCGACGTCGGGATCGCCGAGCAGCACGCGGTGACGATGGCGACCGGCCTTGCGCTGGCCGGGATGCGCCCAGTGGTCGCGATCTACTCCACCTTCAGCCAGCGCGCGTTCGACCAGGTCGTCCACGACGTGTGCCAGAACGACGCGCCAGTCCTCCTGGCCATCGACCGCGCCGGACTGGTCGGGGAGGACGGCACCAGCCACCAGGGGATGTTCACCCTCCCTGCCCAGCGTGCTCTGCCGAACCTGGTCATCGGTTCCCCGAAGGACGAGCAGGAGCTGAGGGACCTGGTTGTCACCGCCCTGGCCCATGACGGGCCGGTCTCGATTCACTATCCCCGTGACGCCGGCGAGGACCTGCCCGACCGGGACGGCCACGCCCTCGAGATCGGGGTCGGGGAGGTGCTCGAGGAGGGCGCGGATCTGCTCCTGGTCGGCTTCGGGCCGATCGTCCAGCGGCTTCGGGCCGCCGCCGCCATCCTCCAGCGGGCGGGGCTGTCAGCGACCGTCATCAACGCGCGCTGGGCGAAGCCCCTCGACGCCCACCTGCTAGCCGGTCACGCCGCCGGGAAGCGATTGGTGGTGACCGCCGAGGAGAGCGCCGCGATGGGCGGTTTCGGCGACGGAGTGCTCGACGCCCTGAACCAGGCCGGCGTCCGTGCTCCGCTGCTGAAGATCGCGCTCAACGAGGGGTTCGTCGACCACGGGGCGGTCGACGACCTGCGAAGGCAGCAGCGCATCGACGTGCCCGGCATCGTGGCGCGGATCAGCGAGGCGCTCGGGATCGAGGTCCCTGACGACGAGCGCCAGCCCGCCCCGACCTCGACCGCCGCCTGACCGATGCCCGGCCCGCGGCCGGGCGCCCGTGTCCGAGCCGACCAGCTCGCCGTCGACCGCGGCCTTGCGCGTTCACGGTCCGAGGCGCAGGCCCTGCTGCTTGCCGGCGCGATTCACCTCGAGGGCGGTGACGGTCGTCGGCTGACCGCCGGCCAGCGGCTCGATCCCGATGCGCGGCTCGTCCGCGCCGCAGGCCCGTCGTGGGCGTCGCGCGGCGCGGAGAAGCTGCTCGCCGCGCTCGACGCGTTCGAGCTCGACGTCGCGGGAGCGGTCTGCCTCGATGCCGGCGCGTCGACGGGCGGCTTTACCGACGTCCTGCTGCGCCGGGGCGCGCGCCGGGTCTACGCCGTGGACGTGGGGCATGGCCAGCTCCTGCCCCGCCTGGCGACGGACGAGCGGGTCGTGGTGATGGATCGCACGAACCTGCGCACCCTGCCCGCGCTCCCCGAGCCGGTCGACCTGGCCACGCTCGACCTGTCGTTCATCTCGCTCCGCCTGGTCCTTGGCCAGGTCCGCTCGCTGCTGGGTCTGGACGGGCAGATCGTGGCCCTGGTCAAGCCCCAGTTCGAGGCCGGCCGGCAGGACGTTCCCCGAGGTGGCGTGGTTCGAGACCCCTCGGTCCACCGCCGTGTCCTCGTCCAGCTCGCCGCCGATGCGGCCGCCGCCGGGCTCGAGCCCACTCGTCTCGTTCCGTCCCCGCGGACCGGTCGGGAAGGCAATCGCGAGTTCCTCGCCCTCCTGCGGCCGGTTGGTGACGCCGAAAACCTCTCCGACGGCCGCGCCAGCGAGCGTCAGCCGAAGGCGCCCCCGTGGGACAACCTCGTCGATCTGGCGCTCGCCGGAAGCAGCGTCTCCTCCCCAGGACGTCGATCGCGTATTACGATCTGACCGTGGCGAGGACCACCGCCCGCGCGCCCCGCGTCGAGCAGCTGAGCGTCGGCTTCGACATCGAGCCCATACCCATCGGCCAGGAGCCGCCGTCGGACACGATGCGCCAGATCGTGTCGATCCGGATGCCTGACGCGCTCATCGAGCGCGTGGAGACCGTGGCAAAGTCGCGCGGCGTCTCTCCCTCCTCGCTGATGCGGGCGCTCATCGCCGCCGGACTCGACCGCTCCTACGCCGCCCTGACGGAGTCCGAGGCCGCGTCCGACCTGGCGGCGGAGCTCGCCGCCCTGCGGCAGCGGGTCGAAGACATCGCCACCAGCCTGGCCGCCGAACGCCCGTCGTGAGCGGCCCGCCACTCGGGCGCATCGGGTTCGTCGTCAGCCGGTACAACCCCGACGCTGCCGCGGTCCTGGCCCGTGGCCGAGCCTGGTGCACGACCCATGGTGTCCCGGCGTGGGACGCCGTCGCCGACGACGAGGCTCGGCTCAGCGCCGAGCTGCCGGGCAGCGACCTGGTCGCGGTCCTCGGTGGCGACGGGACGTTCCTGCGGGTCGCTCGCGCCATCGGCGACAGCGAGGTCCCGGCCCTTGGCGTGAACCTCGGGCGGGTGGGATTCCTGGCCAAGGTCGAGCCCGACGAGCTGGAATCGGCCCTTGACGGGATAGCGGCCGGCAAGCACACGATCGCCGAACGGATGCGGCTATCCGCCACGGTGCACCGGCGTGAAGGCGAGCCCACCGTCGAGGCCTGTCTCAACGAGGTCGTCATCGCCCGTGCGGCCCAGGTCCGCCTCATCCAGGTGGAGGTCGAGGTCAGCGGCAGCCACCTCGCCACCTACCTGGCCGACGGGGTGGTGGTCGCGACCCCTACCGGCTCGACCGCCTACTCGTATTCGGCCGGCGGCGCATTGATCGACCCACGGCTCCGGAACCTGGTCATCACCCCGGTCGCCGCGTACCTGTCGGCCATCCACAGCGTGGTGGCCGGGGAGGACCACCGGGTTCGGCTCCACCTCCGCGAGGCGTTCGGCGGAGCGGTCGTCTCGTTCGACGGCCAGCGGGACGTGCCGATCGAGGTCGGGGAGTGGGTCGAAGTCCAGGCCCTGCCTGTCCCGCTCCGGCTCGTCGAGCCGGAGGGCAGCACGCCGTTCTACGACCTGCTCCGCACCAAGGCTTCGCTCCTTCCCGACTGAGCCGTGACCGACTCCGATATCGACCCTCGCCTCCAGGCCGCCATCGATGAGTTCCTGCTCGAGCTGCGGGTCGAGCGTGGCCTCTCGCCGCTCACCATCGCGGCCTATCGGCGCGACCTCCTGCAGTTCGCGGGGATGGCCGGCCTCCGCTGGCGGGACGACCCGGCCGTCGTCGGCGAGTTCGTGGCACGCCTCGGGCGGCAGGGCCGGCGGGCGACGACCCAGGCCCGCAAGGTGGCGGCCATCCGCAGCTTCTACGGCTTCGCCCGTCGCGAGGGGATCATCGAGCGGGACCTCGCCGACCTCATCGACCCGCCCCGGCCGGGTCAGTACCTTCCCGAAGTCCTGGCCCCGGACGAGGTCGAGCGCATCCTGTCCGCCCCGGCCGGCGACCCGGCCGGGGTCCGGGACGCGGCCATCCTCGAGCTGCTGTACGCCTGCGGCCTGCGGGTGTCGGAGCTGACCGGGCTCGACCTCGATCGGCTCAACCTGGCGGGTCTCGAAGTCCGGGTCATCGGCAAGGGGAACCGCGAGCGGCGGGTTCCGATGGGCGAGCCGGCCCGGGAGCGGCTCCATCGGTATCTGACCGGCCCACGGGCGGCGTGGACGGCCGGGCACCCGACTCCCGCGGTGTTCGTTTCCCAGCGCGGTGGGCGGCTGAGTCGGGAGTCGGTCTGGCGCCTGGTGCGGCGCTGGAGCCAGGCGGCGGGCATCGGTTCCGACGTCACGCCGCACACCTTCCGGCACAGTTTCGCGACCCATCTGCTGGAGGGCGGCGCCGATCTGCGGGTGGTCCAGTCGCTCCTGGGCCATGCTAGCATCAGCACCACCCAGCTCTATACCCACCTGACCGGTGAGCGCGTGCGGGAGGTGTACTCCCGGGCGCACCCGCGAGCCTGAGGAGACCGATGAGTTACGCCCGTAAGTTGCTGGCCCGCGGCGAGGAAGTCGTCCTCGAGGCCCGGCAGCACTGGTTCATCGTGATCGGCCGGTCGTGGTGGGCGATCATCCTGGCCATCCTGGCCCTGGCCGTGCTCATGTTCCTGGCCGGGCCACCCGAGGAGCAACTCGACGGGCCGGGAGAGATCGTGGCTCTCGTGCTCCTGCTCATCGGTCTCGCGCGCATCGGCTGGGTGATCTGGGACTGGCGGAACACCGAGTTCCTGGTGACCACCCATCGGATCGTGCGGGCCGAGGGCATCCTGAACAAGCGGATGGCGGCCACCAGCCTGGAGAAGGTGAACGACGCCGTTCTCACCCAGAGCCTGTTCGGGCGCATCTTCGGCTTCGGCGACCTCGACATCCTCTCTGCGGCCGAGGAGATCGGCGGGATCGAGGACTTCCCGATGGTCACTGACCCGGTGGACTTCAAGGTCGCCATGCTGAACCAGAAGCAGGCGATTGAGCGTCCCGACCTCGCGCCCCCCGCCTACCAGCGGCAGCCCGCCCCTGACCTGGTACTGGCCGAGCCCATGCCGCCACGGGCCGGCAGCGACAAGGTCACCGTGGTCGAGGATGCCGGCGCGGGCGCGATGGCTACCACCCCGGCGGCTCCGCCACCCCCCGCCACCGCCGAAGCTCCGCCCCCGCAGCCGGCTACTCCCACCGAGGACGCCACCGCCACCCTCGAGCGCCTTGCCTCCCTGCGCGACCGGGGCCTGATCACGCCCGAGGAATACGACGCCAAGAAGCGCGAGCTCCTGGAGCGGATCTAGCGTGGCCGACGCCCCGGCCACAACCGAGCTTGGGCAGCGGATCGATTCCGCGGCCGCTGCCATCCGTGACCGCCTCGCCGCCGAGCCGGCGCTCGCCACCCCGCGGCTGGGCCTCGTCCTCGGCTCCGGGCTGGGGACGGTGATCGACCTCCTCGATCCCGAGCCGCGGCTCCGAATCCCGTACGCGGAGATCCCGGAGGTGCCGCAGTCGGGGGTTGCCGGTCACGCCGGGGAGCTGGTGGCAGGCCTGGTCGGCGGCCGCCCGGTCCTCGTCCTCGCCGGGCGGGTCCACGCCTACGAGGGCTACAGCCATCGCGAGGTCACGATCCTGCTCCGCGCGGCGATCCGGGCCGGGCTCGAGACCGTGGTCCTGACCAACGCCGCCGGCGGCCTGAACCCCGCGTTCGAGCCGGGCGAGCTCATGCTCGTGAGCGACCACATCAACCTCTCGGGCGACAACCCGCTGTTCGGCCCGAACGTCGAGGTTCTCGGGCCGCGGTTCCCGGCCCTCACCGATGCCTACGACCCGGACCTGGCGGCCCGCGCTCGGGCGGCCGCCGAGCGGACCGGGGTCCGCCTCCACGAGGGCGTCTACGTGATGCTGTCTGGGCCGACCTACGAGACCCGCGCGGAGCTGCGCATGCTCCGCCAGCTGGGCGCGGACGCGGTCGGGATGTCCACTGTCCTCGAGGTCATCGTCGCCCGTCACGCCGGCGTCCGGGTGCTCGCCATCTCGCTGATCACCAACAAGGCGACTCCCGACGTCGAGACAGGCGCCACCCACGACGAGGTGATCGAGATGGGCCGGATCGGTGCGGCCAAGCTGACCACCCTGCTCGGCGCGCTGCTGCCGGAGATCGCCTGAGGGTGTTCTTCCTCCTCGATCTCACCATCCCGGCCATCGTCGGGCTCATCGTTGGCATGCTGGCGGGGATCACGGCCCACGAGTTCAGCCACGCCCTCGCGGCCGACCAGCTCGGAGACCGCCGGCCTCGGGCCCTGGGCCGGGTCTCGCTCAACCCGCTCCGCCATCTCGACCCGCTCGGCACCGCCCTCCTCGTCCTGGTCGGCATCGGCTGGGGGAAGCCGGTGCCGGTGGCGGTCGAGGCACTGCGCTCGGGGCGGACCGGGATGGCTCTCGTGGCCGCGGCCGGACCGATCGCCAACATCGTGGTGGCCCTGATCCTCGCCGGCACGTTTCGCCTTATCGACCTCGCCGGCCTCGGTGGGTCCGTCGCCCTCCAGCTGCTCTACACCGCGACCGCGGTCAACCTGCTGCTGGCCATCCTCAACCTGATCCCGATCCCGCCGCTCGACGGGTTCGGGGTGGTGATCTCCCTCCTTCCCGCGCGCTGGGAGTACACGATCCGCCCGTACGCGGGCTACGGGGTCGTGCTCCTGCTCCTCCTGCTGATCGTCCCCGGCAGTCCGCTGTCCGCCATCCTCGGCCTGGCCTACCCGTGGGCGGCAGTCCTCTGCGGGCTCTGAGCGGAGGGGCGGACGTCGGACCGATGCGTCCCGCCTACCGCGTTCGGCAGTTCCGCGACCATCTGCGCGCCCGGGTGAGCGCCGAGGAGCGGGCGGTCGCCCATGCCGTTCTCCCGCCGCGGGCGAGGGCCGTCTTCGACGCGATGCCGGTGGCCGACCAGCGGCACGCCCTGGACGTGGTGGCCCGCCTCCGGGCGGACGGACAGACCGATGCCGACCTGCTGGCCGCGGCCCTGCTCCACGACGCGGGGAAGGGCCGACGGATCCGGCTCTGGCATCGGGTGGTCAGCGTCCTGGTCGAGGCCGTGGCTCCGTCCCGGCTCGAGCGGCTCGGCTCGCCGGATCCGGGATCGTGGCGCCACCCGTTCCACCTCCAGCGCCATCACGAGGCGTTGTCCGCCCGGGCCGCGCTCGAGGCTGGGTGCAGTCCGCGGGTCGTGGCGTTCATCGGCGGCACCTCCGAGCCACGGGATGCGCAGTTGGCGGCTGCACTCCGGGCCGCCGACGCGGCATCCTGAGCGGCAATGCGCACATCGAGCGAATCCTTTGCGATCACACCCGAGCTGCAGGTGGCCGTGCCCGTCGGCCCGCCACCGGAGTTCCAGGTCGAGCTCGACGTGTTCGAGGGCCCGTTGCCGCTCCTGCTGCACCTCATCGAGACGGCCGAGCTGGACATCCTGACCGTGCCGCTGGCGACCGTGGCCGACGCCTACGTCGCGTACCTCGCAACGCACCCGGTGGACCCCGCCAACCTGGCCCAGTTCGTGGCCACCGCCGCCCAGCTGATCCTGCTGAAGTCGCGGAGCCTGCTTGCCGAGCCGGTGGACGCCCTCGCGGTCCCGGGCGAGGACGTTGACGAGGAGGAGCTCCGCCGCCGCCTGCTGGCCTACCGCGCAATCCGCGACGCGGCACGCGAGATCGCGAGCCGGGACCAGGTGGCACCGATGTGGCGTCGGGAGCCGCGTGCCGCGGATCTCCCCGAGGCGCCGCTCGCTCCGCTCGACCGCACCCTCCTGGCCGATGCCCTGGCCCGACTGAGCGCGGTCGCCGAACCGGAGCCGGAGCCGCCGGAGATCGTTCCGCGCGAGGTGACCGTCGGCCAGCAGATCGTCGTGCTCCGCGAGGCGCTGTCCGCCAGCGGCAAGCTCGTCCTCCAGGCCCTCCTCGCCACCGGCACCAGTCGCACGGAGCGAGTCGTCACCCTCATGGCGGCCCTCGAGCTCGTCCGGCGCCGCGAGCTGCGGGCGCGGCAGACGACCCTCTTCGGCCCGATCGTCCTCGAGCGCGCGGCCGGGGCCGGCTCGTGACCGCGCAGCGGACCAGCACCGGGGATCTGGCTGCGGCCCTCGAGGCGCTCCTGTTCGTGGCCGACCGGCCGCTCGCGACCGGAGACCTGGCCGATTTGGTGGAGGCCCCGGCAGGGACCGTGACCGCGGCCCTCGGAACCCTGGCCGAAACGCTGGAGGGGCGCGGGATCCGCCTTCAGCAGCTGGACGACGCCTGGCAGCTCACCACCGCGCCGGAAGTCGCGGACCGCGTCCGCCGGTACGCCGAGAGGACGGAAGGTCGCCTCAGCCCGGCCGCAGTCGAGGCCCTGGCGGTCGTCGCCTACCGCCAGCCAGCCACGCGTGGTGACGTCGAACGGGTACGTGGCGTCGACTCCGAATCGGTCATGCGCTCGCTCCTGCACCGGCGACTGATCACCGAGGCGGGCCGCCGGGACAGCCCAGGGCGGCCGATCCTGTACCGCACGACGTTCACGTTCCTTGAGCGGTTCGGGATGGAGAGCCTCGAGGAGCTCCCCGCACTCGACGTTCCTCCGGACCCTGGTCCGGCCTCCGCGATGGCCTCCGCAGAAGGTGATGAGGTCGACGAAGCCGCCGAGCGGGAGGTCGCCGCCGACCGGCATGCGGGGTGAGCGGCTGCAGACCGTCCTCGCCCGAGCTGGCCACGGGTCGCGGCGCGCGGCCGACCGCTGGATCGTCGACGGCCGGGTGACCGTGAACGGAACCGTTGCCACGCCAGGAACCCGCGTGGACCCTGGTGACGAGGTGGCCCTCGACGGCCGTCGGTTGGACCTGGCGCCACCGCGTGCGGTTCACCTGGCGATCCACAAGCCACGTGGCGTCCTGTCCACCACCCGGTCCGGGTACGGGCACCAGACGGTGGTCGATCTCGTCACGCCGCCGCCTCCCGGCCGGCTCTGGCCGGCTGGGCGGCTGGACCTCGACTCCGAGGGGTTGATGCTGCTGACCAACGACGGGGCCTGGGCCCAACGGGTTCTGCATCCCCGCTTCGGGGTGGTCCGGCAGTACGCCGTCCAGCTCGATCGGGAGCCGGACGACGTCGAGCTCGGGCGGCTGCGGCAGGGGATCGAGATCGACGGGACGCTGGCGCAGGTACTCGACATCGTCCGTCGCCCACGGCCCGCCGGGGTCGGACCCTCTCCCGAGGCCGGGCCGTGGTTCGCAGTGCACCTCGGGGAGGGGCGAAATCGGGAGGTCCGGCGCCTGTTCGCCGCGATCGGCTACCGCGTCCAGCGGCTGGTTCGAACCGCCTACGGACCGATCACCCTCGCCGGCCTCGCGCCGGCGGCCTGGCGACCGCTCACCGACGCCGAGGTCACCGCGCTGGAAGGCGGCCCGCCGCCCACCCCGGCACCCGCCTCCCGGCCGCGGCGTGCAGCCCTGGGGCTCCGGATCGCGGTCGACGGCACGTCGGGGTCCGGGAAGAGCACCGTCGGCCGCGCCCTGGCTCAACACATCGGAGCCCGTTTCGTGGACACCGGCCTGCTGTACCGGGCCGTCACCCTCGCCGCGCTCGAAGCGGGGATCGACCCGGCCGATGGCCCGGCCGTCGCCCAGCTCACGAAGCAGACCCGCATCCGGGTCCGCCCGGCCGATGGCGGCCAGCCCGGCGAGCGGGTGACGATCGGGCGCCGGGAGGTGACCCCGCTCCTGCGCGAGCCGCGCATCGAGCGGGCCGTGCCGACGATCAGCCAGCATGCGGAGGTGCGGGCGGCGATGCTCACCGTCCAGCGGGACGCCGCACGGGGACAGGACACGGTGATGGTCGGGCGGGACATCGGTACCGTCGTGCTGCCAGACGCGGACCTCAAAGTCTTCCTTACGGCCTCGGTCGAGACTCGGGCCCGCCGACGCGCGGCGCAGATGGGCCGGCCGGATCGAGTCGAGACGTACCAGCGGGAGATCACCCAGCGAGACCGCACCGACTCGACCCGGGCGGTGGCGCCCCTCCGCCGAGCGCCCGGCGCCCTGGTCCTCGACACCGGGGAGCTGGACGTCGATGAATGTGTCGCCGCGATCGTGGCCGCGCTTCCGCCGCCCCGCCGGTCATGACCCGCGACATCAGCGGCTACCTCCCGCGGACCTGGGCCTACCGGCCGGGAGGCTTTCTCATCGGTCTCCTGCTCCGGATCCTAGGCGGGGTGCGAACCGAGGGACTCGAGAACCTGCCCCGGACCGGACCGATCATCATCGTCGCCAACCACTACACGCTCATGGACCCCCTGGTCGCGGGCTGGGGGACGTGCTACCGCATCGGCCGGATCGTGCACATGGTGGCCAAGATCCAGATCAAAGGCTGGCCCTTCTTCGGCTGGCTCGGCAGCCAGGCTGGCGTGATCTACGTGCGGCGCGGCACGAGCGACCTCGACGCCCAGCGGGCCCTCCTGGCGGTGCTTGCCGCCGGGCGGGCGATGGTCATCTTTCCCGAAGGCACCCGGAGCCCGACCGGGGCGCTGATTCCTGCCCGCAACGGGGCGGCCCTCCTGGCGCTCCGCAGCGGCGCGCCGATCGTTCCGCTGGGGATCACCGGGACCGAGGGCATGCTCAGCTGGCGGGCGATCTTCGGCCGGAGACCGCGCGCGACCGTCGTCGTGGGTCAGCCGTTCACCCTCGGCCATCGGCCGGATGGCCCGATCGACCGGGCGGAGCTGACCGAGGCCTCGACCCGGCTCATGCGCGAGGTGGCCGCCCTCCTGCCGCCGATCCGCCGGGGCGTCTACGGCTGATCCGGCGGCCGACTCCTAGAATGATGGGGAGATGAGCACGAATCGACCCGAGATCCGGATCGCCGAGCGGGCGGGCTTCTGCTACGGCGTGCGGCTCGCGATCGACAAGGCCCGCCAGGCATCGGAGGCGGGGGAAGAGGTCACGACCCTTGGCCAGCTGGTCCATAACCCCGGGATCAAGGCTGACCTCGAATCGCGCGGCATCCAGACCGCGGAGCTCGCCGACCAGGTCGAGGGCGGAACGCTCGTCGTCCGGGCGCACGGCGTGCCGCGCGAGGAGATGGAGACCCTGCGGGCCAAGGGGGAGCTCCAGCTCATCGACGCGACGTGCACGTGGGTCATCCAGAGCCAGAAGGCCGCCCGGGAGCTGGACGAGGCCGGCTATACCGTCTGCATCATCGGTCACGAGAATCATCCGGAGGTGCGGGGGGTCCGCTCGTACGCCGGCGAGAAGCACGTCGTCGTCGACGACATGGACCGATCCACCTGGGAGCGCGTGCCGCGTACCAAGAAGCTCGGCGTGCTGAGCCAGTCGACCATCCTGCCGTCCAAGCTCGAGGAGTTTGCCGCCTTCTGCCTGAAGCGCTGCCACGACCTCCGTGTGGTGAATACGGTGTGCCCGGTCACCCTGACCCGCCAGGACGACTCCGTGAAGCTGGCGGCGGAGGTCGACGCCATGATCGTGGTCGGGGGCAAGAACAGCAGCAACACCCGGGAGCTGGCCGTGAAGTGCGCGCAGGTCCTGCCCGACACGATTCACGTCGCGGACGCGGACGAATTGGAGACCGATTTCGCCGGCTGGTTGGCCGGCAAGGCTCGGATCGGCATCACGGGTGGAACGTCGACGCCGGAGGGTGATCTCGAGGAGGTTCGCGACCGGATCTACGCCCTCGCCGACGCCGCCTGATCCTATCCGGGTGGCTACCGCCGCACGTCACGGACCGTAGACTCTCGCTGTGGCCAGCTGCCCGTCGTGCCATCGCGAAGTTGCCGAGGGCTTCGCCTTCTGTCCGCACTGCGGCGCTGCCATCGAAACATCGAAGGCGAGCGGAGAGGAGCGAAAGCTCGTCACTCTCCTGTTCGCGGACGTCACTGGCTCGACTGAGCTCGCCGAGGCCCTGGACGCAGAGGTGGTCCGCGAGCTGATGGGGGAGTACTTCGCCGTCGCGCGCGAGGAAATCGAGGCACGCGGCGGGACGGTAGAAAAGTTCATCGGCGACGCCGTCATGGCTGTGTTCGGCGTCCCCGTCGCCCATGAGGACGATCCCACCCGGGCCCTCCGGGCCGCGCTGGCAATCCGGGCACGCCTCGACGAGCTCAATGTGCAGCGCCGCGGAACGGATGCGCCCCAGCTCCAGCTGAGGATCGGGGTGAACACGGGCGAGGTGGTGGCGACGACCTCACCACGACCCGGGGAAGGCATGGTCACCGGTGACGCAGTGAACGTGGCCGCGCGCATCCAGCAGCTCGCCGAGCCTGGCCAGATCGTTGTCGGGGAGCGCACGGCGGCGGCCGCTCCGAACTTCACCACTCGGCCGTTGGGTACCCAGCGGCTCAAGGGCAAGGCCACCGAGACGGCGGTCGTAGAACTCCTGAGCGAGGCTGCGTCCACCGCCGACCGGGGCGTGCCAGGGCTCCGCTCACCGCTGGTCGGCCGGGACCGCGAGCTCGAGCTGCTGGTGTCCACGTATGAGCGGGTCGCGTCCGAGCGACGCCCGCACCTCGTCACCTTGTACGGCGAGCCGGGCGTTGGGAAGAGCCGGCTCACCATCGAGTTCCTCAGGAGCTTGGCGAAACGCGAGCCAGCCCCGGGCGTGCTCCGCGGCCGGTGCCTGTCATACGGATCGGGCGTGACCTTCTGGCCGCTTGCCGAGATCCTCAAGGCGCAGGCCGGCATTCTCGACAGCGATCCACCTGCCGAAGCGGTGGCCAAGGTCGAGGCCCTCGGCGCCCGAGTGCTCACCTCCGACGTGACCCCCGACCCAGTGCGCACGACGGCGCTGCTCGCCTACACCGTGGGCATGGCTGTTTCGGGCTTCGAGTTCGGCCGACTCGATCCGGACCAGCTGAGCGACGAGGTCCACGGCGCATGGCGGGCGCTGTTCTCCGCGTTGGCGGCCGCCTCGCCGATCGTGGTCGTGGTCGAAGACATTCACTGGGCCGACGCGGCGCTGCTCGACCTTCTCGAGGACGTCAGTGAACGCGTGCAGGGCGGGGTGCTCTTCTTGTGCCCGGCGCGGCCCGAGCTGGCAGACCGCCGCTCCGGATGGGGTGGTGGCCGTCGGAATTTCTCGAGCGTGGCTCTGGATCCACTGCCGGCCGAGGCGACAAGCGAGCTCGTCGACCACCTGCTCACCGTCGAGGAACTGCCTCCGGAGCTCCACGGCCGGATCGTCGAGCGAGCCGGCGGAAACCCGTTCTTCGTCGAGGAGATCCTGCGGCACCTCATCGACGGCGGCCACATCGTGCGGACCGGGTCTGGGTGGCGGGCGGAGTCCGGGTTGGCCGAGGTGGTCATCCCCGACACCGTGCAGGCGGTGCTGGCGGCCCGCATCGACCTACTTGAGCCGGCGGCAAAGCGAACCCTCCAGGCGGCGTCGGTCGTGGGCCGGATCTTCTGGCCGGCGCCGGTCGCCCAGTTCCTCAACGGCACGGCCGCGCAGCTGGACGAGTCCCTTCGGAGCCTGGAGAGCCGCGACCTGGTCCTCGCGCGGCTCGCCTCGTCGATGGCCGGTCAGCCGGAGTACATCTTCAAGCACGCCCTCGTCCGTGACGTGGCCTACGAGAGCATCCCCCGTCGCGAACGCGCGGAGGCGCATCTGCGCGTAGCTGACTGGATTGAGGACGTCATCGGCGAGCGGCGCCTGGAGGTGGTGGAGTTGCTCGCCTACCACTACACCGAGGCGCAACGGGCGGCCACATGGGCCAACGTCGAACCCGACCGGGCGGACGAGATCCGGGCGCGTGCGGTGGCAGTGTTGTACGAGGCGGCCTGGGAGGCGGTACGCCATGGGGCGAGGAGTCGGGCTCGCGAACGAGCGGATGCGGGGCTGGACCTGGCCCAGGGCCCGCTGGAACAGGCCGAGGGGCTCGAGATTCATACCTCGGTCGACCTGTGGGAGGATGACGGGGACTCCGCGTGGCGCCGCGCCATCGAGGCCGTGGACCTCCGTGTTGCCGCCGGCCCACGGAATGCGGCTGAGCGTTTGGCCATCGCCAGGGGCTGCGCTCTCGCGCTGGCCCTGCCCACGCGCTGGCCGGGCATCATGCGGTCGCTGCCGAGCCGCGAGGAAGCGGCGCCGTACCTCGAACTGGGCAACAGCCTGTTGCCGGACGGGGACAGCGAGGAACGGGTCGGCATGCTCCTGGTGCAGGGCGCCTGGAGCTGGGGATTCGGTGAGGCCATCACCGATCCGGAGGCCGTGGCGGCGGACCGCCGGGCGGCGGAAGAGGCGGTCGCCATCGCACGACGGCTCGAGCGGCCCGACCTGCTCTCAGGCGCTCTCGACACGACGGGGGCGACAGGTAGCCTGCTCGAGGGATACCGGGGCGTCCTGGCTCCCCAGGCCGAGCGGCTGAGCCTCATCCCCAAACTCGACAACCTCCCCGAGATCGTCGACATCTACGGCACCAACGCCTGGGGCCTGGCGCATGTTGGCCAGTTTCGAGAGGCGATCGATTACGGCCGGCTGGGCTGGGAGATTGTCGAGGCGAAGGGCGTCCTGAACTACGTGCCCGGTGCGTTCATGGGCGTCGCGCAGTTCCGCCTCGGCGAGTGGGACCAGTTCTGGGACACCTTTCGGCGAGTGGACGCGCTCTTCGCCGAGGACCGCCCGTTGCGCTACCACGCCCTCCGGATCTACGCCGTCGCCGCGTACGTCAGCGAGGTCACGGGCGATGCCGCCGGTGCGGACGGATACCTCGAGCGACTCGAGCGGTCACAAGAGGCGCAGGGAACGGTCGGGGTCTCGGGCCCGCGCAGCTGGGTGGTCGGTGTGCTCATCCGGCGCGGGCAGTTCGCGGTTGCGCGGGCCCGGCTCGAAGTCATCGACCCCGTCCGCGACCTCCAGAACCGGGACCTGACGTACGAGGCATGGGCGGACCTCATCGCCGCCGAGGGCACGTGGGACGAGGCGGCCCACGTCATCCAGCTCGCGCGAGACTGGGCCGAGGAGACCGGCCTCCGGTTCCTGCCGGCTATCGCGGACCGGCTCGAGGGTCAGGCCGCGCTGGCGGGTGGAGACCCGGAATCGGCGATGGCCAGCCTGGAGCGCTCCCGAGTCTCCCTGGTTGAGCTCGAGGCCGCCTGGGACCGGGCGCGCACCGAACTGCCGCTGGCGCGGGCCCTGCGGGCCGTCGGGCGAGGTCGCGAGGCCGTCGAGGTCGCCCGGGCGGCGCTGACGACGTTCCAGTCGTTGGGTGCGGTGGTCGAAATCGCCGAGGCGGAGTCGGTGCTGGCGGAGACCGCCGGCGCAACCGCCTGAGCAGCGACAAGGCTAGGGAGCGAGCAGTTCCGCGAGCGACCCTCCGAGCCGGTCGTAGCCGAGGTGCGCCTTGCCGATCGCGAAGTTGTGCTCGGCATCGGCCTCGAGGCGCGCCGGATCGTCGACGAGGGCGCGGACGGCGGCGGCCGTCTCGTCGGTGACGACACCGTCGATCTCAATAAACCGGAAACCGAGCGGCCGAATATCGGCCTCGTAGACCGGGTAACGGTTCACGAACACCGGCTTGCCGAAGAAGACCGCTTCCAGCAGGGCGTTGCCGAAGCCCTCGTACAGGCTCGGATAGGCGATGAGGTCGGCGGCCAGGTAGGCCTCGGTCAATGAGTGCGCCGGACCGATAGGCCGGCCCTCGTGGTCGGGAGCGAATCGGTCAGCGGCGTAGCGCAGGTTGACCTTGGCCCGCTCGGCCCGGCGTTCCAGCGAGATCAGGTAATCGAGGCCCTCGTCGCCGGCGGGACTGGTGATGAGGACCACCGCATCCGGATCGCCGATGCGCCCGGCGAGGTCGATCGTCAGCTCGATGCCCTTGCGCGGGACGACGCGAGTGGGCTGGACGATGAGCAGGCCGTCGTCGCCCATCCCCAGCTCCTCGCGCATCGTTCGGCGGATGTCGAGACGGGGCGCTGGCCGGGGGTGGCCGAAGTCAAAGACGTTCGGAACGACGGTCGAGGTCAGGCCGGTCCGCTGCTGGAGACCGGCAGCGGCGAGTGAGCTGATGCTCACGTGGCGAACGTTCGGCAGCGCCGGCGGGAAGGCGGCTTCGAGGACGTCCGGCACGACACAGCGTGCGAATCGCTCACGCTCCCACCAGTAGTCATGGTTATGGCTGATGGCGGGCATCCCGGATTGCTCGACCATCTGCCGCAGAGCCACTCCCAGCGGTAGCTGCATCGGGATCGCCCAGGCATTCTCGGTGACAAGAAGCTCCAGTCGCTCCGTCTCGATCCAGGCCTGAAGCACGGGGAGCAGCTGATCGGCCAGACGCTGGATCTCGCGCCGAACGGCGTCCGCATCGCTCTCTGGGTCGAACGCCGCCGCGGTCACGCGGGCCGCCGGCGGGTGGGCGAAGTGCATGGCCGGCACCAGGCGAGCGGTGGAACGCAGGGCGTCGACCTCGCCGGCGCACAGCCGGACGTCGTGGCCCATCCGCTCCAGGACGGCCTCCCACTTCGCCGTCTCGAAGGTCACCCCATCGACGCCCGCCAGCCGTGTGGCCACCATCCCGATTCGCATAGGCCGATCCTAGCGAGCGTCGAGGGCCTTCGGATCGGCCCGATACACTGCCCGCCATGCCATCGCTGCCCGTGGTCGCCATCGTCGGTCGCCCGAATGTCGGGAAATCGACCCTGTTCAACCGCATGGTCGGGGAGCGGGCGGCGATCGTGGAGGACACCGCCGGCACCACCCGCGACCGGGTCTACGGCGAAGCGGAGTGGAATGGCCGCCGGTTCATGATGGTCGACACCGGCGGGCTCGAGCTCGAGCCGGGCTCGACGATCGAGGAGCGGGTCCAGGACCAGGCGCGGGTCGCGATCGAAGAGGCCGATGTCGTCCTGTTCGTCGTCGACGCCGCGGCCGGGCTCGCGCCGTTGGACTACGAGGTGGCCGATCGGCTGCGGCGGGCGCACCGGCCGACGATCCTGGTGGTGAACAAGGCCGACAACCCGCGCCGTGAAGCCGAGGGGGCCGAGTTCTACGCGCTGGGCTTCGATCCAGCGATCACGATCAGCGCCCAGCACGGGCGCAACACCGGCGACCTGGCCGATCTCATCGTCGAGCTCCTCCCACCCGCTCCGGCGGAGCCGGAGCCATCGGTCTCCCTCGACGAAGGTTCCGACGAGCTGCCGACCGATGACGAGCTGGCCGAGCTGGCCGAGACCGATGTCGGCCCGCCGCGGGTGGCGATCGTCGGGCGGCCGAACACCGGCAAGTCGACCCTCGTCAACCGCGTCCTTGGCCACGAGCGGATGATCGTGAGCGACGTGCCGGGAACGACGCGCGACGCGATCGACGCGGAGGTCCTGGTGGACGGCGAGCCGATGGTGTTGATCGACACCGCCGGCATCCGGCGCCGGGGGTCGATTCAGCGCGGCACGGAGAAGTACAGCGTGCTGCGCAGCCTGAAGGCGATCGACCGGGCCGATGTGGCGGTGGTGCTGACCGATGCGACCGAAAGATTCACCGCCCAGGACGCCCACGTCGTGGGCTACGTGCTGGAGGCCGGCAAGGGCCTGGTCCTGGTCATCAACAAGTGGGACGTCATCGAGCGCGACGAGAAGACTGCCGACGAGTGGCTCAGGAAGCTTCGCCGTGACGCCCCGTATCTCGAATGGGCCGACATCGTGTTCGCCTCCGCGCTTACCGGGCACAAGGTCGACCGCATCCTGCGCCATGCCCGGCAGGTGGCCGAGGAGCGCTACCGACGCGTGCCGACCGCCGACGTCAACCGGGTGGTGGGGGATGCGGTGGCCGCGCATACACCACCCACCGCCCGCGGAAAGCGGGCACGCGTTCTGTACGCGACCCAGGTCGCGGTGGCGCCCCCCACGTTCGTGATCTTTGTCAACGACCCGGAGCTGTTCCATTTCTCGTACCGCCGCTACCTCGAGAACCGGCTGCGCGATGCGTTCGGCTTCGCGGGGACCCCGATCCGGCTCCGGTTCCGCGCCCGCGCCAACGCGGAGCGGCCGCGCGCCCGTCGCGCGCGGGCCTCGGCCCGCTAGCCGGAGCGGCGTACCCTTCGCCGCGTGACGGATCGGATCACGGTCCTCGGCGCCGGGGCGTGGGGGACGACCATCGCCCGGATGCTGGCCGGTGGCGGGCATCCGGTCACGCTGTGGGCGCACCGGTCGGCGGCGGCGGCCGAGATGGCCCGCGACGGTCAGAACCGCCGGTACCTGCCGGACCATCCCTTCCCGGACGGCCTGACCGTGACCGGCGAGGCTGCGGACCTCGGCGGGGCCCATGAGCTGTACGTCCTGGCGGTTCCCTCCGCTCACGTGCGCACCACGCTTCAGCGGATCGGCGACTCCCTGGCACTGGGCGTTCCGTTCCTGTCGGTGGTCAAGGGAATCGAAGCCGGCACCCACGCTCGCATGAGCGAGGTAATCCTCGCGGAGGCGCCGGGGCGTCAGGTTGCCGTCCTCTCCGGGCCCAACCTGGCCGCGGAGGTCGCCGCGGGGCGACCAGCCGGATCGGTAGTGGCGGGGACGGAGATCGGCCTGGCAGAGGAGGTGGCTGACCTCCTCGGCTCGGATCGGTTCCGGGTGTACACCAACCCCGACCTGGTCGGCGTGGAGCTGGCCGGGGCGCTGAAGAATGTCATTGCGCTGGCGGCCGGGATGGTCGATGGACTCGCGTTGGGCGACAGCGGGAAGGCCGCGATCATCACCCGCGGGTTGGCCGAGATGACCCGCCTGGGTGTGGCAGCCGGGGCCGATGCCCGCACCTTCGCCGGCCTCGCCGGGGTGGGGGATCTCATTGCGACGTGCATGAGCCAGCTGTCCCGCAACCGCCGAGCGGGGGAGCTGCTCGCGGCCAACCTCGCGTGGGACGACGTCGCGGCCCGACTGGGCGGCGTGGCGGAGGGGGAGTACACCGTGACCGGAGCCCTTGCCCTCGCTGAGAGGCATGGCGTGGAGATGCCGATCGCCGAGCAGGTTGACGCGGTGATTCACCGCGGCCGCCAGCCGCTCGAGGCGCTCGCCGGGTTGATGAGCCGCGTGCAGAAGGACGAGCTGAGCGGTCGCCCGGCCTAGGGTCAGCTCTCTGCGCCGATCCCTCCATTACCCCGTTGGCCGAGGTGGTACGGAACGTCGATGACGACGGTGTTCGGCCGGAGGAAGAGGCGAAGCTTCAGCCGCAGCGCGGTCTGGTTGTGGAGCGGGTACTCCCACAGGTGGCGCGGGACCATTTCGGCCAGGACAACCGTCGTCGGTCGGGTGGGATCCATCGTCTCGGTCGCGTCGAGATAGGCGATCAGCGGTGCTAGAAGGGCTCGGTATGGCGACTCGAGGATCACCAGCCGCACCGGGCCGCCCCACGCCTCCCACCTGCCCCGCATGTCGGCGACGGCCGATCCCTCGGTCGCGACGTGGACGGCCGTCACGTCGTCGGAGATCGACCGGGCGTACGCGAGTGCGGCCAGGGCCGCGCGGTCGAGGCGGCTGACCGGAACGACGACCCGCGGCTCGCGAACGGGGAGTGGCTCGGCCGGATCGGTGACCGCCATCGCCTTCTCGACTCCCTGGTAGTGATGGGCGATCGCCCACATCACCCCGATCAGCAGAGGGATCAGGATCAGGACCATCCAGGCCCCGAGTGCGAACTTCGCGACGCCCACGAACAGGGCGACCAGCCCGGTAGCCACCGCTCCGGTGCCATTCAGCAGCGCCCGCCATCGCCAACCACGCTGCTCGGCCCGTCGCACCCACCAGTGCCGAACCATGCCGGACTGACTCAGGGTGAAGGCCACGAACACCCCAACCGTGTAGAGGGGGATGAGGTTCGTGACGCTGCCTTCGAACAGGATGATCAACACGCCGGCGAGGATCGCGAGGACGGCGATTCCCACGCTGAACGCAAGACGATCGCCCCGGAACTGGAACTGCCGCGGCATGTGGCCGTCGCGGGCCAGGATGCTGGCCAGCCGGGGGAAGCCGTTGAAGGCCGTGTTGGCGGCCAGCACGAGGAGAAGGGCCGTCGAGAGCTGGATGAGGTAGTGGTATGGCGTTCCGCTGCCAACCAGGGTCCGAGCGATCTGGCTGACCACCGTTTCCTGCTCAGACGGGTCGGGCACCACGCCGAGCTGTGAGGCGAGGAAGCTGATCCCGAGGAAGATGGTCGCGAAGAAGGTGCCCATCATGATCAGCACCCGGCCCGCGTTGCGCGCCTCGGGCGGCCTGAAGGCTGGTACCCCATTCGACACCGCCTCGGTGCCGGTCAGCGCCACTGAGCCCGAGGCAAAGGCGCGGAGGATGAGGAGGATGCCGAGGGCCTGGGTGCCGTGCTCCTCGAGCCACCCCGGCGGGGGAGTGTAGGTTGGCAGCGCTCCGCTGGCGGACTGCCACAGGCCGAACCCGATCAGCCCGTAGATCGCGACGAGATAAACGTAGGTTGGGATGGCGAAGACGTTCGCGCTCTCGCGGATGCCGCGAAGGTTGCCGACCCACAGGACACCGACGCACGCGACGCCGAGCAGGACCCGCCAGTCGAACAGCCACGGGAATATCGATGTCAGCGCTGCCACCCCGGCCGACACGGAGACCGCCACGGTCAGGACGTAGTCGGTCAGGAGCGCAGCCGCAGCCACCAGCCCGGCACCGACACCGAGGTTCTCACTGGCCACGATGTACGAGCCGCCGCCTCCCGGGTACGCGCGGATCGTCTGCTGATAGCTGGTGACGACGATGCCAAGGATGACGACGATGCCAAGGGTCAGCGGCATGGTGAGGAGGAGGGCCCCAGCCCCGGCGAGGACGAGGACCCGCATGATCTCCTCGGTGGCGTAGGCCGACGATGAGATGTTGTCGGAGGCGAAGATGGCGAGGCCCTTGACCGGACCCAGCCGCTCCTCGATTTCGCGGTCGGTCGCGATGCGTCGCCCAATGGCCAGTCGCCGAACGACATCAAGACCGCGACCGATGACGCCCTCGGGAGCCAGCACCTGTTCCGACGCCACGAGGTGGCCAGGCGCCTCCCGGCGGAAACTGTCCGCGAACGGCTCGACGACCCGAACGTACTGATCTCCAGCCTTGCGACCCTGCACCTGGTGGAGCTGGCGCAGGTCCCGCGCCGACTGGTGCGTGGCGTCGCCCTCGGCGGTGTCGGTCATCGGACGCGCTCGATCGTGATGTCACAGCCGGTGCCATCCGCCTGCCAGACGGCGCGCGCCGTGAGGCCCGCCTCCCCCGCCAGGATCTGGGCGCGCGGCAGCAACCGCTCCGCTCCCGGGAAGCCGATCAGGGTGACCCGCTGCGCCCCGCCGGCGGCGATGAGGTCGATCGCCGAGCGAACGTGTTGCACGATGGGTTCGCGGTCGGTGATCGTCGCGCCAAGCGGAATCGGGATGGCCGGGACGTCCATATCCTGACGATCGCACCCACTCCCAAGAGGACGACCGGCTCCCGACCTCGGCAAACCCTCAAGTTCCGCTCAAGTTCCCGGCGTGCCCTCGGCTACGGGGGGTTGCGCACCCGGTAGCCGACTCCCGGTTCGGCCACCAGCAGATTGGCGAGCCCTCCGGTAGGGTCCGCCGCGGCCAGCTTCTTTCGAATCTGGCTCACGTACACGTGGACGTAGTGATCCTCGCCGCTATACGCCTCGCCCCACACCGCGCGAAGAAGACGCCCACGGGTGACAAGCCGGCCCGGGTAGGCCATCAGCTCGGCCAGGATCTGGAACTCGCGCGGCACAAGGGCCACGACCTCGTCGTCGACCCGCACCTCGTGGGCCGCCGTGTCGATGGTCAGCGACCCGTTGCGGATGACGCCGCCCGGACCCGCTGCCGGCCCTCCTATTCGCCGCAGGACCGCGCGGATGCGGGCGTGGAGCTCCGCGGTGCTGAATGGCTTTGTGACGTAGTCGTCGGCCCCGCGTTCGAGTGCCTGGACCTTGGTCGCCTCCGCGTCCCGCGCGGACAGCACGACAATCGGGACAGTCCCCTCCTTGCGAATGCGCCTGATGACGTCCAGCCCGTCTCGATCCGGCAGCCCGAGATCGAGGAGCACGGCGTCTGGCCGTCGAGCCTCCCAGGCGCGCATCGCAGCGGCAGCGGTCGCGGCCTCCACGACCCGATATCCATGTCCGCGCAGATTGCGGACGAGCTCGGCTCGCGTGCCTTCGTCGTCCTCCACGAGGAGGAGCGTCGGCCCCCCTGTCGGCTCCGTCATCGGTCAGGCTCGGTGTCGGGCGGCCCAGGAGCGGAAGGCAGGTCCACCTCCACCGCCAGGCCGCCAAGCTCGCTCGGTTCGGCGCGGACCTCGCCGTCCATGGCCTCGACCAGGCCACGCACCACGGCCAGGCCCGCTCCGGTGCCCGTTCGCGTTCCGGTCGTCGGCGTTCCGGCACGGTAGAACTTTTCGAACAGATGGGGGAGCGCGTCCGCGGTAACGCCCGGCCCGTCGTCCTCCACGCGGATGCGGACCACCCCGTTCTGCGCGGATGCCGCGATGCGGATGCGACCGCCGGGAGGAACGAACGCCGCCGCGTTGTCGAGCAGGTTGGCGAGAACCTGACCCAGGAACACCGGATCAGCGAAGATCGGGGGGAGGTCATCCGGCCAGTCGTACGCGAGCTGACGGCCCGCCAGACTCGTTCGATATCGGTCCACCGCGCCGGTCACCGCCTCGTCGACGGCCAGGACCTGGCGATCTGCCCGCAATGATCCGCCCTCGATCCGGCCCAGGTCGAGGAGGTTGCTCACCATCCGGTTCAGGTGCTCCGCTTCGCGATCGATTGCCTCGGCACTCGCCAGCCGGTCCGCTTCGGGAACCGCATCCGGTCCCTCGAGAATGGTCCCCGCGGCCGCGCGAATGGCGGCCAGGGGCGTCCGCAGATCGTGAGATACCGACTCGAGGAGAGCGGTCTTGGCCGCATCGCTCCGGCGGGCGACCTCGGCCGTGCGCGCCTCGGCGGCAAGCCGGTCCTGTTCGTATGCCTGGCCGATCTGGTCCGCCGCGGCCGCCAGCAGGCGGGTCGCGCTTCGACCGGGTTCGCCGTCACTCCGCCCGCGGATTGCCCATATCGACCCCAGGCTCTCGCCGGCGGCCTCGATGGCGACCCGGTAGGCCCGCTGGCTCTGCTCCGCTGGCCTCGGACCGGCCGGAGGATGGACCTGGACCCACCGAGCCGGGGTGTCGCCCGGCGTGCGCCGCAGCACGACGTGATCGAGCGACGCGTCGGGAACGGCTCCGAGGCCACCGGTATCGGTCACGACCCGCTCGCCGCCACTCGGCCGAGAGAGCGCAACCAGGACCCGGTCCAGGTCCGCCTCAACTTTGACGGTACTGGCGAGGTCGTCGAGCACAGCGGCGGTATCGGGTCGGGTCGCCAGGGTCCGGCTGATCCGGAACAAGGCCCTCGCTTCGTGCTCGCGTTCGATGGCCGTCTGGGCCCGGCTGCGCTGCGCCGCGGCCAGCTGGCCGACGGCGATCCCCAGGACGAGCAGGAGGATCAGGTTGAGCAGCTCTCCCGGATCGGAAACGGCCAGCGTGAAGTTCGGGTGGACGAAGAGGAAGTTGTAGAGCAGAAACGCGCCGATCGCCGTCGCGATCGCGGCCCACACGCCGAGGTACACCGCGCTGGCCAGCACCGCAAGCAGGTAGGTGGGCGACGCGTCGGGCACGCCAACCCACCGCTCGAGGATTGCGACCAGCACGGACGTCGCAGCCAGGAGGAGGGCGACCCCGATCGCCGCCCTCGCCGCAACCATCCAGGATCCCCGGTTTCCCACGCGAGCATGGTAGGCGGCGCGGGGCACCGGATCCGGCGGTCACTTCGGCGACCCGTGGCATACTGGCCCGGCTCGATCGGGGCGTAGCGCAGCCTGGTAGCGCACTTGAATGGGGTTCAAGAGGTCGCTGGTTCGAATCCAGTCGCCCCGACCATCTGAGTACGAGGTGGCACCTCTCGGCGTCGCCGGAGGGGCCTCTAGCTGCGTTCGTACCACTCGCCGTACCGCCGGCTAGCCGGGAATACCGTCCATCAGTTCGGCTACCCGGTCCTGCATCGCCGGCGTGACGTGTCATACACGTCCGCGGTGGTAACGATCTCGTGTGTGACCCGACTCAGGCCCATCGGCGCGTGGTGCTCCATAGGCTCTCGCCGGTGCCGCTAGGCTGAAGCCATGCTCTTTCCCGCTGGCTGGGACCGATTTGACCGGTGGACCCTGCGTTACTTAGATCCCGAGCTTGAGCGCGCCTACCAGCATGCCGACCATGAGGAGGGAGTGCGGCGCGTGCGCACCGCCAGTTTCGTCGCGGTCGGCGCGTGGGTCCTCGTGGCCCTCATCGGGCCCCCGGTGCTGGGCGTCGCCCCGGGCCCGACATGGCTCATCTGCGGCCTCATGATTGCCACGCTATTGGTGAGCGCCGGCGTGAGCCGACGGGCGACGACTCAGCGTCAACGCGATGCGATTGGCATGGGCCAGCAGCTCGCCGCCGGCATTGCCGTCCTTGCGCTGACCACGGTCACTGGCACGTTCGCCGTGTACGCGCTCCCCGGCATCATGGTCACCGCCGTGTTCGGCTTCTCGATCACCCGGCACCCGTTCACCGGCGCGGTCGTGGTGGGCACTGCCTACTGCGTGTCGTACGTGATCTTTGCCCTGGCGCTCGGGCTCCAGTCGAACCTGCTGCTGCAAGTCCTCATCCTTGCCATTGCGGTGGTGGCCGCATGCGTGGGCGGCTACACCCTGGAACGTTCGCAACGGGTGGCCTTCGCTCAGGGCCGTCTCATCAGTGCGCTGCGTGAGCGTGTGGACCAACTGCTCCACCAGTACCTGTCACCCGAGGTGGCCAGCGCACTGATCGAGGATCCGGCCCGCGCAGCATTGGGCGGCGAGGAGGTCGAAGTAACGGTCCTCTTTGCCGACCTGCGCGGATACACCGCCTACGCCGAAGGCAGAGCACCTGCCGAAGTCATGGCGATGCTCAACGCTGCATTCGGACTGGTGGTGCCCATCGTTTTCGCTCAGGGCGGCACCGTGGTGCAATTCATGGGCGACGCAATCATGGCCATCTTTAACGCTCCGAAGCCACAGCCCGACCACGCGCTGCGCGCAGCACGCGCCGCATTGGCGATGCAGCAGGCAGTGTCAGCACTGCCCGCGGCTAGTGCGCACCCCCAGTTTCGGGTCGGCCTTAATAGCGGACCCGCGCTCGTCGGCAATATTGGCGGGGCCGACATGCGCAACTTCTCGGCAATCGGTGACACAACAAATCTAGCGGCCCGCCTACAGACCTATGCCGCGGGAGGCAGTGTTGTGATGGGGGTAAGCACTTACGACTTGATCCGCGAGCATGCGGTCGTCCGACATCTCGGATCACCTGACTTAAAGGGAATGACGCAGCCGATCGAGGTATACGAGCTCCTCAGCCTGCGTGACGCCTGACGCTGGACAGCTCGGCCGCGGGCTCGAAATAACCGGCCGAGCGTGGTCTAGACTGAATGGGGTTCAAGAGGTCGCTGGTTCGAAATCCAGTCGCCCCGACCATCCACCCCCGGCCGTCACGGAGGTCAGGCATGGGATTCCTCGTCGCCGTCCTGGTGAACACCGCGGCCCTGTGGGTCGCCGTCTACCTGCTTCCGGGCCTCGTCTTCGACGGGGAGTGGTACCAGTGGCTGATTCTCGGCCTCATCTTCGGTGTCGTGAACGCCATCGTGAAGCCGATCCTGAAGCTCCTGACCCTCCCGATCACGATGGTGACCCTGGGCCTATTCCTGCTCGTCCTCAACGCGCTGATGCTGTACCTCACCAGCGCCCTCGCAGGGCCGATCCTGTCGGCGTTCACGATCAGCAGCTTCCTGGACGCGATCCTCGGTGGAATCATCATCGCGGTCGTCGGGATGGTCCTCCACGCCGTTGCCAGGCGGGTGGCCTAGCCGCCCGTCCCGGCCGCTCCACAGTCCACCGCGTGCGAACGCCACCCCGGGTCCTCTGGCTCTTCGCGCTGTGGGTCGGGGTCCTCACCCTGCTCACCGGCCCGCTCCTCCTGATCAACCCGCTGTTCATCGGCTGGCTGCAGGAGCGCCAT
>DASTEQ010000053.1:0-6999 GCA_035709505.1 Candidatus Limnocylindria bacterium
AACATGTTGTGGTGGTCGCGACGGGCAGACCCTACATGATGCGCACCGGTGCTGACCGCTTGGGACAGCCTGTGGACGGTCTGTGGAGTGCATGTGGACCGTTCGGCCCTCGCCTCGACCGCGGCCCGCAGAACGCACGCCTGTTACGCGAATGTCATACGCCGTCGCCCGATGCCTCCAGCGCATGCAACGCCCCGCCGACGACCATTCCAGACCTGCTACGGAGACCAGACCATGAGATCCCATGTCCAGCGTGGCCGAATGGCCGCCGCCGCAATTGCCCTGCTCGCCGTCGCCCTGGTCGGGTGCCAGCCCAGCGCCAGCGGCAGCCCGGATGACAGCTTCCCGTCCGAGAGCGTCAGCCTCGACAGCATCCCGGGCGTCCCGAGCGCCTCGCCTGAGGCCACCGAGTCGCCGGAGCCCACCGAGACCCCTGGCGGCTGACCCGCGACAGCGGGTGCGGCAGCCGTTCGCACTTCTCGGGCGGGCGGCGTAGGCTAGGGGTCGACCGGGCGTGCCACCGTACGGTGGTCCCAAGGTCGCGTCGCTCACACGCCGTCCCCCCGTTGCGCCCGGTCCTGATAGACGGAGGCAACGCCAGCATGAGTGTCACCACGAAGCTGCGATTGACCAGCTCCGCCTTTACCGATGGCGGGGCGATTCCTGCGAAGTACACCTGCGACGGGGAGAACATCTCACCGCCCCTGGCCTGGGAGCCCGGCCCGGAAGGGACGGCCGCCTGGGTCCTGATCGTGGAGGACCCCGATGCGCGGATGTGGGTCCACTGGCTCGTCGTCGACATCCCGGCGGCGGTGACGTCCCTCGACGAGGGCGCGTCCGGAAACCTCCCCGCCGGAGCGGCGGAGGGCGAGACCGATTTCGGACCGGCAACATACGGCGGACCGTGCCCGTCGTCCGGGGAGCATCGGTATGTCTTCAACCTGTATGCCCTGTCCGAGCCGTTGGTCCAGGGTGTGCAGCTCACCGCCACTCAGGTCCGGGCCGACATGTTCGGCAAGGTCCTGGGTGAGGGAACACTGACGGGCCGCTACACGCGTGGGTAGGCGGCCACTGAGCTAGCGGAAGGTCGCTGCCTCGGGGGTCGGCAGGTCGTCGCGCCCGGCGGCGAGCAGAAAGAGGCGAATCCGGTCCCGGATTCGGTCACGGGCCGTGCGGAAGGCCTCGAGCCGTTCTTCATCGGAGCCGGTGGCGAGCCACGGATCCTCGATGCTCCAGTGGCCGACGTTCTCGACCCCTGGCAGAACGGGGCAGTTCTTCTGGGCCTCGTCGCAGACGGTGATGAACCAGTGGAAGGGCTGGCCGCGGAACTCGTCGATCGTCTTGCTGCGGTGGCCGTCCAGGCTCAGACCGATCTCTTTCATGACCACGACGGTCTCGGGACGAATGCCGGCGGCCTCGGTGCCGGCGCTGAAGGCCTCGAACGTGTCCCCGGCCCAGGCGTTGACCATGGCCTCCGCCATGTGGGATCGGGCGCTGTTGTGGGTACACACGAACAGCACGCGTTTCTTCGTCACGGATGGACCATACGCGCGGTCGATCAGGCGTGTGTTAACGGCTCACCGATGTATCGTCCGCGCGTGCCCGACCCTCCCGAGGAGGCCGCGTTCGAGCGGCGGATCGTCACCGTCCTTTTCGCCGACCTGGTCGGCTTCACCAGCCTGTCGGAGCGGCTCGATCCGGAGGACGTGGCCACGGTCCAGGACGCCTACTTCGCCACCGTCCGCGAGACGGTGGCTCGCCACGGCGGGCAGCTGGAGAAGTTCATCGGCGACGCGGCGATGGCCGTGTTCGGCGTCCCGAAGGCGCGGGACGACGACGCGGAGCGCGCAATCCGGGCCGGGCTGGCGCTGATCGGAGCGGTCGAGCTCCTCGGCGCGCGGCTGGGACTCGCAGGCGACGACGAGGGAGTCGCCCTGCGGCTGCGGGTGGGAGTCAACTCGGGAGAGGTGGTGTCCGCGGAGAGCGGTCCCGACGCGGGGCGGGTGACCGGCGATACGGTCAACCTCGCCGCCCGCTTCCAGGCCGCGGCCGAGCCCGGGACCGTGCTCGTTGGCGAGCTGACCAGCCTCAGCGCGGCCGACGCGGTCGAATTCGAATCGAGGGGCGCCCTTGAGCTGAAGGGCAAGGCAGAACCCGTTCCCGCCTGGCAGGTGCTCGGCCTCAGGCCAGAGCGGTCCCGCGAGGAGGCACTGGGTGCGCTCCGCGCACCGCTGCTCGGACGTGCGGAGGAACTGGCTCGGCTGGAGGCCGTTCTCGGGACCGCTGTTGAGACTCGGGAGCCCGGAATCGTGGTCGTCGTCGCTCCTCCCGGGGTCGGCAAGAGCCGGCTCCTGGCCGAGTTCGCAAGTCGCGCGGAGGCCTCCGGGACGCAGGTCTTGCGGGCGCGCGTGCGTGCGGATGTGCTCGGTCCGGCGGAGCCGGTCGGGGAGCTCCTCCTGGCTGCCCTGCGTGCGGTGGACGGGGCAAGTCGGGAAACAGCCCCGCGCGCGCTGAGCACCTCGCTGGCCACTGCGCAGGTAAGCGCCTCGCGCGGGGAGGTGGTCATCACCGAGGTCCTCGACACGCTCTGGCCGCCGGCCGTGGCGCCGGCTTCCCCGGACCGGGACGCTCGCTTCGCGGCGTGGCTCGAGGCCCTGGACGCGCTCACGGGCGAACGACCCAGCGCCTGGGTGGTCGAGGACATCCACTGGGCCGGCGGCGACCTGCTCGCGTTTCTGACCCTGGCCGGGACGTGGCCGAGCCGTGGTGGCCGGTTGGTGGTGGCGACCGCGCGTCCATCGGTTCTGCAGCACCTGGCCGAAGGGACCCCTGTGCTGGAGCTTCCACCCCTTGCGGCGGTCGAAGCCGGTGAGCTGATCCGGGCCTTGATCGGTGCGGCGCTTCCGGACGCGGTGGTGAAGGCGGTGGCCGAGCGGTCGGACGGCAACCCGCTGTTCATCGAGGAGCTGCTCCGAAGCTGGATCAGCAGCGGCACGCTGGTGACCGAGGGGTCCGGGTGGCGGCTGGCGGTGGCGCCGGACGCGGTGCCGCTCCCCGCGACGGTCCAGGCCATCTATTCGGCTCAGCTCGACGACCTTCCCGCGCCGGCACGGCTCGTCGCCCGCCGCGCATCCGTCGCCGGGCGTCGCTTCGCAGTCCGTGCCCTCGAGCCCCTCGAGGTGCCCGACCCGGCCGAGGGCCTGGACCACCTCCGCCAGCGGGCGTTCCTGCGAGGTCCGGAGGCGGACCTGACCGGGGATGAGGTGTACGCCTACCGTCATGCCCTGCTCCGGGACGCCGGCTACGCGAGCCTTTCGCGCGCCGAGCGCGGCCGCCTGCACCTTGCGCTGGCCACATGGCTGGAGCAGACGGCGGGGACCGATGTCGCCCGCGTCGCGGAGCCGATCGCCGCCCACTACGAGTCCGCGCTCGCGGCCCTGCCCGCGGTAGGCATCGATCCAGACCTGCGGACCCGGCTCACCGATGCGGCACGCACGTGGCTCGAGCGCGCTGCGGAGGCAGCCCTCGGCGTGGCAGCGCACGACGCCGCGATCGAGCTGCTGGCCCGCGCGGTAGCGCTTGCCCACGACGAACGCGAAATGGCCCGCCTGCGCCTCCGCCGAGGCGAGCTGATGACCGCAGCGGGCGACATGGCAGCCGGCATGGACGACATTCGCGCGGCGCTGGGGACCTATCGGGCAGGGTTCTTGGCCGACCGTGACGATCGCACGGCACGGGATGGCTACGGCCACGCCGCCGCGGCGCTGGGCATGGCGATGCTCGAGCAGATCCGGTTCATCGAGGCCCGAGACCTGGCGGCCGCCACCCTCGTCGAGATTGGGGATGCGAACGATCCGGTCACCGGCCGCCTGCTGGCCCTCCACGCCTGGGCAATGGTGTCGCAGGGCGAGCGGGAGGGCACGGTCGACGAGGTCGAGCGGGCGCTCCAGCTGGTCCAGGGGGCCAACCCCCGGGTCGAGGTCGAGGTCCTCGGTTGGCGTGCCGTGATTCGGAGCGAAGCCGGAGACGGCGGCCGCGGCGACTGGGACGCGCTCGAGCGAGCGGCGCGCGCCAGCGGCGGGTGGCTCGAGGCGGTCGGGGCGATCCTCATGCGCGCTGGAAACGACCTGACCTCGCCCCGAGCCGCGATCCTGGCCGACATCCAGACCGCGCTGGACCTCGCGGCCAGCCACGGGCTGACCGAGGCCGTCTGCCGCGCGCGATATGCCGCGATCGAGACTCGGCTTCAGATCGGGGACTGGGACGCCGCGCTGTCAGAGGGGTTCGAGAACCTCGAGATCACGGAGCGGAACGCGTACCACCGGGCGACCTTTCGGACGTGGATTGCGGTGGCGCCCATCCTGGGCGCGCGTGGCGAGCGCGAGCCACTGGACCGATACCGGCAATGGCACGTGGCCAACCGATCGACGTTCCCCGATCCGCCCTCCCCGTATGGGCAGGTCCACCTGGCCGCCCTCGACCGGCTGCTCGCCCGCCTGGGCCTATCGCCTGCCTACGAGCGGGACGTCGCGCCGGAGGTCGTGGGAAGGGAGGCCTACACGAACCCGGATTACGTGGCGGCGGTGGAGATCGTCATCGGTGGCTGGATCGCCGACGGGCAGACGGACCGGGCGACCACCGCACTCGAGGCGGTGAGCCGGACCTGGCTTGCCCCGGCCGAGGAGCCGTCGACCCTCATGCAGGCCTCAGTGGCCCTAATGGATCTGTGGCTCCGGCGTGCTGGGCAGGCCGAACCCGACGATGCCCGCGCGGACGAGGGCCGGAACGCCGCCGCGCTGGCGCGGGACGCAGAGGCGCCATGGTGGCTAGCCCGCGCGATCAGGGCGCTACCCGCCGGGGTGGCCACCCCAGAGGAGCTGGCCGAGGCAGAGGAGATCGAGCGGCGGCTCCGGGTTGTGCCAGGAGCTACCGCGCCTCCCGTCTAGGCAGGCTTGGTGGCGCGGATGATCGCCGAGTACATGCCTGGGGCGGCGTCGTGGGTGGGCGTGACGCTGACATCGGTCAGCCCGACCGACTGCAGGCCCTGCGCCATCTCGGAGACCGACAAGGCCCCCGCAATGCATCCGGCGTACGAGCCGCGCTCCGCCCGCTCGTCTGGGGTGAGGCTGTCGTCGGCGACGATGTCGGTGATCCCGATCCGCCCGCCCGGTCGAAGCACGCGGGAAATCTCCGCGAACACGGCCGGCTTGTCGGCGGCGAGATTCACGACGCAGTTCGAGATGACGACGTCGATCGAGTCCGCGGGGAGCGGGATCGCCTCAATATGGCCCTTCAGGAACTCGACGTTGGTGGCACCCGCCTCCGCGGCGTTGCGCTGGGCGAGGGTCAGCATCTCGTCGGTCATGTCGAGGCCGATGGCGCGGCCGGTGGGCCCGACCCGCTTGGCCGAGAGCAGGACGTCGATCCCGCCTCCGGAGCCGAGGTCCAGGACCCGCTCCCCGGGGTGCAGGTCAGCCACCGCGAGGGGGTTGCCGCAGCCGAGCGAGGCGAGCACGGCCGCGTCCGGCAGGTCGGCCCGCTCGAGATCGGAGTAGAAGGTCACGACCTCGGACCCGTGGCCCGGATCGGTACAGGACGCGCCGTTGCAGCAGCCGTCCCCGCAGCACGAGGCCTGGGCGTTCTCGTCGAGGACGTTGAGGGCGGCCTTCGCGTAATGCTCGCGGACTTCTTCGTGGATCTGGCTGGTCATCGGTGTCTCCTTCGGGTCGCGACGGCTACGCGAGCGGGACGAGGCCGGCGAGGCTGGCGCCGATCCCCGACCAGCGGCGCGAGAAGTCGGGCGCGAGCTGGTAGTAGATGTAGGTCCCCCGACGCTCGGTGGTCACCACCCCGGCCTCGCGCAGCACCCTCAGGTGGTGACTGACGGTCGGCTGGCTGACGGTGCAGCACTCGGTGAAGTCGCAGGCGCAGACCGATGACGGCGAGCCGGCCAGCTGGCGAAGGATCGACAGCCGGACAGGGTCGGCGATCGCCTGCAGGAGCTCGACATCGGGATCAGTGGACTTCACGAAGAACAGTATATCGATGTTTGTCAATATACGCCGTGTACCCTGAACGGCACCCGTTGTGCCTTACCCCAGGCCGGCGCAGCTCACGGTCTGATGTCCATGGTGTCGATGACGTTCTGGGCGGTATCGAGGTCGGCCTGGGGCGTCGCGGCGTAGGACATGATCACGGTAATGAGCCGGGTTCCCTCGACATCAAGGATGTACAGGTGCCAGATGTTTGCCTGGCCCTGGGCGTAGAGGCCCGACCCGGCGAACACGAACACATGGCCGCCCGAATCATTGGGGTCGTCCTTGTCGCAGGTCGCGTAGTCCGGTTCTTCCGGCAGTCTGAGCTCCAGCTCCTGGCCGGCGTAACCGTCGATGGTCACCGGCGTCGCGGCTGACGAGCTGTAGAACGAGTTGGCGCGAAGCGCGGCCACCAGGTCGTCGACGGTGGGACCGACCGCCACGTCGCCCGGCTGATCTGCTTGTCCGATGCCCGCCACGTCCCAGTGGCACGGGTCGCTGAACAGGCCACGCGCCGAAGTGAACGTGATCCCGATCCCGTCCGGCGAATCGGCCCGCAGGGGCTCCGGCCCGTCCATCGCCCAACTGGGGTAGCCGACCCAGCCGTCGGGCCCGGTCGCCACGATCGTGAGCCCCTCCGCTTCGAAGACGTAGCGCCCGCCCGTCAGGGTGTCGGTGACTGGCCCGGGCGTTGCGTCTGCCGCGGAGGCGGACGGCGCGACCGTGCCTGGTCCCGAGCTCGCCGTGGGCGCTGGGGTGGAAGCTGGTGAACCGGTGGCGCACCCGGCAACCAGCAACCCCGTCAACAACGAGCTGAGCTTCGCGGTGTTCCAGGATCTGCTCATTCGGTCACCTCCGTGGGCTGCCTATCGGTTCAATCGGCGGGGCCAGGGATTCCTAGGTCTACTCGAAGGTTGCCGAGCCGAGGATGGCTCGCAGCTCGTCGACAACGGACTGGGGCGTG
>DASTEQ010000054.1:0-3552 GCA_035709505.1 Candidatus Limnocylindria bacterium
GCGCCCAGAGCCCACGGCCGGCATCGTCCGCGGCTACCTGGAGCACGGGATGCACGTGCGGCCTGGTCCGCTGCGGTTCTGGCTCCTCGGGCCGATGTTTCGCTACGACCGCCCGCAGGCCGGTCGCTACCGCCAGTTCACGCAGTGGGACGTGGAGGTCATCGGTGACCCAGGCCCGGCCGTCGACGCGGAGGTTATCGAGCTGGCGACGCGGTTCTGCACGAGGGTCGGATTGGAGGGAACACGGGTCCACCTGAACTCGATCGGGGATGCCACCTGCCGCCCCGCCTACCGGACCGCGCTTGTCGAGTACTTCACCGCCCACCGCGACGCGCTGGATGCCGACTCACGTCGCCGCCTCGAGGCAAACCCGCTCCGGGTGCTCGATGATCGCGCGCTCGACCCGAAGCTCGCCGCCGGCGCACCAAAGTCGGTCGACCACCTCTGCCCGGCTTGCGCCGAACACTTCGCGGCTGTTCGTGGCTTCCTCGACCGCCTCGGCGTGGGCTACGTCCTCGACCATCGGCTCGTCCGAGGGCTCGACTACTACACGCGGACGACGTTCGAGGTGTTTCCGACCGGCCGCGAAGGGTCGCAGGATGCCCTGGCCGGAGGTGGCCGCTATGACGGGCTCGTCGAAGAGCTCGGCGGGCCGCCGACGGCGGGAATCGGGTTCGGCGTCGGCCTCGACCGGATCGTGCTGGCCATGGCCGACGGCGGGGTCCCCGGCCTCCCGGCCCCCGCCCTTGTCGTCGTCGTCGGCACCCAGCCCGGAGACGTCGCCGAGCGGCTGGTCGTGGCCAACGCCCTGCGGGACGGTGGTCTCCGCGCCCGACCGGATGGCAGCGAGCGAAAGCTCGGCCGCCAGCTGGAGGGGGCCGCCAAGCTCGGCGCCCGATGGGCGGTGATCGTCGGAGAGGAGCTCACCCGCGGCGCCGTCGTCCTCCGTGACCTCGCCGACGGCAGCCAGCGCGAAGTCCCGCTCAGCGAGGTCGCGGCCGCGACCAGGGCGGACGACCACTGAGCTCGGCCGCGCGCCACGCTCGGCTACGATGCGCACCCGATGCCCGCCCGCCACTCGTTCCGGACCCACACCTGCGGTGAGCTGCGGCCGGCCCAGGTCGGGGAGCGCGTCACCCTGGCCGGCTGGGTGCACCGCCGCCGCGACCACGGCCAGCTGACCTTCTTCGACCTCCGCGATCGATACGGCATCACCCAGGTCGTCACCCACGCCGACGAACAGCCGGAGGCGCATCGGGCCGGCGCCGAGGCTCGGAACGAGTGGGTCATCCAGGTCGAGGGCACGGTGCGAACGCGGCCGGAGGGAACGGCCAACCCCGAGCTGGGCACCGGGGACATCGAGGTCGGCGTGGATCGGCTCGAGGTCCTCAACCCGTCGAAGGTGCCGCCGTTCTACATCAACGAGGAGCAGCCGGGGCTCGACGAGAGCCTCCGGCTCACGTATCGGTACCTCGACCTCCGCCGTCCGCCGCTCCAGGGTCGACTCGTCCTGCGCAGCCGGCTGGCGGGGGCGGTTCGCCGCCACCTCGAGTCGGTGGGCTTCGTCGAGATCGAGACGCCGACCCTCATCCGCTCGACGCCGGAGGGAGCGCGGGACTTCGTGGTCCCCAGCCGCCTGCAGCCGGGGAAGATCTACGCCCTGCCCCAGTCGCCGCAGATCCTCAAGCAGTTGCTGATGGTCGCCGGCTTCGACCGCTACTACCAGCTGGCGCGGGCCTACCGCGACGAGGACTTCCGGGCCGATCGCGGACCGGAGCACACCCAGGTCGACATCGAGATGAGCTACGTCGTCGAGGAAGACGTGATGGCCACCATCGAGGAGATGGTCACCGGCGTCAGCCGCGAGGTCATTCCGGATCGCCCGATCGCTAGCTCACCCTTCCCGCGGCTGGCCTACGACGAGGCGATTGCGCGGTTCGGATCGGACAAGCCCGACGTCCGCTTCGGGATGGAGCTGACCGATATCGGTTCAGCTCTGGCTGGAACCGACCTCCACATCTTCACCGATGCCCTGACCGGCGGCGGCGCGGTGCGCGCGCTGGTGGCCGCCGGGTGCGCGGGCTACTCGCGGAAGCAGACCGATGCACTCACCGAGCTCGCGGTGCGCCACGGAGCCGGGGGGCTGATCCACCTCGCCGTCCAGCCGGACGGCTCGCTTCACGGCCCGGTGGCGCGCCACCTGCCGCCGGCCACCCAGGAGCAGGTCCGGGAGGCCTGCTCGGCGGCTCCGGGGGACCTCATTCTTGCCGTGGCCGACACGGACGCGCGCCGCGGGGCGGAGGCTCTCGGCCGTGTCCGCCTCGAGCTCGGGTCGCAACTTGAGCTGCGGACCCCGGACGTCCTGTCGTACGTGTGGGTCCACCGTTTCCCGATGTTCCAGTGGGACGAGGAGGGCAGCCGCTGGGACGCGACCCACAACCCGTTCAGCGCCCCGGTGTGGGAGCAGGCCGACGATCTCGAGCGAGACCCGGGCTCGATCCGAGCCCAGCAGTACGATCTCGCCCTGAACGGCTGGGAGCTCGGCGGCGGCTCGATCCGGATCCATCGCCGCGACCTGTTGGAGCGGGCCTTCGCCCTCATGGGGCACACGGTCGAGGGGATGCGCGACGAGTTCGGGGCCCTGCTCGACGCACTCGAGTATGGCGCGCCGCCACACGGCGGGATCGCGATCGGCCTGGACCGATGGTCGGCCCTGCTCACTGACCAGGACAACATTCGAGAGGTGATGGCCTTCCCGAAGACGCAGTCGGGGAGTGACCTGATGCTCGGCGCGCCCTCGCCGATCGCTCCGGCCCAGCTCGAGGAGCTCGGGCTGCGTCTCGTCGACCCCGATCGTCAGTCCTCGGAGGGCTCGTAGCCTCCGTCGACATGGCGCTCGGTCCCGCGCAGGGCCGGATTGAAGATGCAGACGAGGCGCGCGCCGCCGGCGCTGCGAGCCACGTGCGGGTCGTGCTGGTCACCCGCGTAGACCGCTCCAGGGCCGAGGACGTGCTCCTGGCCTGTGGCGATCACGGTGACTTCCATCCCGCCGGAAACGACGTAGCAGGCCTCGAGGTGGTGACGGTATTCGAGCTCGAGCTCGAACCCAGGCTCGATCAGGACGTCGTTGAGCGAGTAGCCCATCCGGTCGGCGGCGGTCAGGATCCGGCGGCTCCTCCAGCCGGGGCCCGACACGTCGTGCTCGGTGCCGGTCACGTCATCTGCGGATCGGATGATCATCGGGGGTCACCTCGGTGCGGTGTGGTGGCTGGGGCATAATCGCCCACGACCATGCCCATCTACCTCGACCACGCCGCCACCACGCCGCTGCGGCCCGAGGTCCTCGAGGCCATGCTGCCGTACCTCACGGAGCATTTCGGCAATCCCTCGAGCCTCCATGCGGCCGGGCGCCGCGCCCGCGCGGGCCTCGACGACGCCCGGGAAGGCGTGGCGGCCATCCTCGGCGCGAAGCCGCGCGAGATCGTGTTCACCAGCGGCGCGACCGAGAACACGACCCTCGCCGTGGCCGGCCTGGCGTGGGCGGCGAGCGCC
>DASTEQ010000055.1:0-8144 GCA_035709505.1 Candidatus Limnocylindria bacterium
CTCGGCCGCGCCGCCGCAGGCCACGGTCGTCTACCGCTTGACCCTGACCGGCGACCAGGAAGCCACCCCCACCTGCGCCCCACCCACGGTGTGTGGCGATCCTGACGCCATTGGCCAGATGATCCTGATCGTCAACCCCATGACCGACACGGTCTGCTTCCTCACCCGGTGGCAGGACATCGACGGCACGGTCGTGGCGGCGCACATCCACAACGGGGTGGCAGGAGTGCCGGCCGGCGTGGTCGTGCCGCTGTTCGCAGGTGCCTTCCCCGGCACCTTCCAGCTCCGCGGATGTGTGGACGGTCTTGGCTGGACCGATGACATCAACGCGAATCCGGCGGGCTTCTACGTAAACATCCACAGCGCGCCGGACTTCGGGCCGGGAGCGATCCGCGCCCAGCTCGGCTGACTTCGTCCGGGGGGAACGCGACGGGCCGCGACCGATTGGGTCGCGGCCTTTCCGTGGCGCGTAGAATCGCCGTCCCATGACACGCGACCGGACGGCGGAGGCAATCAGCTTCGGATCGGGCATCTCCGCCGATCACAAGGACGGGATTCGCTGGGTGGACTACACCAACATCAGCTGGAACCCGGTCTTCTGCAAGCGCTGCGATATCTGCGTCGACATCTGCCCCAAGGGCACGCTCGTTCTTCGCGACGACGCGATCCTCGAGGAGGAGAACTGCATCCTCTGCGGGCTCTGTGAACGGTACTGCCCGGACCTGGCGATCGAGATGATCCCCGCCGCGCTCGCCGCCCACGCGGCGAAAGGCGGCGACGACGGCGAGGTCGCCGCCCACACCGCGGACGCCCCGGCCGGACCGGCGGGCGAGGGCTAGACGATGCGCCGCCTGGTGCAGGGAAACGAGGCGGTGTTCCGGGGGGCGATTGCCGCCGGAGCGTCGTACTACGCCGGCTACCCGATCAGCCCCTCGACCGAAATCCTGAATGTCGCGTCCGGTTGGGCGGCCGAGCACCCGGAATTCGGCTTCCTCCAGGCGGAGGACGAGATCGCGAGCGCGAACGCGGTCATTGGCGCCTCGCTGGCCGGCGCGAAGGCCTTCACCGCCACCAGCGGGCCGGGGTTCAGCCTGATGCAGGAAGCCATCGGCTACGCGCAGAAGGTCGGCGTGCCGAGCGTGTTCGTCGACGTCCAACGGGTGGGGCCGGCGACCGGGATGCCGACCATGCCTGGCCAGGGCGATATCGCCCAGGTCCGGTACGGGAGCAGCGGCGACTACACCCCGATCGCGTTCTACCCGAACTCGGTGCCGGAGGCGTTCAATTTGGCTGTGGCCGCCTTCAACGCCGCGGAGGAGTCACGCTCGCCGGTCATCCTCCTGTCGGACACGTTCGTCGCGCACCTCAACGAGGTCGTCGACCTGGACGAGCTGGAGGCGGGGGTGACGGTCGCCCCACGCGACCTCGCTCCGCTGGCCAGCGACGGCGCCGCCGAGCCGCGTTTCTTCGCGGGGGTCCTGATGTACGAGCACGGTCCGAACGCGGGGGAGCCGGCCACTGCCGACGCGGACGAGTACCTGCGCCAGTTTTACGCGGCTAAGCACCGCCATCAGGAGGTCGCGGACCGGTACGCCCTGTTCGAGCACGGCTGGAACACGGACGCGAGGACGCTGATCATCGGCTACGGGATCGTGTCCCGGGTCGCCGCGCCACTGGCTCCGGACTACGCCCTGTTCCGGCCCATTCGCATCCACCCCATGCTGACGAATGAGCTGCGAGCCATCGCCGACCGCTACGAAACGATCGTGGCGGTGGAGGCCAACGACGGGCAGTACGCCGACATGGCGGAGCTCGCCCTGCACCGCGAGGTCAAGCGCGTGCCGTTGCTCGGGGGAAGGATCAGCCTCGAGGCGGTCAACGCCGGCCTCGACCGCGTCCTCGGTGACAGGCCGGATGAGCCTCCCATTCCGCCGGCACCCGCCGAGCGGGCCGACCGCGCCCCGTTGGGCATCGGTTAGGCGCCGGGAGCGCAGCCACCATGCCCGAGGCCGCCTTCGCCGAGCTCGACTTCAAGTCGAAGCTGAAGATGGACCTCTTCCCGACCATCTGGTGCCCCGGCTGCGGGATCGGGACGATCATGATCGAGCTGGCCATGGTCCTCGACGAGCTGGGGCTGGACCAGACCAACACCGTGATCGTGACCGGCATCGGCTGCACCGGGCGGATGGGCAGCTACATGAAGTACGACGCGGTCTACACCCTCCACGGCCGCACGCTGCCGGTGGCGGAGGCGATCAAGCGAGTGCGGCCGGAGCTCAACGTGATCGTGGTCGCGGGGGATGGGGACACCGCCTCGATCGGCGGCAACCATTTGATCCACGCGATCCGGCGCAATGCGCGGGTCACGGTCCTGTGCAACAACAACGAGATCTACGGCCTGACCGGCGGCCAGACCGGACCGACCACGCCAAGCGGAACGAAGACCCTGTCCTCTCCGGGCGGCAACCCGAATACTCCGATCAACCTCCAGGGCATCGTTCGCAGCTCCCCGCACGCGCTGTATGCGCGGACGACGGTCTACCACCAGCCCCAGATGCGCACCGCGATCCGGGAGGCGATCCAGCACGACGGGTTCTCGTTCGTCGACATCACGTCTCAGTGCATCGAGAACAACGGGCGGCGGATCGGGTTTGCGAACGCGAACGAGATGCTGACCTTCTACCGGAAGACCTACAAGCGAGCACCCAAGGGCGCGGACCGACTGGGCCCGTTCGAGCTCGGGATCCTCTACCCGGAGGGCCACGCCGAGGCGACGAACGGCCATTCCGATGGCGCGGCCCGGACCGATGGCGACGCGTCCACAGGCGAGGCTCCGGCTGCCGGTGCGGCGGCCCCGGTAGCCGTGGCGACGACCGAGGCTCTGGTGCCCGTCCGTTCATCGGTCAGCGACGACGAGAAGGCCCGCAAGCGGGCCGAGTCGCAGAAGAAGCTGGCCCTCATGCAGCGGCTCGACCCGGAGGTGAAGCTCCAGGTCGCCAAGGGCGAGATCACCCTCGCGGACGCCTTGCGCGCGGCCGGGATCGACCCGGCCGAGCTCGAGGCGTAGGGATCGCGAGGGACGGCATGGCGACCCGGATCGCGCTCGACGGGGTTGGCGGACAGGGCGTACGGCTCATCGCGGCCATCCTCGGCAGCCTGCTGGCGCGGATGGGGAAGCAGGTCACCGTGCTGCTCGACTACGACTCCTCGGTCCGCGGCTCGATGTCCGACGCGTTCGTCATCTTCGACGACGCCCCGATCGACAACCCGGTGGTCGAGGAGGCGGACATCCTCCTCCGCCTCGCGGACCGGGGCCATCTCCGAATCAGCGGCCGCAAGGTCGTGACCGACCTCGGGTTGGGAGCTCCCGGCGACGAGCAGATCCCGTTCGCTTCCCTCGGCTCGGCGCAGTTCGGGAAGGAGCTCTTCGGCAACATGATCGCGCTCGGACGCCTGCTGAACCTGGCCGGGATCGAGTACGACGAGGACGCAATTCGCGGCTCACTGCCGCGGCGGTACCAGGACGAGAACGTGGCGGCCATTCGCTTTGGCTACGAACTGACCGAGGACGAAATCGCCCGATTGGCCGCGGCGGCCCCGCCCTCTCGCTTCGAGATGAACGACGCCGCGACGGCGCCATACCACAAGCGAACGGGGATTCACTCCGGCGGGTCGCCTTCCGATGCCATGACGGCGGAGACTGGCTGAGCCATCCGAACCTGAGGGTCGAGGGACGACAGTGACTGCCGCTCGCGAGCTCCCCGGCGGGACGGTCACGTTCCTGTTCACCGATATCGAAGGTTCGACTCAGCTGCTCCACGATCTCGGCGCCGAGCCATACGCCGCGGCCCTCGCCGAGCACCGGCGCATCCTGCGGACGGCATTCGCCGCGCACGGCGGCTTCGAGGTCGACACGCAGGGTGACTCGTTCTTCGTGGCGTTCCCGACTCCCGAGGGCGCCGTGGCGGCGGCTGCGGCGGCACGCGACGAGTTGCGTGATGGGCCGATCGGAGTCCGGATGGGCATCCACACCGGGACCCCACTCCTCGTGGAGGAGGGTTATGTCGGTCCCGACGTTCACCTTGGCGCGCGCATCGCGGCTGCCGGACATGGCGGCCAGGTGCTCCTGTCGAAGGCGACCCGTGAGCTCGTCGCCGCTGAGCTGACCGATCTGGGCGAACATCGGCTCAAAGACTTCGACAAGCCAGTCGTGGTGTTCCAGCTCGGCTCGGAAACGTTCCCGCCACTCAAGACGATCAGCAACACGAACCTTCCACGGCCCGCGAGCTCGTTCGTGGGCCGGGACGCGGAAGTCGCCGAGGTCGTAGCCGCACTGCGAGACGGCGCCCGCTTTCTGACCCTGACCGGTCCGGGCGGCTCAGGCAAGACGCGACTGGCGATCGAAGCCGCGGCGGATGTCGTCGGCGAGTTCAAGGCCGGGGTGTTCTGGGTCGGCCTCGCCCCACTCCGTGACCCGACCCTGGTGACCGCGACGGTGGCGCAGACATTGGGGGCGAAGGATGATCTTGCCCAACACATCGGCGAGCGGGAGATGCTGCTCCTGCTCGACAACCTCGAGCAGGTGATCGACGCTGCAACCGACATCGCGTCCCTCGTTGAGGCCTGCCCGAACCTGCGGCTCCTGGTCACGAGCCGCGAACGGCTCCGGGTCCGCGGCGAGGTGGAGTATCCAGTCGCGCCGCTCGCCGACCCGGATGCGGTCGCCTTGTTCTGCGCCCGGGCGCACGTTGAGCCCGACGAGACGGTCGCCGAGCTGTGCCGGCGCCTCGACAACCTGCCGCTTGCCGTCGAGCTGGCCGCGGCCCGGACGAGCGTGCTCACCCCAGGCGAGATCCTCGCCCGTGTGGCGGATCGTCTCGATCTGCTGCGCGGCGGGCGGGACGCTGACGCTCGGCAACAGACGCTCAGGGCGACGATCGTCTGGTCATTCGAGCTCCTGACGGCCGAGGAGCAGCGCCTGTTCGCCCGAATGTCGGTGTTCGCCGGCGGTGCCACGCTCGATTCGGCGGTAACGGTGGTGGACGCCGAACTCGACACGCTCCAGTCGCTGGTCGACAAGAGCCTTGTCCGCCACACCGAGGGGCGTTTCTGGATGCTCGAGACCATCCGGGAGTTCGCGGGCGAGCGGCTCGAGGCTTCGGGGGACGCCGAGGAGATTCGCCGCCGCCACCTCGACCACTTCTTCCGCCTCGCGGAAGAGGCCGAGGCGAGCCTGAACGAGACGGGGATCGGAAACGAAGTGCTCGATGAGCTTGAGCGGGAGCTCGACAACTTCCGGACTGCGCTCGACTTCGCGGAAGTCACGGACAGTCAGCGCGCACTGCGACTCGCTGGAGCCCTGACTGACCTCTGGGACCGGCGCGGGCATCACGCCGAAGGGCTGGCTCGCCTCGAGCGCCTGGTCCGCGAGGATGACCGTCCGACGGGCGCCTACGCCTGGGCCCTGAACGGGGTCTCCCAATTGGCCTCGAGGACCGGAGACCTGGAGCGGGCGATGGCAGCCGATGACGAGGCGCTCGCTCTTCATCGGTCGCTCGGGGACCGACGAGGCCAGGCTGTCTCCCTCTGGGGACTTGGGTATCTCCACATCGAGCTCGGAAACCCGGGCCTCGCCGTGCCATACCTCGAGGAAGCCGTGGACCTGTTCAGAGAGACCGGGGACGCCGCGTTGCTGCGGTGGACTCTCCGGACCCTGGGGTTCGCCTACCTTCGCCTTGGAGACCTCGACAACGCGCGACCGGTGTACGACGAAGCTCTCGAGCGTGCTCGAGCCGCAAAGGACGACGATCTGGCCGCCGGCGCCCTGGGGGGTCTCGTCGGAGTCGCCAGTGCCCAAGGCAAGTTGACCGAAGCGGCCGAATACGCGCTCGAGGGGCTCCGCCTGGTCGGAGACTCGCGGGACGTGCTGATGAAGACCTCCCGAATCGTCGTCGCGGCGGACGTGGTAGCCGCTCTCGGGGAGGCGGCCGACGCCGTTCGGTTGGTCACGTACGCGCAGGCGCGGTACGCCGACCTTGGGGCCGCGGAGCCCTGGGTGGAGCTCGACATCGCCGAGATCCGGGCCATCGCCCTCGAGATGCTTGGCGAGAAAGAACTTGCGGTTGCCGAGGAAGCGGGCCGCGGCCTGACGACCGATGAAGCCTTTGCGCTCGCCCACGAGGCGTTGGCAGGCAGGCCCGGCTCGGTTCTCGGCGGGGGTTTGCCGCTCGTCACAGGCGGTGAGGCAGAATGAGCCGATGAACCGCAGTCCAGACGTGAACGCCTGGTTGGACCGCTACGACAATCCGCAGAAGCCGGTCGTGCTGCGGGTTCGCGAGGTCATCCTCGATGCCGATCCGCGAATCGAGGAGGTCGTGAAATGGAGCACGCCGACCTTCGTGTACCGCGGCAACCTGGCGAGCTTCCAGCCCCGCGCCAAGCAGTTCGCGAGCCTCCTGTTCCACGAGGGCGCGTCCATCCCCGGCGACTTCACCCGCCTGTCCGGTGGCGGCGAGCATGCACGGTACATGCAGATCGTCGACCTGGCCGACGCCGAGGCAGTGGCCGATGAGCTCCGGGCCATCGTCCGGGCCTGGTGCGACGCTCGGGATGCGTCGGCCAGCTGATGACGCTGGACGTCGCTACGATCCGGACGGCGCCCAAGGTCCTGCTCCACGACCATCTGGACGGGGGGCTGCGGCCACGGACCGTCATCGAGTTGGCGGCCGAAACCGGGTATCGCGACCTGCCGACAACGGATCCGGACGCACTCGCCGACTGGTTCTTCCAGGGCAAGCCGGATTCGTCGCTCGAGCTTTACCTCGAGGCATTCGCGCACACCGTCGGCGTCATGCAGACGCCCGAGGCTCTCGAGCGGGTGGCCGCGGAGTGCGTGGAGGACCTCGCCGCCGACGGCGTCGTTTACGCCGAGGTCCGCTTCGCGCCCGAGCTCCATGTCCAGAAGGGGATGACCCACGACGAGGTCGTCGCTTCGGTGCTGGCCGGATTCCGGCGCGGTGCGGAAGGCCGGGACATCAAGATGGGCCTGCTGCTGAGCGCCATCCGCCAGGCGGAATCCCACGCGGTCGAGATCGCCGAGCTGGCGATCCGCCATCGCGACGCTGGCGTGCTCGGGTTTGACATGGCTGGGCCCGAGGCCGGCTACCCGCCGACCCGCTTCCTCGATGCCTTCCAGCTCATTGCCCACGAGAACTTCCACATCACCCTCCACGCCGGGGAGGCGTTCGGGCTGCCGTCGATCTGGGAGGCCCTCCAGTGGTGCGGCGCCGAGCGCCTGGGCCACGGGGTCCGGATCGTGGACGACATCACCGTTCAGCCCGATGGCCACGTGAAGCTCGGGCGTCTGGCCGCCTACGTCCGCGACACGCGCGTCCCGCTGGAGATGTGCCCGACCTCGAACGTCCACACCGGCGCCGTACGCTCGTTCGCGGAGCATCCGATCGACCTGCTCCGCCGCCTCCGGTTCCGGGTCACGGTCAACACCGACAACCGCCTGATGAGCGGCATCAGCCTGACCGATGAGTTCGCCGCGATGTCGCGGTCGTTCGGGATCGGCCTGGATGACATGGAGTGGCTGACCCTCAACGCCATCAAGAGCGCGTTCTTGCCCTTCGACGGGCGGATCCAGATCATCAACGAGCAGATCAAGCCCGGTTTCGCCCGGCTCCGTGCCGCTGCCGCCGCGGCGGAGCTGGTCACCGGCTGAGACCGGCGATCGAGGGGAGAGCCAGGGCCGCAGAAACCTCAGCCGGCGGCTGAGAGCTCGAGCTCCGCGAGGCTGGCGTCGAGGCGGGTCGCCTGCTCGACGCTCAAAGGACGGAGCGGTGCTCGGACGTCCGGTCTGACCGGCGTCGCCCGCCGCCCGAGGATGTGCTTGACCGAGGGGATGAACGGCTGCCGCTCCATGAGGGCCCGCAGCGCCTCGAGGCGCGTCTCGCCATCGGGGCCTGGCGCATCGAGGACCGCCCGGACCTCGTCCGGGAAGGCAGCGGCCAAGCCGCTGACGGCGCCGACGGCCCCGCTCGCCAGCGCGGGAACGATGAGCGGCTCCGAACCGATGAGCACGGGCAGGCCGAGCTCCAGGTAGGGCGCCACGTCCGCCATTGGGGATTCGGAGACCTTCA
>DASTEQ010000056.1:0-6447 GCA_035709505.1 Candidatus Limnocylindria bacterium
ATCCTCGACCTGCCCGCCACGCTCGAGATGCTCGAGTCCCGCCGCGTTCCGGTTGTCGGCCTGGGGACCGCGGAGCTGCCCGCGTTCTACAGCCTGGAGAGCGGCCTGCTCCTCAATCACGTGGCGCGGTCACCCGCCGAGGCGGCCCGATTCCTCGCCGCCCACCGTGCGCTGCCCGGCTCGGCGGGGATGCTCCTGGTCCAGCCGCCACCGGACGACGTGGCGATTCCGGCTCCGGAGGTCGAGGCGTGGATCGGGGCCGCGCTGCTGGCGGCGGAATCGGAGGGCATCCAGGGCGCTGCCGTGACGCCGTTTCTGCTGCGCCACGTGGTGGCCGCCTCGGACGGGCGCGCACTGCGCGCCAACATCGGTCTGATCGTGGCCAACGCCGGCACGGCCGCCGAGGTGGCCGTTGCACTGGGCGCAGTATCCTAGCCGCGGGCCCACCACTCTCTCCGGGAGGCAACGATGCGGATCTACGAGGGGAGCCCGCGACAGGACTGGGAGGAGGTCCTGCGCAGCGTCGGCGCGTGGGCCGACCGCGAGGTCCTGAAGGAGCTGCTCTTTCTCGAGCTCGACGGCGGATTCCTGGTCCAGGGCATCCGCTCCTCGATGGGCGGCCAGTGGTCGGAGTCGGGCACCTTCACGAAGGAAACCCACGAGCTGACCGATGACCAGGTCGGCGACCTGATCGGCGAGGCGAAGGAGCACCGCGACACCGTTGCCGAGGATCACGCGGAAGTGGGGATCGCCAACTTCTACGAGCAGGCGCTCCGGATCATCGGCAAGTGGCTCGACAGCGTGCAGCCGCGTGACGTGTTCTTCTTCGAGCAGAGCGGGTCATTCGTGGTCCGCGCTTTCCTCGTCGGGGCCCACGGGAAGGTCGGCCACCAGCTGTCCGAATTCACTCGGGACGAGATCGTGGCTATGATCGAGTCCGCACCGCTCGATCGCGGCCGTGGGGCCGAGTCGGCGCCACCGGCCACGGCAGCGCCACCCCCGGCCAGCGAAGTGCCCGCGGCGGGCGGAACGGAGACCGAAACATGAACGTGATCAAGACCATCGCCATCGCCATCGGGGCCATCCTGGCCGCGCTGGTGATCGTGCCACTCACTGTCCTGGCAGGACTGTTCGTCTGGCTCAAGCTGACCGAGGAGGTCGACGACGAGCCCTGGGAGATCGACGACGCGATCTGACCCGGCGCCAGCCCGGTCCTAACCGGGCGGTCCGGAGGCCAGCCCCCAGGCGACCGTCCACAGCACGGCTGCGGCGAGGATCCCCTGCCACAGCCGCTGCGGGTCGGTGGCACCGCGCAGGATGGCCACCAGCCCCACCAGGCCAAGGACCAGCGGGGCAGGCGCGAGCTGCCCCCCGGCCAGGAAGCTGATCCCCACCCCGATCGCGACACCGACGGCGAGGACTACGGCCACCAGCTGCCCGCGCTCTCGTCCCAGGACCTGGGCCAGGCAACGTGAACCGACGGCCGCGTCGGCTTCGAAGTCGCGCAGGGTGTTGGCTAGGTGGGCCGCGGCTGCGAAGGGCGCGACCAACAGCACGGCGGGCGCGACGCGTGCGAGGGGCACGTCCACCCCGCTGGCAACCCAGAGCGGCAGCAAGCCGAAGCTGATCATGTAGGGCACCACCGACAGCGGCGTCCGAGATAGCCACAGGTTGTAGACGAACGCCGAGCCGGTGGCGGCCGCGCCGAGCACCAGCGACGCCGTGCCGAGTCTTCCACTCGCAACGAGCTGCACTGCCAGGCCGGCGGCTGCGATCCACAGTGCCGCGGACGCCGAGAGATCTCCCGCGGGAAGCGGCTTGTCCGGTCGAAGGCTGGCATCTCGGGCCTGGTCGACGACGTCATTGATCGCGCCGGTGAAGACCTGCGAACCGAAAACGGCTGCCGTGGTCAGGGCCACCGCCGCCCCGTCAATCGGTCCATTGGTTTCGCGGGCCAGGATGAAGGCCAGCGCGCCGCTCAGGGCGGTCACCGCGAGGGTGGGCGCCGGATGGACAAGCCTGATCGCGCCCAGGACCGCGCTCCGCATCCCGGCATCGTACCGGCGGCAGCCGACAATCGGTCGACCGCCAATCGAGTACCATCAGGACCCGGGTGGGTGAAGGTCGATCCCTTCCCGCGTGCAGCCCGCACGCTCTGCCAGCTCTCGCAACAGGCCCGTTGATTCAGCCATGGCGAAGTACATCTTCGTGACCGGGGGCGTCACGTCCTCGCTCGGCAAGGGGATCACCGCCGCATCGATCGGTCGCCTGCTCAAGGCGCGTGGGATCCCCGTCTCGATCCTCAAGCTCGACCCGTACATCAACATCGACCCCGGCACGATGTCGCCGTACCAGCACGGCGAGGTGTTCGTGACCGATGACGGGGCCGAGACCGACCTCGACCTCGGCCATTACGAGCGGTTCATCGACGAGAACCTGTCCCAGGCCAGCAACGTCACCACCGGCCGGGTCTACCAGGCGGTGATCGCCAAGGAACGACGTGGGGACTATCTCGGCGGGACGGTGCAGGTCATCCCGCACATCACCAACGAGATCAAGGAGCGCATCGCTCGCGTCGCCCGCGAGGGCACCGGCAGCGTGGCGGCGAGCGGCCTGGCGCAGCACGGCGTCGTCGTCGTCGAGGTCGGTGGGACGGTCGGCGACATCGAGTCGCTCCCATTCCTGGAAGCCATCCGCCAGATGCGCAAGGACGTCGGCCGGCGAAACGTCCTTTACGTCCACGTCACCTGGCTGCCGCAGATCGGCGCCACGGGCGAGGTGAAGACCAAGCCAACCCAGCACTCGGTCAAGGAGCTGCGGGGCATCGGAATCCAGCCGGACATCATCGTGCTCCGGTCGGATGAGCCGATCGAGGACGACATCCTCGACAAGGTCAGCCTGTTCACCGATGTCGACGTCCATGCCGTGATCCCCCTGCGCACGGCCCGCAGCATCTACGAGGTTCCGCTCCTCCTCGAGCGGGCAGGCCTCGGCAAGCTCATCACACGCGAGCTCGACCTCCCGGCCACCGAGCCGGACCTGTCCGACTGGCAGGAGCTGGTGGCCCGCATCCGCGCCCCCCGACCGGAGGTCGAGATCGCGATCGTGGGCAAGTACACCGAGCTGCCCGATGCCTACATCAGCGTGAGCGAGGCGCTCAAGCATGCCGGCCTGCACCACCGGGTCGACGTCAAGGTGCGGTGGATCGGGGCCGAGCACTTCGAGCGGGTCGAACCCGACGAAGTGGGTCGCGAGCTCGAGGGCGTGGCCGGTGTCCTCGTCCCGGGTGGCTTCGGCTATCGGGGCGTGGAGGGCATGATCCGGGCCATCCGCTGGGCGCGCGAGCAGCAGGTTCCGTACCTGGGCCTGTGCCTCGGACTGCAGTGTGCGGTCATCGAGTTCGCCCGCAGCGCACTGGGGACCGATGACGCGAACAGCAGCGAATTCAACGTCTTCACCGAGCACCCGGTCATCGACCTCATGCCTGACCAGGCCGATGTCACCGAGAAGGGCGGCACCATGCGGCTCGGCCTCTACCCCGCCCGGCTGGACGAGGACAGCAAGGTTCGGTCCGCCTACGGCGCGGAGGTTGTCTACGAGCGGCATCGCCATCGATTCGAAGTGAACAACGCCTACCGCGAGCGGCTGGGCGAGGCGGGCATGCGGTGGAGCGGGGTCAGCCCCGACGATCGCCTGGTCGAGTTCATCGAGCTTCGCGACCACCCGTGGTTCGTGGCCACTCAGGCGCACCCGGAGCTGAAGAGTCGACCAAACCGCCCTCACCCGCTGTTCCGCGACTTCGTCGGGGCGGCGGCCAGCCGGCTCGGGCTGCCGACGGCTCCCGCCGAGGAGACGACCGAGGTCGCGCGGCCGGCCACCGGTCGACGGCGTGCCACGGCCCGCGCGAAGGCGGCCAGCAGCGCCGCGAGCGGGGAGTCCTGACCGCACCGTGACCCGCACCGCTCCGCGTCGGGCGGCGACTCGGCGCCGCACGTCGACGGCATTCGACCAGGCCGCCTACGAGCGCGAGGTCGAGGAGTTTGCCGGCGAGCAGGGTGAGGCGGAGTACGCCAACCTCGCCGGCTTTCGCGCCGAGCTCGACCTGGCGCCCGTCTACCAGCGGCATGGCGGTCTCTTCTCTCCGGCTGCGATCGACGGCCTGCGGCAGGCCGCTGCAGGCAGCGGCCCGGGTGCTGCCCGCGCCCGGCGGCTGCTCGGTTTCGCCGTTGCCGGCCACCTCGAGCAGGCCGCCGCCCCGCTCACCGACCGGATCGCGGCCGCCGAGTCCACCGCCGTCGTCGTGTGGCGTCGCGAACGGATTGGCTACCGTCGGGCCCCCATCCGGGTCGCCGACATCAGCGACCGCACTGAGCGCAACGCGCTCGATGAGCGCTACCGCCTGGCGATGGAGGCCATCAACCCGCTCCGCGAGGAGCGCTGGGCAATCCTCCATGCCCAGGCGCGCTCCCTCGGCGCGAGCGATTACGTTGCCCTCACCGCCGAGTCCACGGGGCTCGACCCGGAGGGCGTGGCGGCGGGAGCCTCCGCCTTCCTCGACGACTCGGAGACGCTGTACTACGCCGCGCTCCGGCGCTACCTCGCCCTGATCGAGATCGAGGGCGGGGACGGGACCGTCGCCGATCTCGCGCACCTCCTCCGTGGGCGCAGCTGGGACCACTACTTCGACTCCGCCCGCCTGACCGAGGTGCTGACCCGGACGCTGAACGGTCTCGGCATCGACCTCGCGGCCCAGGAGGGGATCACCCTCGACTTCGAGCCGCGTCCGGGGAAGTCGCCGCGTGCGTTCTGTGTCCCGGTCCGGGTCCCCGGCGACGTCCGCCTCGTCGTCCAGCCCCGCGGCGGCCACGAGGACTTTGGCAGCGCCCTGCACGAGATGGGCCATCTCCAGCACTTCGCGCATATCTCCGCCCGACTGGACCCAGCCGACCGCTACGTCGGCGACGAAAGCGTGACCGAGGGTTGGGCGTTCCTGTTCCAGTACCTCCTGGCCGAGCCCGAATTTCTCGCGACGGAGCTCCGCATGCCGGCGGACGCCATTCCGGGCTGGCTCGACTTCGCCGCGTTTCGCAAGCTGTACTTCCTCCGCCGCTACGCCGCCAAGCTGCTGTACGAGCTGCGCCTCCACCGGGGTGGCGAGCCCGCGATTCACCGGGCGGAGTACGCCGGCCTCCTCGGCCTGCTGACCGGAGTCCGAACCCCGGATGCCGGCTACCTGGCGGACGTCGACGATGGCCTGTACGCCGCCCGCTACCTGCGCGCCTGGCTGGCCGAAGCCAGCCTGTCGACCGCGCTCCGCGACCGGTTCGGTGCCACGTGGTGGCGCTCGCCGGAGGCGGGGGTCTTTCTGCGCGAGCGGTGGTCGGTCGGACTAGGACCATCTGCCGAGGACGTGGTTGCCCCGCTCGGGTATGATCACCTCGATTGGCGGCCGGTCATGCGCCAGATTCGCGCGCAGCTGATCGGCGCAATGAGTGGCTACGGCGGGCCGAACATCACGACCCGTGCCGGGAGCCGCAAGGTCTGACCGGACGCCAGCAGTCACCCCACCCGGAGCCTCACGTGGCCATGTGGCCCACACCGCGCTCCGCTTTCCCTTGACGGAGATGTCTCCCCCATGAACGACGAACCTCGCCAGCCGCGACGCGGACGACCGCGACGCCGGCCCGATGGCGGCGCGCGCCGCCACGGCGGCTCCCGCGGCGGCAGCTTCCAGCGGCGCCGCGACTACGGGCCCGGCTACTCATCGGTCTATGCCGGTCCGTACCCGCAGGCTCACGATGAGCCGGCGCTGACCCTGGCCGAGCTCCAGGAGAAGTCGATCGACGAGCTCCGCGAGCTGGCCACCGAGTACGGCATCGAGGCCGACGGGCTCGAGCACTCGGATCTCGTCCTGAAGCTGCTCGACGCGGTCCCGCTCGCCCAGGCCTCCCGGCGCGAGGAGATCGTCCCGGGCGAGGTCTCCGGCATCCTCGAGATCGTCGACGAGGGATTCGCGTTCCTCCGTCGCGAAGGCGTCATGCCCTCGCCGGACGACATCTACGTCTCGTCCAGCATCGTGCGTCGCTTCGGGCTCCGGACGGGCGATCGGGTCGTCGGCCAGAGCCGCGCCCCGAAGGACCAGGAGAAGTACTGGGGCCTCGCCCGGGTCGACTCGGTCAACGGGATCGATCCCGAGCTCGCCCGCCGCCGGCCGCACTTCGACTCGCTGGTGCCCGTCTTCCCCGACGAGATGTTCGACCTGGAGGTCGACCCCAAGAACCTCACCCAGCGGCTCATTAATTTGATCGCCCCCATCGGCAAGGGGCAGCGCGGCTTGATCCTGTCTCCGGCCAAGGCCGGAAAGACCACCGGGCTGAAGAACATCGCCCACGGGATCACCGAGAACCACCCCGACGCGCTGCTCATGGTCGCCCTCATCGGCGAGCG
>DASTEQ010000057.1:0-7937 GCA_035709505.1 Candidatus Limnocylindria bacterium
GCATCCGGACGAAGGCCAGCCGATCCCGGTCAGCGGCTTCCTCGTCCCCTTCGCCGGCAGCACCCTCCTGTTCGACACGGGCTTCTCGCCCATCGACCAGGAGACTCGAGACCGATACCACCCACGCCAACGCTCAGTGGCGGAGGCCCTCACGTCCGCCGGAGTCGCGGCTTCGGACGTCGACGTCATCGCGAACTGCCACCTGCACGCCGACCACGCCGGCGGCAATCACGTCTTCCCGAACATCCGGGTCGTCGTCCAGGACCCGGAGCTGCAGGCTGCCCGCGGTCCGGACTTCACCTTCCCCGAGTACGCGTTCGACTACCCCGGCGCCACGCTGGACGTCGTCTCCGGCGAGACCGATCTCGGCCCCGGCCTCCGCCTGCTCCCTACGCCAGGCCACACGCCTGGCCATCAGTCGCTGCTGATGGATACCGATGCCGGCCGATGGCTGCTGGCCGGCCAGGCCTCAAACTCGATCTGGCAGTTCAGCTCGGAGGCGTTCGCCGAGCGGCTGGCTTCGGAGGGCGTCGACGAGGTCGGGGGCTACCCCGAGTGGATGGTCCACATCCGCGAGTGGGGCGTCGAGCGCGCGTACTTCGCCCACGACCTGATGGTCTGGCACCGCGACCCCGGGGAGTGGGGTCGCCCAACCCCGATCTGATGGCTAGATCACCCGGTCTCCGGCTGCGGAACGGCTGGCGACGAGGCGGCCCGGCTCTGGGCGATGACCACCCCGGCAATCGAGAGCACGCCACCGGCGATGGCCACCAGCGGCGGTACCTCCCCGAGGATGACGAAGGCCAGCAGAATGGTCGTCGGTGGGATGAGGTACATCGTGGTCGCAAGCCGGCCGGCCGGCGATCGGCTCAGGGCCCATGCCCAGGTCGTGAACGCCACCGAGGTCGGGAACACGCCCAGGTAGACGAGCCACGCCACCGAGTCGGGCGAGGCCAACTGCACCTCCGACACCAGCTCAGGCGCGAACGGGACGGTCGCCAGCGCCCCCACGGCCATCGCGAGCGCGGTCACGTTCAAAGCCGACACGCGCTCGAGGACCGGCTTCTCCAGCGTCACTCCGATCGCCGCGCACGAGGCCGCCACGAGGCACAGCAGGATCCCCCACAACGGATTCGTGCCGGCGCCCTGGACGCCAGCCACGGCCAGCCCAATGGTCGCGATCCCGGTGAACGCCACCAGCGCCCCGACCACGACCCGCCGTGGAAACCCCTCCCCCAGGAACACGCCGGCCAGCAGGATGACCAGCAGCGGACCGATGAACACCAGCATGGCCGCCGTCCCCGCATCGACCACCTGCTCGGCCGCGTTCAACGACAGGTTGTACCCGGCGAACCAGATGATCCCGGTACCGATCACCAGCAGCCAGTCCCGGCCCTTGGGCAATGCCCCGCGCCGCACCAGTGCCAGCGCACCCAGCAGTACGGCACCGATGATCAGCCGACCGAAGGCCAGCGGTCCGGGCGAGATGTCCTCACCGGCCGCCCGGATCCCCACGAACGCGGACGACCACAGACCGATGGTGACCAGCGCGGCGGCCAGTCCCGGCCAGTCGGTGGTCGATCGCGTGGAATCGGTCACGGGAAATCACATCCTGACAGAGCGTCTCTGGGAGGTGAAACGACCGGCCCTCGGTTTCTGTGAGCCTCCGTGCTAGCCTCGCAGCCCATTCGAGGTTCGTGCGCGTGACCCTGTGGGTCGTGAAGGGCGGTCGCGGCGGTTTCCGCGAAGCGCGGTTTCTGGCCCGATCGGTCATCGGTATCGGCTGGGGCGAAGTCGGCGACCTGTCGCGCTATCCGGACCGCGACACGCTGAAGGCCGCCTACCGCGGAGCGCACCCGGAACGCTCAGAGAGCCACGTGAACACCCAGGTCGCCCAGCTGTGGGCGTTCGCGGTGCGGATGCAGGTCGGCGACCTCGTGGTCGTGCCCTTCTTGGGGCAGCCGGACATCGCGATTGGTGAGATTCGCGGCCCATACCGATGGCTCGCCGACGGCGAGCCGGACATGCCCCACGTCCGGGAGGTGACCTGGCACGTCACCGACCTGCCCCGGATCGCGTTCAACCCGGACCTGCTCTACTCGTTCGGGGGCTCGGTGACGGTCTGCTCCGTTAAGCGAAACGATGCAGAGCGCCGGGTGCGGGGGATGATCCTCGAGGGCGGAGACCGTTAGGCGTCGACCATCTCCTGGAGCGGGTCGTGTTGCGCCAGGAAACCACGCACCGCCTGCATGAATGCGTCCCGGTCCTCGATGAACGGGAAATGGCTGCCGCCGGGAATGATGGTCAGCTGCGCACCCGGAATACGATCCGCAATGAGTCGTGACGACTCGAGGGGGATCGGATCATTCTCGCCGTGGACCACCAGGGTTGGGCAGGTGATCTCGAGCAGCCGCTCCTGTGGGTCCTGTGCGGGCAGGGTGGCCACCAGGGTCTCCTCGTAGTCGGCGACGTTCGCCGCGGTGATGTCGGTAAACCCAAGGTCGATCGTCGAGATCGTGCGTCGATCCCGGAAGAACGGCGCGTAGATGTTCAGGATGAGTTCCTCCATCGCCTTCGGCTCGCGAGCCTCGAAGGCCGCCGAGGTCTGGATGCGCTGCATGTCCGCGTCATCCTCCGGGGTGCGCTGGGCCTGCATCGCCCTCCACAGGCCCACGGCCAGTGCCTTGGTGAGGGGCGGACCCACGTCGACCAAGACCAGCGACTGGACACGGGCGGGATGGGCAGCCGCGTAGAGGTAGGCAATGTGGCCACCCAGTGAATGCCCGACCAAGCTTAGCCGCTCGATGCCGAGCGCCTCACGGAGACCCTCGAGGTCCTCGATCGCCCCGGCCAGGGTGAGCTGGGAGGGATCGCCAAGATTCGTTCGACCACTGCCGCGCGCATCGAAGTAGAGGATTTCACGTTCGTCTGACAGCGCATCGAAGTCGCGGAGGTACGAATGGCCCAGTTGGGGGCCGCCACAGACCAGCAGCGGGTTCCCTCGACCCACCCGGACGACGTGGACGTCGATGTCGCGGACCCTGACGGTCTGGCCCGGGGCCTCCATGGCTACCTCCAACGGTGCGTGTCCCCTCACATTCGCCAGCAGGCTATCCCACCCCGCTCAGACGATTTCCATCTCCTCGCGCGGTTCGTCGGGATCCAGGGTCAGCGCCGCGGAGTTGATGCAGTAGCGCAGGCCGGTCGGCCGCGGGCCATCGTTGAAGACGTGGCCCAGGTGGCCGCCGCAGGTCGCGCAGTTCACCTCGGTGCGGGTCATGAAGAACGAGCGATCGGTCTCCTCATCCACCGCCTCGGCGGCTGCCGGCTCGTAGAACGAGGGCCAGCCGGTCCCGGACTCGAACTTCGTGTCGGAGGCGAACAGCTCCGCGCCGCAGCCCGCGCATCGGTACACACCCGACCGGTGGTCGTTCCAGAGCTCACCGCTGAACGGCCGCTCGGTGCCCTTCTCCCGCAGCACGTGGTATTGCTGCGGGGTCAGCTCAGCGCGCCACTCGGCGTCTGACTTGGTCACCTTGGTTGTCATCGCGCGACAACGATACGCGGTGACGATCCGCACCGCTGATCGGGCGCCAGCGTTTGACTTCCCCAGGCGCCTCTTCTAGGGTCCTCCCCGTTCCCGTCCTCCATGGTCAGAGGAGATTCCATGCGCTTCAAGGTCTGGACCGTTCTCGCCCTCGTGCTCATCGTGGCCATGCCGCCCTTCACGGCGGTCGCCGGTGGCCCACAGAACGAGAAACTGGAGATGTACGTCCTCCAGGGTCCAGCCGACACGGTCGCGGAGGCCACGGTGGGCATCGAGCTGCTGAACGTCCAGTACACCCTCGATGCCACTCAGGCCCAGGCGGTCCTCACCCGCCGCCAGGCGGCGGGGCTCCGCGCCCAGGGGATCGACGTCGACTTCGTGCGGAACGCGCAGGGGCAGACCGTCAGCGAGCAGGCCGAGCTCCAGGCCCTCAACGGCTACACGGTCTGGCGGTCGTGGGACGAGGAGGGTGGCATCCAGGACGAGCTCGAGCAGCTCGCGGCGGATAACCCGGATCTCGTTCGGTTGGAGGACATCGGGACGACGCACCAGGGTCGTGACATCCTCGCGGTCCGGTTGACTGACGGCGGGCGGCCGAACAAGCCCACGGTCCTGTACACGTCCCTGCAGCACGCGCGGGAGTGGATCAGTGGCGAGGTGAACCGCCGGACGCTCCACTACTTCATCGACCAGTACCGCGCCGGCGACCTCGCGACCCGAGACCTGCTGCGGCGCGTCGAGCTGTGGTTCGTCATCGTCGCGAACCCCGACGGCTACCAGTTCACCTTCGACAACGAGCGGTTGTGGCGGAAGAACCTCCGCGACAACAACAACGATGGCCAGATCACGATCGGCGACGGCGTAGATCCGAACCGGAACTTTGCCGATCATTGGGGCTACGACAACGAAGGCTCCTCGCCAGACCCGGCCGATGACACCTACCGCGGGCCGAGCGCCGCGTCTGAGCCCGAGACCCAGGCCATCCAGGGCCTGATCAACCGCATCAAGCCCAAGTTCATGTCGAACATCCACTCCTTCGGGGAGTGGCTGCTCTACGGGCAGGGCTGGCAGACGGGCACCCTGGACGCCGACAACCCGGTGTACGTCGCCCTAGGTGGGACCGACGAGGACCCGGCGATCGAAGGCTTCAACCCCGGCCAGTCGGCCGACACGCTGTACGTCACCAATGGGGAGACCACCGACTACGCGGACAGCCGCGGCACGGTGGCTTTCACCCCAGAGCTCGGCGAGGGCATCCCCGGTTCCGGTTTCGTCTTCCCAGATGACGAAGACCTGGTGCAGGCCGAGTTCGAGCGGATCCTCCCGTTCCACTTGGCCCTCGCGCGATCGGCACCCAACCCCGGGAATCCGATCTCACCGGTGGGGATCACCACCGAAGCGTTCTACTTCGACCAGGACGAGATCGATCCGCAGAACGGTGCCCATTCGTTGTTCGACTTCACCTTCGACGAGTCCTATGGCGACATCCAAGAGGTGCGCGTCCTCGCCAAGCGGAGCAATGCCACCGTGAAGCTCGCATACCGGGTCAATGGCGGCGACGTGATCAAGGTCGCCGCGCACGAGTGGAACGGGGGTGAGCGGTATGGACCCGGTACCGGGACGCACTACCGCGTCATGACCGCCAACGTGACGGGGACGGCCGTGGGCGATCAGGTCGAAGTCTGGTACGAGGGGGGCGGCGCAAGAAGCGACTCGTTCACCTACGAGGTAGTCTCCGACACGGGCAATCGCCTCCTCGTCGTCGCCGCCGAGGACTACACCGGCGCCTCACCGGTGCAGGCGTCTGGCCCGAACTTCTTGAGCTTCTACACCGACGCGCTGACCGCACAAGGTGAGCCATTCGACGTGTACGACGTCGACGCCAACGGGCGGAAGGCGCCGGACAACCTCGGCGTCCTCAGCCACTACGACGCGGTCATCTGGTACACCGGCAACGACGTCGTGACTCGCGAGCCCGGCTGGGGTCCCGGCAACGTCTCCCGGCTCGCGATGCAGGAGATCTACGAGCTCCGCGACTTCATGAACGAGGGCGGCCGGGTGCTGTACACCGGCCAGCGCGCCGGCCAGCAGTACACGACCTCCCTCGGCGGGCAATTCTACGACCCGTTCGAGAACCTCCAGTGCACCTCGAGCGATGAGGTCTTCGCCCGCTGCCTGCCGTCCTTCGGCTCGGGCAACAACCAGGGTGACCCGATCGAGTACTGGCTGGGGGCGGCCATCTTGACGCCGGCCGGAGGACTTGACCCTGACACAGGGGACCCGTTCCCCATCAGCGGCGTTGACGATCCCCTCGACGGCGTGGCGCTGGAGCGCAACGGGCCGGACAGCGCGCAGAACCAGAACATCGACTCGTCGTTCATCGCGCTGGAGGACTACCTCCAGGTCACCGATCCGGCCGGAAGCTTCCCGCAGTTCGCCAGCGAGATCTCCGCTATCTACGAAACGGGCCTGGCCGGTCCGTTCGAACCCCACACCGGCGCCTCATTCATGTGGTCGCAGCGTGCCGACCGGGCCTACAAGCGGCTTGCGCACACGATCAACGTCCCGGCGGGCGGCGCGACGCTGTCCTTCTGGACGAGCTACAACCTCGAGCTGGATTTCGACTACATGATCGTCGAGGCCCACACCGTCGGCCAGGACAACTGGACCACGCTGCCTGACGCGAACGGGCATACGTCCGATGACCTGAGCTCCGACCAGGCGTGCACCGGCGGCTGGTCCAACCCAGCTGACGAGGACAACGTCCTGCATCCATTCCTCAGCCACTACCAGACGTTCGTCGAGGCCGATGGATCGTGCAGCAACACCGGCACGACCGGGAGCTGGAATGCCGCCAACGGATCCTCGGGGGGCTGGCAGCAATTCGAGATCGACCTGTCGGCGTTTGCCGGTCAGCAGGTGGAGGTCTCGATCACCGTCCTCAGCGACTGGGGGCTCCAGCAGTTCCCGGGCGTGTTCGTCGACGACATCGAGGTGTCCACCGGGGAGGGGTCGACGTCATTCGAGGACGACGGGGACCCGATGGACGGTTGGACGATCCCCGGGGCCCCGCAGGACGAGGACAACATCGAGGGGCCAAACCTCAATGACTGGACTCGGCGCGGCGGCCTGGGCATCCGGGAAGGTGCCGCCATCACGACCCCAGACTCGGTCTACCTCGGGTTCGGATTCGAGGGAATCACCGATGCCAGCACCCGATTGGACGTGATGGACCGGATCGTGGAGTACCTGCTCCGGTAGCCGGGAAACAGGCCGACTGCCACCCGCCGGGCATGCCGCGGTGATCCTGGGCGCCACGCGGTCGATGGACGACAGAAGCCTGATCGCGGAGCAGATCCGCTACTACCGCGGTCGGGCGGCGGAATACGACGCCACGTCGACCTCCCCCGATGACCGTTTCGGGCCGGACCTCGACCGCGTTCGCAAGGCGATCCGCGAGTTCCAGCCCCGGGGTCGCGTTCTGGAGCTGGCTGCCGGCACCGGGCTGTGGACAGGCCTCGTGGCCGAGCTCGCGGACGAGCTGACCGCGGTCGACGCCGCTCCGGAGATGCTCGCCGTGAATGCTGCCCGCCACCCCGCGGCGAACATCCACTTCGTCGAATCGGACGTCTTCGCCCTCCAGCCGGAGCCGAACTGGGACGTCGTTTTCTTCGGCTTCTGGCTCTCGCACGTCCCGCCCGCGCGGTCCGACGGCTTCTGGTCGCTCGTCCGCGGCCTCCTCCGCCCCGGCGGGCGGGTCTTCCTCGTCGACGAGGCGGACCACGGCCGGTGGGAGGAGGACTGGATCGACCGTGAGGCGGGCGTCGTCCAGCGCGAGCTGACCGATGGCACGGCCTTCCGCGCGGTCAAGGTCCTCTGGCGCCCGGAAGACCTCGAAAAGCGGCTCGACCACATCGGATGGACGGCCCAGCTGTCGGCCAGCGGCCCGTTCTATTGGGGTTCCGCTATTCCTGCCCAGCCGGGGCCTTCGACGACTTCCACGACCTGATCCATCACCGCCGCCAGCGCTTCCGCCACGGTCAGGTCGCGACGGTCACCGGGGCACTCGGCCCACGGCTTCAGGTCCGGGTCCAGCTCGGCCAGCGGCTCCAGCGCGAACCGCCGTTCGGCCAGCTTCGGGTGCGGCACCACCAGGTCCGGCTCGTCGTCCACGCAGCGGCCCTCGATCGCCAGCAGGTCGAGATCCACCAGGCGTGGCCCATACCGATGGCCAAACGGATCGCGCCCGAGTCGCCGCTCGATGGCCTTCAGCTCCGCCAGGAGTTGTCGCGGCTCGAGCGCGGTCTCCACGACCGCCACCGCGTTGAGGTAATCGGGCTGGTCAGTCCGCTCTTGGGGGGCGGATCGATAGAGCGACGAGATGGGTCCA
>DASTEQ010000058.1:0-2280 GCA_035709505.1 Candidatus Limnocylindria bacterium
CGATCCCGATCATCGCCTTCGCACCAATCGCCAACAGCTGGTTCGGGATCCTGAGCCCCTTGTCGAAGATGGCGATCGCCGCCACCCTCGTCTACTTCCCGATCATGATCAACACGCTCCGCGGCCTGACCCAGGTGGAGCCATCGGCGCTGGAGCTCATGCGCTCGTACGCGGCCGCCCCTTCGACGGTGACCCGCGAGGTCAGGATCCCCAATGCCCTGCCCTTCTTCCTCACCGGGCTGAAGATCGCGACCACGCTGGCCCTCATCGGGGCCGTCGTCGGCGAATACTTCGGCGGCCTCACCAACACGTTGGGGCGGGTGGTCGTCTCGGCGGCAAGTGGGCTGCGGTTTGACGTGACGTGGGCCGCCATCCTGGTCGTGTCGCTGATGGGCATCGTGATGTACCTCGGGGTCGTGCTCCTCGAGCGTCTGCTCATCCCATGGCACGCCTCACTGCGCGGGGACCAGCCCGCCTGACGTGCACGGCCCGCGATCGGCTGGGATCGGTCCCCCGTAGAATCGGCAGTCACGGATGGTCCGGCCCTGGGCCATCACATCGAGGAGTGGAGATGAGGGTTACGCGTATTTCTGGCGTGCTGGTCCTGGCCGGCATGCTCCTCCTGGCCGCCTGTCAGTCGAGCGCCAGCCCAAGCCCCAGCGAGGGCGAGAGCACCGAGCCGAGCGCGGCCGGGAGCCAGGTCAGCTACGAGCCGGCATCGGTGACGCTGCAGCTGCAGTGGCTCGACCAGGCCCAGTTCGGCGGCTACTTCGCGGCCGTCCAGCAGGGGTACTACGAAGACGTCAACCTGGACGTCACGATCCTGCCGGGCGGAGGCACCATCGTCCCGCAGGAGGTGGGTTCCCAGCCCAACGGCCCGGAGTTCACGATCGCGTGGGTCCCGAAAGTGCTCCAGGCTCGCGAAGCGGGGTCCGACCTCGTCCACCTGGCGCAGGTCTTCCAGCGATCAGCCACCCTGTCGGTCGCCTGGGCCGACAGCGGGATCAACACCGTCGAGGAGTGGGCTGGCAAGCGGATCGGCGCGTGGGGCTTCGGCAACGAGCTCGAGGTGCTGGCCACGGCCACGCTGCTGGCCGACCTGACGCCGCCGGATGACTTCACCCGCGTCGAGCAGGCCTTCACCATGAACGAGCTCATCGCCGCCCAGGACGGGTGCGCGGCGAGCGACAGCGACTGCGTCGACGTCGCCGAGGCGATGATCTACAACGAATGGGCCCAGCTCCTGGAGGCCACCGACCCGACCACCGGGGAGTTGTTCCAGCCGGACCAGTTCTACGTCTTCGACTTCAACGAGCTCGGGACCGCCATGCTTCAGGACGCCCTGTGGGCCAGGCAGTCGTGGCTGGACGAGGGGAACAACACCGAAGTCGCGATGCGCTTCCTCCAGGCGTCGTTCCGGGGATGGATGTACTGCCGCGACAACCCGGATGACTGCGTCCAGTACTCCGTCGACCGCGGCAGCACCTGGGGTCGCGGCCACCTGGCCTGGATGATGAACGAGATCAACAAGCTCGTCTGGCCGGCCCCTGACGGGATCGGCGCCCTGGACGCAGACGTCCTGGCCCAGACGATTGATACGGCCACCGCGGCCGGGATCCTCACCGCAGCCCCGGATGACGCGGCGTTCAACTCCGCCATCCGCGAAGCCGCCTGGGAGGGTCTCTCCGGCGACACGACCGGCGACGACTGGGAGGCCCCGACCGTGGAGATCACGCCCGGCGGCAACTGAGCCAAGGATGGTCGGGCTGCGGCCCGGCGTCTTGATCGATGTGGAGGCCCCTCGTCCGCGAGGGGCCTCCCGGCGTCCCAGGATCCTGTGGACCGATCCCGCTAGAGCAGGTAGCGCACCCAGACATAGACGGTGGCGATGAGCATGGTCCCCACCGTGACCGGGATCCCGTAGCGCGCGAAGGTCCCGAACCGGATGGGGTGTCCCTCCCGCTCGGACAGGCTGGCGAGCGTCACGTTTGCCGACGCGGCGATGATCGTGGCATTGCCCCCGAAGTCGGCGCCGATGGCCAGCGCCCACCACAGGACGTCCGCGCCGTGGCCCTGGCTGCCCACCAGCTGGTCGACGACCGGGATCATGGTCGCGGTGTAAGGGATGTTGTCGATGATCGCTGACAGCCCGGCCGACAGCCACAGGATCAGGAAGGCCGTGGGGGCCAGCTCGCCGCTGGTGACGTCGTCGATCCCCCCGGCGATGAGGTCGATGAGCCCGACCTCGATGATGCCGCCAACCATGATGAAGAGGCCGAT
>DASTEQ010000059.1:0-15938 GCA_035709505.1 Candidatus Limnocylindria bacterium
AGGTCGGGAACGCGTCGTTAGCGAAGCGGCCCAGGATATAGCCCGCCAGCGCCAGCCAGGTGAGGCCGATCAGCCACAGGACCGACCACCTGCCGCCGCTCATCGGCGGAATGCTAGTCGGCGCCCACGCCGGGCGCGAACTCGGCTTTCGCGCGCCAGAGGGCGAAGACGATGACCGCATACAGGATGGCCATGCCGGCCGGGATGGCCAACACGAGCGGCGTTTCCTGCGGAAGGTCGGTCGACAGCATGCTCGCCGCCAGGGTCCCGACGACGGCCACCGTCCCGAAGAGACCGATCCACCCCATGACCAGGCCCAGCTGCCGACCCCACCATGCCCGCGCCAGCACGCCCACCCCGGCCGCCAGGTGCGCGCTCGCGATGAACGCACCGAGGACCGAGATCCCTCCGTCCCAGAACGGATCGTCGCTCAGCAGGGTAGGCACGCTCACGTAGGCGAGCATTCCCGCCCAGGCAAGGAGCAGCACACCGGCGATGATCGTCAGCGGCGAGCGGCGCGCCATCCGATCAGAAGTAGTTGACGCTGATCCCGCCGTCGATCACGAAGTGCGCGCCGTTCGTCCACCGTGACTCGTCTGAGGCGAGGTAGATCGCGACGTTCACGATCTCTTCCGGCTTCCCAAACCGTCCGGTGGGATTGCGGCTGAGGCGCAGGTCGCGTGCGGCCTCGTCCTTCACGAGCCAGTCCATGAGCAAGGGGGTCTCGATCGGTCCCGGGCAGATGGCATTCGAGCGCAACCCCTGTGGCCCGAACTGGACTGCCAGCGACCGCGTCAGGGACAGGACCGCGCCCTTCGACGCGGTATAGGCGTCCTGGGGCACGGAGCAGCCGAGCAGGGCCACGAACGAGCTGATGTTGATGACCGATCCGGACCCCTGCTCCACCATTCGCGGGATGGCGTACTTGCAGCCGAGGAACACGCCCCGGACGTTGACCGCCATGACCTGGTCCCACACCGCGACATCGGTATCGGTCACCGAATGGTCGGCCTCCGGCATGATCCCGGCGTTGTTGTAGAGGACGTCGACCCGCCCATACCGATCCATCGCGGCGGCGACCATCGCCGCCGCATCGGTCTCCTGCGAGACATCGGCCTGAACGAACACCGCCTCGCCGCCCGCCGCCCGGACGGCCTCCACGGTGTCGGTGCCGTGGCGCTCGTCGAACTCGGCGGCCACGACCTTCGCTCCCTCCGCGGCAAACATCTCGGCCGCGACCCGGCCCATCCCGCTCCCGGCGCCGGTGATGATCGCGACCTTGTCCGCGAGCCGCATCAGTCCGATCCTCAGCCGCGCTCGAGGTAGCGCTCGCGATCCCAGGGGTGGACGATCGCGTCGTACTGTTCCTGCTCGACCCGGGCCGCGTTGAGGTAGTGGGCCACGACCTCCGCCCCGAAGATGTCGATGGCGGCCTGGCTCGCCTCCAGCTCGCGGATGGCCTCGTGGAGTGCCCGCGGCATCTTGTCGCAGCCGGTCGCCATGTACCCATTGCCGCGGTATTCCTCGGGCGGCTCGATCTCACGCTCGATCCCGAGCAGCCCCGCCCCGATCACTGCGGCGTAGGTGAGGTACGGGTTCATGTCGCCGCCGGGGAAGCGGTTCTCGATATGCAGGCCGGCTTCGTCACCCACGATCCGGAAGCCGGTCGTTCGGTTGTCGCGGCCCCACACCACGTTGACCGGGGCCCAGGACGCGACCGCGTACCGCTTGTACGAGTTCACGTTCCAGGCCCAGAAGACGGCCAGCTCGCGGGAGAACTTCATCATCCCGCCCAGGAAGTGGCGCATCGTCTTTGACATCCCGTAGGGCTTGGCCTTCGCGTCATGGAACAGTGGCTGCTTGCCGCTCTTGTCCCACAGCGACATGTGGAGGTGGCCGCTCGAGCCGGTCCAGGTGTGGTCGGGCTTGGCCATGAACGTCAGCCCGTAGCCATTCAGCCAGGCGATCTCCTTGGCTCCGTGCTTGAACAGGACCGACTGGTCGGCCATGTCCAGGACATCGGTGTAGTGGATGTTCACCTCGTGCTGGCCGGGAGCCGCCTCCCCCTTCGAGAACTCGACCGGGATGCCCGCCTCGGTCATGAGGTTGCGCAGGCGGCCGTGGATGGGCTCGGCCTTGGTGGCCTGCAAGAGGTGGTAGTCCTCGTTGTAGTAACCGAACCGATCGAGGCCGACGTAGCCCTTGGCATGGGCCTGCTCGTAGGTATCGGTCAGCAGGTAGTACTCGTACTCGGATCCGGCCATGACCCGGAAGCCGGCGCCGGCTGCGCGGGCCGACACCTTCTTGAGCAGGGTGCGGGGGGAAACCGGGATCTCGTTGCCGTGGTGGTCGACCGTGTCGGACAGCACGATCGCGGTCTTCTCGAGCCACGGGACCTCCCGGTAGGTGTCCCACACCGGGTCCGCGATCCAGTCCCCGTATCCGGTCTCCCAGTTCATGAGCTCGAACCCGTCCGGCGTGTTCATCTCCATGTCGGTGCCGAGCAGGTACGTGCAGAAATGGGCGCCGTGGTCGATCGCCCCGTTCAGGAAGGCCTGGCCCTGGACCCGCTTGCCCATCAACCGGCCCTGCATGTCGGTCAAGGCCACGATCAGGGTGTCAACCCGCCCATCCCGGATGGCGGCCATGAGCTCGTCCCGCTTCGGATGCGATTCAGTCTTCGTCATGCGCTATCTCCCATCGGGGACCGATGGTAAACGGGCCGGCCGGGGAGTCCGGCCGGCCCGTCACAGGGGACCGGGCGAGGTCAGGCCGACAACGACTCGGCGGCCTCTTCGAACTCGCGCTCGATGGCCTCCAATTCAGCGGTCGTCCCCTGCGGAACCGGACCGGCGAACCGATGCCGGGCCCACGCGAAGTAGTACAGCACAAGGAAGATCAGGAAGACCCCCACGATCAACCACGAAGACGGGTTGAGCGCGAATGGATACAGGAATACGAAGCTGAACAGCACGACCCAGATCACGGAAATGACGGCAAGCGGCTTGCTCCAGCCGCCCAGGCTCCAGGCCTGGCGACCGCGCCACTCCTGGTTCCCGCGCAGGCCGAGCCAGATGCACAACGCGTACGCCCAGTACAGCAGGACGGTGCTCACCGACGTGATGCCGTAGATCAGGTAAAGCGGATCGTCAAGTGCCCCAGCCGAAGCGAGCGCCTTGCCAAGGAAGAAGACGAGCAGGACGAGCAACCAGCTCAGCAGGCTGATCGCGACGACCGAGTTGCTCGGGGTGCGGAACCGGTGGCTGACCTTCTTCAGCCAGCGGCTCCCGGGAACGCCGTCGTCGCGGCTGAACGCGAAGAGCATTCGACCAGCCGAGGCGATGGACGAAAACCCGCAGAACGTCATCGCGATGGCCACCCCGGCTGCGAGCAGGCCGCCAAGCTGGTCGAGCCCGGCTCCCAGGTTGGCCTCCAGGATGTACTGCACCCCGCCGCCGCCCGCGCTGTTCGCGAGTACGTCCTCGGGGGAGGTCATCTTCAGAGTGAGGGCGGTGAGCACCACGTAACCCGCGATCGCCGACACCGCTACTGACAGGAAGACTCCCCACGCGGAGGCGCGGCGCGCTGAGACGGTCTCCTCCGCGACGTGCGCCGAGGCGTCATAACCGGTGTAAGTCCACTGCGACTGGAGCAGGCTCAGCGCGAAGGCGCCGGCGACCCCGAGGGGGATGATCTCGGCCCACGGCACGCCATCCGGATCGGTGCCCGGCGATACCTGGAAGAGGAAGCCGATGTCATGAATCGGCTGGCTGCCCAGGGCGTACAGCGCGATGGCAATCGCTGCCACGAAGAAGATGTGCCACCACACCGACAGATCGTTCATGAACGCCACGACACGGGTGCCGGCCACGTTGAACACGACCTCGATCGCGATCAGGATGCCGGTGATCCAGATGGCGTTCAGGACCCCAAACGTCTCGACCGTCGGGTCGATCCCGAACAGCGGATTCAGGATGGTGGCGCACAGGTAAAACGCCGCCGAATAGTTGATGCCGGCCACGATCGAGACCTGCCCACCGAGATTGAGCCAGGCAGTCCACCATCCCCAGTTCTTGCTCCGCAGCTTGGAGGCCCAGTAGTACAGCCCGCCGGCAGTCGGATAGGCCGATGCGATTTCAGCCATGGTGGCCGCGATCATGAGTGTGAACAGCGTGACCAGCGGCCAGCCGATGCCCACCGAGGCCGGCCCGCCCATGGTGAGCCCGACGTTGAAGAGGATGACCGCGCCGGTCAGGATCGAGATGATCGAGAAGCTGATGGCGAAGTTGCTGAATCCGCCCATCGAGCGGAGGAGCTCCTGGGCGTAGCCGAGGCCATGCAGGTCCCTGCGGTCCTGGGCGATGACCTCTTCCCGGCTGGACTGCTGCGTCATCGGTACCTCACTGGTGCTGCGAACGTAGGCGACGGCCGCACGGTGGCGGAAACGTGAGCGAGCGAGGATGGGATGCCGGCGGTTGGACGCTCCTTTCTCGTCGCGCGGCGGACGTCCGGCGGAGAGCGGACCGGGCGGGCGCGGGCGCGGCGATGCCGGGCCCGACTATATCGCGGGCCGAATGGCGAAACCGGCGATTTCGGTCAGCCAGTCGCGTACGATCGGACCGCCATGGCGACGCGCGAGCGCTACCGATCTCTGGGCGGTCGTACGGCTCGGGTCACGGTCCGTCACGTGCGAATCCTGCTGGTTGCCGTCCTGCTGGCGGTGGTGGTCGGGACGGCCGGATTCGTGGTTCTCGAAGGCTGGTCGGTCGAGGACGCGATCTACCAGACGATCACCACCCTCACCACCGTCGGCTTTCGCGAGGTCCACGAGCTGGACAGCGCGGGGCGGGTGTGGGCAATGGCCGTCGCCATCGCCGGCGTGGCCATCATCTTCGGCTCGATCGGGATCGTCAGCGAGTACCTGGTCGACGAGGTGGCGAGCGGCCGGCGCGAGGCGCGCTCCATGATTCGTGCCGTGACCGCGACGCGAGATCACTTCATCCTGTGCGGGTACGGCCGGGTCGGGGCCGCCGTCGCACGCGAGCTCTCCCACTCCGGCCAGGCGGTCGTCGTGGTGGATACCGACGACGAATCCCGAGAGCAGGCCATGGCGGATGGTCACTTGGCAGTGCCCGGCGACGCGACCGATGACGCCACCCTCGAGACGGCGGGGGTCCGGACGGCGCGCGGCCTGGTCGCCTGCGTGGACTCCGACTCCGAGAACGTATTCATCGTCCTGTCTGCCCGCCAGCTGAACGCCGAGCTGTTCATCGTGGCCCGAGCCAACAGTGCTGACACGGAGGCGAAGCTGCTGCGTGCCGGGGCCAACCGGGTCGTCTCGCCCTACGCCACCGCCGGCCGCCGGATCGCTGAGCTGGCCGTCCGCCCCCGCGTGATCGACTTCATCGACGCGGCTCTATCCCACGGCGAGCTGACGTTTTCGATCGAGGAGGTCCCGGTCGTGGAAGGGAGCTGGCTGGACGGGAAGACGGTCGGCGAGCTCCGCCGCCGCGGTGTCTTTACACTGGCGGTCTTCCTCGGCGAGGAACGGCACGAGGCGCATCCGCCCGATGACCGGGCCTTCGCGCCGGGGGAGTCGATCGTCGTGACGGGGCCAACGGCGGAGCTGAGGACCGTGTCCCAGCAGGCCTGAACCCCCGTCCACTGAACCCAACACCATCGGGCGGGGTAGTACGCAGGAGGTTCCTCAACTGCTCGGATTCGCGGTTCGCCGTCTGCTGTGGGTGGTCCCCATCGTTCTGGGGGCCTCGGTCGTCGCGTTCACGATCATGCACGTCGCGCCCGGGAGTCCGTGGAACCGCGAGGGTCGCCAGCTCGACCCGGAGATCATCGCCGAGCTGAATGCGGAATTTGGGCTCGACCAGCCGCTACCCATCCAGTACCTGCTCTGGCTCAGCAAGTTCATCCAGGGCGACCTCGGGACGAGCATGTCTTTCGGGGGCGACGTCGGGGCGATGATCATCCATTCGCTGGGGCCGACCCTGATCATCTGCGGCCTGGCCTTCGGGGTGGCGGTGCTCGTCGGCGTCCCGCTGGGCCTCATCGCCGCCATGCGCCACCGGACAGTGGTCGGCCGCGCGGCGACCGCGCTCAGCCTGGTCGGGATGGCCGCTCCAGCATTCGCGGTCGCGGCGTTTCTCCAGCTCCTGGTTCCCCCCAACCCGTTCACATGGTGCCCCTTCGGCTGTCCCCCGACCCTGGTGCCGGAGCCGTTCAGCGAGGCCTGGTTCGCCGACCTGGCGAAGAGCTGGGTCCTGCCGGTCATCGCCATGGCCGCCCTCCCCCTCGCGCAGATCGCGCGGCACACCAAGGCCAGCGTCCTCGAGATCCTCCATTCCGACTATGTCCGGACGGCCCACTCGAAGGGCCTCCGCGAGGATCGGATCGTCCGCGTCCACCTCATGCGGAACGCCGCCATCCCGATCCTCACCATCGGCGGAACGATCCTCGCCCTGCTGGTCACCGGCTCGATCGTCGTCGAGCGCGTCTTCGGCGTGGGCGGGCTGGGCAGCCTCTACTACGAATCGATCCGGAACCGCGACTACAACACGCTCATGGCCGTCACGGTCGTGTACGCGCTCGTCGTGGCCGTCGCCAACGCGCTCGTGGACATCACCTATGGCGTCGTCGACCCGCGGATCCGGGACGGGATCGTGACCGCAGAGGCGGTGCCCGGTGGCTGAGGCGCGCGTCGTTGGCGTCGACGAGCCGCTGGCGGTCGCCGAGCGGAGCCGCGGCTTCTGGGGCGATGCCCTGCGTCGGCTGCTCCGGTCGCCGGCCGGGGTTGCCGGCGTGGTGATCGTGGTCGTCATCACCCTGATCGCGCTCATCGGTCCACTGTTCATTCCATGGCCCTACTACGAGCAGGACCTCGAAGCCGTCCTCGCCTATGGGGGTCCAATCCCTCCATTCGTCGATCCGGCCCATCCCCTCGGGACGGATCGGCTGGGCCGGGACCAGCTGGCCCGGGTGGTGGATGGGGCCCAGGTCTCGCTGACGGTCGCTCTGGTCGCCCAGCTCGTTGTCGTCGCCATCGGCGTGCCGGTCGGGCTCATGGCCGGGTGGCGGGGCGGCAAGACGGAGACCGCCCTGATGCGCTTCACGGACATCATCGGCACCTTCCCGGACCTGCTGTTCATCATCATGATCTCGGCCGCGGTGGTCGACACCCCGCTGTTCCGGCTCCAGAACGGGCTGCTCACCACGTTCATCGCCATCGGTCTGATCTCGTGGGTCGGGACGGCCCGGCTCGTTCGGGGCCAGACCCTGTCGCTGAAGCAGAAGGAGGACATCGAGGCAGCCCGCGCGATCGGGGTGCCCGAGAATACGATTGCTCGCCGTCACATCCTGCCCCAGGCGATGGGACCGATCACCGTGGCCGTCAGCGTGGGGATCCCGATGGCGATCCTTGCCGAGTCGACCCTGTCGTTCCTCGGGCTCGGGGTCCAGATGCCGCGTGCATCGTGGGGCGCGCTGATCGACATCGGGATCGACAACCTCAGCACCGCTCCATGGCTCATCTTCCCGCCGATGATCGCGCTCGGCGCGGCGCTGATCGGGTTCACCCTCCTCGGCGACGGGATGCGGGAGGCGTTCGACCCGCGGGCCTCTCGACGCGCGGCACACCGACTCCGATGACGATGGAGCCGGGCTAGCCCTCGTCCTCGGTCGGCGACTGCTCGCCGCCGGCTTCGGCCCCTTCGCCGGCCTCGCCTTCCGGAACCTCGCCTTCGAGCCCCTCCTCGCCCTCCTCGACCGCCACCTCGGGCTCTTCGATTACCCGCGGCGGCATGACCCGGGCGACCATCTCCTCGGGATCGTTCAGGACGTGCACCGTGTCCGACTCCACGCCCAGGTCGCGGACGTGGATCGCGGCCTCGAGGTCAACCAGCGAGGTCACGTCGACCTCGATCTCGCGGGGCAGGTTGGCCGGCAGTGCGCTGACCTTGATGTGGTCGAGCGACGTGAACAGGGACCCACCCGTGGCCTCGATGGCCGGCGCCTCCCCGGTGAAGACGAGGGGGACGTCGACCTGGAGCTCGATCGTGAGGTCGGGCAGGAAGAAGTCGACGTGGATCGCGCGTCCGCTCAGAGGATGGCGCTGGACCGACTTGATGATCGCACTGCGCGGGCCCTCGCCCGGGACGTCCAGCTGGAAGATCGTCGTCCGGCCGGCGGCCTGGTACAACGTCTCGAACCGCTTGGCGTCGACCTGCACGGGGATCGAGGCCGTGTTCTTGCCGAACACGACTCCGGGCACGGCACCGGCGCGTCGCAGGCGCTTGGTCTGCTTGCCGAGCACGCTCCGGGCGTCAACGGCCAGCTCGAGGGTCATCGGTCAGGGGGACTCCACGACGGGGAATGCGAAGCCGGATGGTACAGGTGGACCGATGGGCGGGCAAACGGCCGGCCACGGTCATCGGTCTAGAATCGCGGGTCGTGGCTGCCAGCATCATGATCGTGGAGGACGAGCCGGCCGTTGCCCGCGGCGTCCAGGTGGCGCTGGAGCGCGAGGGCTACGGGGTGAGCGTGATCCCGACCGGGGAGGAGGCCGTCAGTCGGTTCAGCGAGCTGGCACCCGACCTCGTCCTGCTCGACGTCCGGCTGCCGGGCATCGACGGCTTCGAGGTGTGCCGCCAGCTGCGGCGCCAGACCCGGGTCCCGATCCTGTTCCTTACCGCGCGGACGGACGAGGTGGACAAGGTCGTTGGCCTGGAGATCGGCGGGGATGACTACCTCGCCAAACCGTTCAGCCTGCGGGAGCTGACCAGCCGGGTGAAAGCGCTCCTCCGCCGCGCCTACGGGGAGCTGGCCGACACCCAGGCCGCTGACACCCTTCGGCGCGGCGACCTGCTCATCGACCTCGACCGGCGTCGGGTGACCCGGGAGGGGGAGCGGATCTCGCTGACTGCCACCGAGTTCGACCTCCTCCGTCACCTTGCCGCGCGGCCGGGACGCGTCTTCACCCGCGGCCAGCTGCTCGAGCTCGTGCGCGACTACGACGCGGCGGTCGAGCAGGACGAGCGGACGATCAACGTCCACGTCAGCCACATCCGCGACAAGATCGAGCCGGACCCTGCCGAGCCGCGCTATATCAAGACCGTGCGCGGCGTGGGCTACGCGTTTGCCGAGGACTGAGCCCACGTTCCTCCGCCGCTTCGTTCGCCGCCTCGACGTCCGCCTGATCGTGGCGCTCGCGAGCACTGCCCTGCTGGCCCTGGTCGTCAGCGGCGTTGCCCTGAACCAGATCCTGCCCGGCTACTTCGAGGAGCAGGGCCGGGCGACGACCGAGTCCGCGGCGCAGACCGCGGCCCTGCTGATCATCGACACCGCGAACCAGCCTGCGCTCCGCGAGTTCCTCACCGACCAGGACCAGCGCGAGACACGGATCATCCAGCCCGCGACGGATGAGGCTGCCGACGCATTGCTGGTGACGTTCGAGGTCTTCAACGTGGTCGACGGCTCCGAGGCGGCGTTTGCCGAGCCGCAGGACGTGGAAGCGGCCGAGAGCCAGGGGCTCGCGCCCGACCCCTTCGCGCCATCCAGCCGGGTCGCCTTTTCGATCGAGCTGCCGCTGTCCGAACAGCCGCTGGCCCCGAACGGAACCCTGCAGCTCGAGGTCGTCGCATCGGTCCCGTACACGACGCGGGACGCAACGCTGACCCAGGTTCGGGGCGCCCTCGTCGGGGCCGGGACGATCGCGCTGCTCGTGTCCCTGCTCGTGGGCGTCTGGGCCGCGCGCCGCCTGACCGTGCCGCTCAGTCGCCTGGGCACCCTGGCGGGACGGCTCGCGCGTGGGCAGCTCGATGCCCGGGTCCCCCCGGCCGGGGTGGAGGAGATCGACCAGCTCGGCGGCCAGTTCAACCTCATGGCCGACCGCCTGACCGAGTCGCTCCGGTTGTTGGAGTCGGACCGCGACCGGCTGCGGGAGTTCGTCGCAGACGTGAGCCACGAGCTGCGAACGCCGTTGGCGGCGCTTCGCACCTACACCGAGCTGCAGCGGGACGGCGCCGTGGACGAGGAGACGCGGCACGAGTTCCTGGACCGCTCCAGTGAGCAGCTGACCCGCCTCGAGTGGATGAGCGCCAATCTCCTGGACCTGTCGCGGATCGACGCCGGCATCTTCCCGATGGACGTGCGGATCGGCGACCTGCGGGAGCCGGTGCGGGCCGCCGTCGAGGCCTCGGCCGAGGCGGCCGCCGGGCGGCAGATCGGGGTCACCTACGTCGCTCCTTCGACCACGGTCGCCATCCGCTTCGACCGGGAGCGGATCGTCCAGCTGGTGAACAACCTGGTCGGGAACGCGGTGAAGTTCACTCCCGCCGGCGGGACGGTCGCGGTCCAGGTCAGCGACCAGGCCGACGCGGCGATCATCGAGGTCAGCGACACCGGGCCGGGCATTCCCCCGGGAGAGCTGCCGCGCATCTTCGAGCGCTTCTACCGTGGGACGAACGTTGGGGAGGCACGGGCGTCGGGGAGCGGCCTCGGTCTCGCCATTGCGCGATCCATTGTGGAGATGCACGGCGGCTTCATCGAGGTCGCCAGCGTCCTCGGCGAGGGGGCGGTCTTTCGGGTCGTGCTGCCCCGCCAGGGAGCGGCCGCGGCCGGGGAGCGGACTGAAGCCGCACCGAGCGAGGCGGGCGGCGACCGCGCTGAGCCGGTGCCGGCGACGAGTGATTGATCAACGAATCTTCACCGCGCTCCCGGACCACGGCTAACCCTCGATCCCGCACACTTCCGACGTGACCCACTCCGACTTCGAGGTCGAGCCGCCGTCCGCGGTCGAGACCGACCGCTACGGCGCGAGTGATCCGACCGCGCCCGTCCCCGCCCGCTCCGACAGCTGGTCCTCCGCGCCGGCATGGTCGACGCGCCGCTCGCTCCCGCCGGAGCCGCCCGATCCGGCACCGGCCCGACGTCCACGCCTGCTCGGCTTCATCGCCATCGCCCTTGCCGCTGGCATCGTCGCCGGCTCGCTGTCGGGACTGGCGGTCGTCAACCTGGTCGGCGTCAGCCAGCCGCAGGCGAGCCCCGACATCCCGCCCGGCACCACGGTCAACGAGATCACCCTCGACGAGGCCTCTGCCGTCATCGACGCCGTGGCCAGCGTTGCCCCAGCCGTGGTGACCATCGACGTGACGGTCTCCACTGGCGGCACCGGATCCGGTTCGGGATTCATCTTTGATCCGGACGGCTGGATCCTGACCAACCGCCACGTCGCCGGCGATGCGGAGAGCATGGTCGTCACCCTCGCCGACTCGCGCCAGTTCGAGGCGACTCTGATCGGGACCGATACTCTGACTGACCTGGCGATCATCAAGATCGAGGGGACCGACCTCCCAACCGCTCCCCTCGGGTCGTCCGGGGCTCTCGAGATCGGGCAGCTCGCCATCGCCATCGGCAATCCGCTCGGCGACTACGCGGACACCGTCACCACCGGCGTGGTCTCGGGCCTGGGCCGGGCGATCCGGGCCGGCGACGCCTCCGGCACGGAGGACCTCCGTCACCTGATCCAGACCGATGCCGCCATCAATCCTGGCAACTCCGGCGGTCCCCTGGTGAACAGCCTGGGACAGGTCATCGGCATCAACACGGCGGTGTCGACCAACGCCCAGGGCATCGGTTTCGCCATTCCGATCGACTTCGCGAAGCCGGTCATGGCCCTCGCCCTCAGCGGCGAGGAGATCGCCCGACCGTACGTCGGCGTGTGGTACACGATGATCACCCGCCAGGTCGCCGCCGACCTCGGTCTGCCGGTCGAGGAAGGCGCCCTGATCGATGAAGGTCCCGGCGGCGCGCCCGGAGTCATCGAGGGCAGTCCGGCGGAGGCCGCCGGCCTCCAGCAGGGAGACATCATCACCGAGCTCGGCGGTCGCGCCCTCGACGGCGGCCAGGATATCGTCGTCCTCCTGCTGCCTCACCGTCCCGGAGACGCGGTCCCCCTCACCGTGCTGCGCGGCGGGGAGGAGCTCGAAGTCGAGATCATCCTCGGGACCTTGCCAGGCCAGCCCTGATCGTCAGCGGGCGAGGCGAACCCGGACCTCAACCTTCGAGAACGGCCCCGGCATCGGAGCTTCAGGCTTGCGAACCGCAACCTCGACGCCTCCGACCTGTGGCCAGCGGTCGAGGACCGACCGCGCGATCGCCGCGGCGAGCGTTTCAAGCAGGTGATAGCTGGTCGTCGCTACCTGGGTCATGACCAGCTGCTGGAGGACGGCATAGTTGACGGTCGCCGTGAGGTCGTCCTCGGCGGCCGCCCGGTCGACGTCCGTGGTGACGGAGACGTCAACTTCGAACGGTTGAGGCTGGGATCGCTCCTCGTCGCCGACTCCGTGACGGCCACTTGCCGCGATGCCGGCTACCGTGATCCGGCCGGGGAGCGCCGCTTCGGCGTCCGGGGCGGCGCCTGGCGGGACGGCGCGCCGCCGCGTGATGGCATCCGCGACCCGCACCGCACGGACCACCGGGCCCACGTCGTGGACCCGGACCATGTCGGCCCCGGCGGCCACCGCTGAAACGACACTGGCGATCGTCCCCTCCAGCCGATCGTCGGGCGGGGCGCCATCCAGGATCTCTCCGATGAACCGCTTGCGGCTGGTGCCAATCAGAACCGGAAGATCCAGCGCCATGCGCAGCGCGCCGAGGCCGTGGAGGACCTCGAGGCTGTGCTCCGGGGTCTTGCCGAATCCGATGCCCGGGTCGACCACGATTCGGTCGACGGGGACGCCGGCCGCTGCCGCGGCCTCGGCCCGCTCGCGCAGCCAATCGACGACCTCGGCCAGGACGCCACCCGGGTACTCGGCGATGTCCTTGTTGTGCATGGCCACGAAGTACGCGCCCGCCGCTGCCGCGGCACGAGCTGTGCCCGGGTCTCGAGTGGCGGCCCACACGTCGTTGACCATCCCGGCCCCGGCGGCGAGGGCCGCCTCCGCCACCGTGCCCTTGGTCGTGTCGATACTGACCATCGCCCGGTCCCCGAGCTGTGCGGCAAGGGCCGCGACGACCGGGACGGCCAGGCGGGCTTCGGTCTCGGCATCCACGGTGGGGTGCTCCCCATAGACCGATGCCGGGCGGGACGACTCCGCGCCGACGTCGAGGATGTCCGCCCCGGCGACCACGAACTCGCGCGCCTGCTCAACAGCCGTGGCCACGATCTCGTCCTCCGAGCGCCCTGCCGGAGCCAGCCCGTCCCCGGAGAACGAGTCGGGCGTGACGTTGATGATCCCCATCACGTACGTCCGTTCCCCCCAGCGCAGCCGCTCCATCAGGCGTCTGCCTCCTCTCCGGTCAGCGCAGCCCGCACCGCCCCGACCAGGTAGAGCGAGCCGGCCACCACCACCGGGCTGCGCCCCGGCGGATCCGCGGCCCGTGCGAGCGCCTCGTCGGTCGTCTCAGCTGTCGTCCCGGCCGCCGCCCCCCGCGCGTCGGGCACCACGCGACGCCACGCCCGGAGGAGCTCGGCAGCGCGGTGGGCGTGCGGGTCCGCCACCGCCGTGAAGACCGGCCGTGGCTCGAGCGGGGCAAGGGCTCGCAGCACGGCGGTCACCCGCTTGCCCCGCATCGCGCCGAACACCAGTGGAAAGCCTCGCACGCCCAGCTCCGCGAGGGCGCGGGCAAGCGCGCGGGCGCCGGCCGGGTTGTGCGCCCCGTCGAGGAGGACGTCGCGGCCGCCGGCCGCCGAGCGGAACAGCTCGAGCCGGCCCGGCCAGCGAGCGGCCGCCATCCCTGAACGGAGAGCGGCCTCGTCCACCGCAAGGGGGCGGCCGCGCCGCGCCCCGTCCTCCTCCAGGGCATCGAGCATGGCCGCGGCCACGGCGGCGTTGGCCGCCTGGTGGCTGCCCAGCAACCCGACCCGCAGGTCCCGCAGGATACCGGCCGGAGTCCGCAGGTCGACCGTGACCCCGTCCCAGCCGCTTTCGACCACGCGTGCCTCCCAGGCCTGGTCCCGGCCGGCTCGCCGCAGCGGAGCCCCGAGCGACTCGCATCGATCCCGGATCGGCTCGAGCCCGCGCCCGGCGGCACCGGTCACGGCCAGGTCGCCGGCCTTGATGATCGCGGCCTTTTCAGCCCCGATCAGGGCGAGTGTCCGGCCCAGATGCCGCTCGTGGTCGTGGGCCACGTTGGTGATGGCGGCCACCCCGAAGTCGGCGGCATTGGTGGCGTCCAGGCGCCCGCCGAGCCCGACCTCGACCAGCGCCACGTCGACGTTTGCCCGCGCGAGGGCGAGGTACCCGGCGGCGGTGAGCACCTCGAACTCGGTCGGCGGCCCGTCGCTGGCCGGGTCACGGTCGGCGAGCTCGATGACGGCCCCGACCGCCGCGGCGAACGTGCCCCGGTCGAGCATCGCGCCATTCACCGTGATTCGCTCGCGATAGGTCACGAGATGCGGCTTGGGCATCGCCCCGACAATGGCACCCGCCGCGCTCAGGACCGCGCCGGCGAGGGCGACCACGCTGCCCTTGCCGTTGGTTCCCGCCACCAGCGCGCCGTGGAGTTGACGCTCGGGATGGTCCAGACCGGCGAGGAGGCGGTTGATGCGGTCGAGGCCCAGGCTCACCCCGAACCGACCCCGACGGCGGATGGCCGCCACCGCGGCCGGATAGGTGAGGGCCGTGGTCAGTCCGCCTCGTCCTCGTAGAACACGCAGTCGCGGTACTGGCCGGTGAGGCACAGGTCGGTCACGTAGCCGCTGTCGAGGTGGACCCCGCCGCGCACGCGGCAGCGGGAGACGGTGCCCTCCTGCTTGGCCAGTGAGCGGAGGAGGTGCGGGGCGTCGACCGGGATGCGGTCGCCGGAGCCGTGGGTCACGTAGAAGTTCGGGCAGCTGTGCCGACGCGGCCGGCTGAAGCCAAGCGGAGCCCCGCGGCGGCCAACGTGGACGGCAAGCGGCTCGGCGGTGGCGGTGGCGGTGCTGGCGAAGCGCTTCTCGGCGATCGCGCAGCGCCCCGGCTCGCAGTCGATCTCGTTGTGGCAGCAGGCGCGCGCCGGTCCCAGCCCCTCGACTGCCCACAGCTCCCAGCAGGGACGGCGGAGGATGAAGGCCGGACACCGGTACCGAATGGCGAGGTCGCAGTTCTCGACCTCCCAGCACATCGTCCGCCGGTCGGCCTGCCGGCGGTCGGACGGCGCCTCGGCCTCGGGTTCGGCCTTGCGGCGCTCCGAACCGGTCCGGCGCTCGGGCCGGATGACGATTTGACGGGGTGGAGGCCGTCCTGCCATCGGCTGGGTGGCCTAGAGCCAGTTCCTCAGGCGCTCCTCGATGACCTGCTGCGGCATGTAGCCGACCAGGCGAGCCGCTTCGCGGCCGTCCTTGAACAGGATCAGGGTGGGGATGCTGAAGATGCTGTAGCGCATGGCGAGGTCCTGGTTCTCATCGGTATTCAGCTTGGCCACCGCGATCTTCTCCGCATGGGAGTCGCCGATCGACTCGACCACTGGGGACACCAGGCGGCACGGCCCGCACCAGGGTGCCCAGAAGTCCACCAGCACCGGTTTCTCGCTGTTGAGGACCTCGGTTTCAAAGGTGGATTCGTCGACGGCGACGGCGGACATGGGCACCTGACCTCGGAGTGTGGGGACGGGTAAGCGGCGGCCATCCTAGCACCGCCGACAGGTCGACTCGGTCGGCTAGGTGGGCGACGGAGTGGGCGGCGGCGGGGTGGGGGTCGGTGGCGGCGTGGGCGGGGGTGTCGGCTGCGGAGTGGGTGTTGGCTCCGGACCACGGGACAGGACGATGTCGACCTGGTCGCCGACCTCCACCGTGGTCCCCTCTGCCGGGTTCGAACGGATGACCGTGCCCTCCGGCTGATCGGAGAACTCTTGGGTCACCGAGCCGAGGACAAGGTTGGCCTGGACCAGGGTCGCGTTGGCCTCGTCCCGGGTCTGCCCGACCAGGCGCGGCACGTCGACCGTCTCGC
>DASTEQ010000060.1:0-3464 GCA_035709505.1 Candidatus Limnocylindria bacterium
AGGTCAGCAGGTTTATCAGGGACGACCGGGCAGCGGTGGTCGGCGACTGGGACGTGAAGTTCCCGAGAAGGGCGATGCCCATCGTCCCGGCGTTGTGATACAGAGCGTGCCCGCCGGAGATGACCTGGCCCGCTGCGTTGTCGGAGGTCGGCGTCGCGCCGTTCCAGTACTCGCGCGAGTGGCGGCCCTCGTAGATGCGGCCCTGCGCGTCGACGAGGTAGTTGTAGCCGATGTCACCCCAATTCTGGGTTACCGCATGGTAGTGGTAGATGGCGCGCACGGTGGCAGCCGGATTCGGGTCCCCATTCGCTCCCGCGGTGTGGTGGACGATGAGCTTCTGGAGCGGGAAGTACTGGCTCCACCATCGCTCCTCGCCCCACTGGTCGAAGCGGATCCTCTCGTCGGCTCCCCATCCGGCTCGCGAGATCACGCCCGGCGGTGCATTCACCCCCGCGGCATCGGCGCCCAGCCCGAACCTGGCCTGGACATCGACCGCCGCGTCGAGCGAGAGGACGGTGACCTGGGCCAGTGATCGGTCAGCCGTCACGCGTACCACGCGCATATCGGTCACGCCCATCAGCGCGCCGTAGGTGACGCCGTCCCGACGAGCCGCGCCGACCTCGTCGACCTCGACGTGGATCGGCGCCTCGAAGGTTGACCCGTCCCGGCTGAGGGAGGCATGGACGGTCGCCGTCGGATGGCCGGACCACCGGATGGCGATGTGCGTCGTATCGGGCTCGAGGCGGAACTCGTGGCTGCGGTCGACGGCATGCGTGGTCTCGGATGCGCCGACCCTGACCGGTTCGGCATCCGCGGACGGAACTGCGGGTGCCAGGCCAACGACGGCCACCGCCGCCACGATCCCGACGATCACGCGTCGGACCCGGCCTGACATCATCGGCATGCTCGTGGGCGACCTCCTGCCACGGTGCGAACCCTTGACCGCCACCCTACCGAACCGATCCGGAATCCACCCTGACCCGGTCTGCCCAGTACGAAGGGACCGGGCGGGTCGTCGCGCGGCGGCAAGAACCGGTCCCGATCGGCCATCATCGGGGCGTGGGAGCGCTGAAGCGGCGGGACCGACCGGCGCGGGAGGCGGAGGAGGCAAGCCAGCTGTCGCCGATGGCCACTCGTTCCGTCGCCTCGCGCGGGCGGGTGCGCCCCGAAGAGCCGGATCCCTTCCGGACCGCGTTCGAGCGCGACCGGGATCGGATCATCCATTCCAAGGCGTTCCGGCGCCTGAAGCACAAGACCCAGGTATTCCTCAACCCGGAGGGCGACCACTACGTCACGCGCCTGACGCACACGCTCCAGGTGGCACAGATCGCTCGCTCACTCGCCGCGGCACTCGCCCTCAACGAGGCCCTGGCCGAGGCCATTGCATTGGGGCACGACGTCGGGCACACGCCGTTCGGACACACCGGGGAGGAAGCGCTGTCCCCCTACTTCCCGCCAGCCGGCTGGCACCATGCCGCGCAGAGCGTCCGGCTGTATGAGGTGCTCGAGGATCTGAACCTCAGTTGGGAAGTGCGCGACGGCATCCGGGCCCACACCTGGAAGATCACGCCACCGCCGAACACCCCAGAGGCCCTGTGCGTCCGCTATGCAGACCGGATCGCCTACCTGACCCACGACGCGCTCGACGCACTGCGCGCCGGTGTCCTGGCGGAGGCCGATTTCCCCTCCCACCTGCTCGAGCGCCTGGGTCCCCCCGGTCGGCTGTGGATCGGTGAGCTCATCACCGCGGTGATCGACCAAAGTTTGCGGGCGGGTGAGATCGGGATGGACGCGGAGACCCTCGGCCTGATGCACGAGCTGCGCGATTTCATGTTCGAGCGCGTCTACCTCCGCCCGGAGCAGGCGGCGCAGCAGCAGGTGGCGATCGACCTGCTTCGCCGCCTGATGGACCACCACCTCGCCAACCCCGACGAGGTGCCCCCGAGCTTCCGACAGACCGATGCCGACCTGGTGACCCAGGTCGGCGACTTCGTGTCGGGGATGACGGATCGTTACGCGGAGGCGACGGACAGCCGACTGTTCGGATCGGCCCGGCCGACCTCAGGGTAGGGCGTAGGTCTGGAAGGTCTCGTCACCACACGCCATGGCCAGCTGCTCGGGGCGGTCCTCCGGCTCCGCGGTCGGGGAACTGCCTTCGGGCCCATAGACCTCTCGGGTCAGGACGCCCACGAAGGTCACGCCCAGCTGGATGGGCTCGCCGTCGCCGAGACTCGGGGTCGAGGTTGTCTCCCCGACGGCGACATAGGTCTGGTCGTCCCAGTTCAAGGTGGCCGGGCAGCCAATCCGGCCCATGGCCAGGGTGAGCGCCCAGATGCCCAGCGCCACGAACACGGCCGCCCCGAGCAGGCCGCAGCCGAGGAGGCGCCAGTTCACCTCCGGATCTCGAAGCGGGTCAGCCCACCGGTCGCCGGTCCGCGATCGGCCTCAACGGAGTCGACCCGTGCCGCGCTCGGGCCGCTCTCAAGTCTTGGGAGAAACGCGTCGAGCGCGGTGGGATCCCCCTCGGCGACGAGCTCCACGGCCCGTTCGTCATCGGCGTTGCGCACCCAGCCGACAAGGCCCAGCTGGGTGGCGACGTCCACGGCCCACCAGCGGTAGCCGACTCCCTGGACTCGTCCGCGGACACGGGCCGTCAGCCGCTGGGCGCCGCTCACCGCGCGGAGGGCTGAGGCCAGGCGAGCATCGCCGCCTCGAGGGCCAGGCGTGGGCTCACGTTGACCACGAGGGCGTCCCGGATCCCTTCCAGCTGGCGCGTCACGGAGGCCCATTCGCCGGGCGATCGCCGCCCAGCCGTGGCGGCGAGACCCGGAACCAGCTCGGCCGAGACCGCAAGCGCCGGGGAGCCCGCGGCGGTCACCGCGAGGTCGCGCGCAAGGTCGACCCACGCGCTGATGATCGCGGTCGCCGCCGCGCGCTGAACACCGGTTGGGGTCCGCGGTGCTGGCTCGCCGGCATCGACCTCGCCGGGGTCGACGGGTGGGAGCGCGAGGCGCGCGGCCTCGTCGAGCAGCTCTCGAACCGCCGCCAGGCGATCGGCGCGTCCATGGTCGAGCAGCGCCAGGAGCTCGCGCTGGGTCCGTCCGCGCCACTCCACCAGCGCCGGGTTGTCGGCCAGGCCCAGCGCCCGCCCTACCTGTCCATCGGCAAGACGAACGAGTGCGGCGGCCTGCTCATCGGTCATTGGTCGGCGCTCGAGGAGCCAGTGGGCCAATGCCTCCCGGGGCACGGGGCCGAGGCGGATGGCCACAGCGCGGGATCGGATGGTGGGCAGCAGCCGGCGGGGATCGTCGGCGACGAGGATGAACAGCTGCCGCGTGGTCGGCTCCTCGAGCGCCTTGAGCATGGCGTTCTGCACCTGCTCGTTGGCGCTGTCGGCCTGCTCGATGACGATCACACGCCATCGGGCGCGGATCGGCGCGCCGGCCACGTCCGCCAGCCATCGG